>CAZKXC010000001.1:0-47890 GCA_964556645.1 uncultured Halobellus sp.
TCGAAGGGTGGCTTCGACGGGCGTCTCCCTCCGACTCCTCGGAGGCGTCCTATCTGGGCGTCTCGTCGGACGCCTTCGGGTCGATCGCCGAGTCGAGCATCGCGAGTCGGGGATCCACGCCGGCGAGCGTCGACACCTCGTAGGTGATCAGATACGTGCGGGTGACGACCCGGATCGGCAGAAGAAGCAGAACCAGCGCGATCAACGCGAGACCGACGACCGCGGCGAGAAACGCGGCCCCGGTGACGGACCCGGTCAGCGCCGGGAGTCCGCCGAGCAGCCCCGCGGCGATCAGCACGACGACGCCGGCGAAGACGGCGACGAGGCCGGCGAGGAACACGGTGACGAAGCTCTCTGCGAGAGAGATCCCGAGCCCGAGAAGGAGGTGAACGAGGAGGTACACGAGAAACTCGGTCCAGGATCCGCGGAGCGTAGCCCAGAACCGCCTCCATCCCGCGAGCACTCCGCGGTCCCAGAGGACCATCACCGGCACGACGAACTCGCGGGTGAATCGAAGCGCGAGCAGGCCGCCGAGAACGACCGCCACGGAACACAAACCGAGCACGCCGAGTGCCCACGCCGGAAGGCCGGCGACTGCCGACCCGAGGGCGTCGGCGGGGGTCCAGCCGACGGTCGTTCCCGCCAGCACGGCGACGGCGATCGGACTCGCGACCAGCAGGTTGAGCGCCGTCGTGAGCGCGAACAACCCGACCGCCTGTGGAAGCCGGTCGAGGAACGGTCGCCACAACCGAACGTCGTTCGTGCGAAGCGCGTCGTAGTACGCCAGCCGCAACGAAAGTGACGCGATCGAGAAGGCGACGACGGCGACGACGACGACGGCCGCGGCCGCCAGGATGACCTCGGTGTCGACCGCTCCGATCTCGGCGATCGGATCGGGGCCAGCGCCGGTCACCTCGCCGAGCGAACCGGTCTCGACGTCGCCAGACTCCACGAGAAACTCGGGGTTCTGGAGGGCGGAGACGGGTACGTTCGTGCCCGCGCTGCCGCCCATCAACAACACGAGCGCGGAGAGCTTCGCCCAGCGAACCAGGCTGACGGGGAACAGAAACCGACGGGTGGCCTCGACCGCGTCGTCCACGGCGTCGACGGCGTTCCAGCTCATACGCGCCCGTTTCTCGGACAGCACATATATGTCATCGTTGCTCCGGGGAACGGAGTGTGGACGACCCGCAGCGTTTTACCCCGAAGCGGACGAGCGTTGTCGTATGAACGTTCGCGGCGAGCGGGAGTGTCGTGACTGCGGGAACCGCTGGTCGTACTACGAGACCGGAGCGATCGAGTGTCCTCAGTGTGAGAGTCTCCGCAGCGTCGGCGTCGCGGAGCGTGCGACCCACACCGACACTCCCGTCGATCTCGAGTTGAACGCGCATCGGACCCGTTTCGGCGAGGCGCGCGGGACGCTCCCGTCGGAGGGCGTCGACGAGTTGAAACGCGACCTTCGTCGGTACGTCCACAAGCGAGGGTTCATCAACGGCGGAGACCTTCGCCGGCTGGACTCGACGTACCTCGCGGCACGCGAGCTGATCGAGGCCGTCGACGTGTACGACCGCCTGCGCGATCCCACGGAGTTCGACCGAGAGTACCTGCTCGCGCTCCTCGCCGGCGCCGACGAGGGTGACCGACCTGAGACGGCCGCCGTTCCAGACACCATGTGGGAGGCTCGCGGAATGGCCGCCGCGCGCGCCGTCGAAGAGTTTCGAGAGGACGCGTTGACCTTTCTCGATGAACTCGCCGCCGGTGAGAACGCGACGGCCGAGCCGACGGGCGGGTTCGGCGGCGAAGCGGCAGGGGCGTCGGCGGTGTCCGTCTCGGTCGCCGACGAGTCCGCGGTCGACGGAGCCGCCCGGGTCGAGCCCGCTCGCGGGGTTCTCGGACGGATCAGAGACCAGGCGAAGCGCCTCGAGGCGTTACAGGGCGGCGTCGACCCCGAGACCGCCGACGCGCTCGTCGACGCCGCAAACGCCGTCGGCGACTACGTTCGAACCGGCGACCCGGAGGCGCTTTCGCGGGCAGCAGACGAACTCGACGGTCTGGAGCCGTCGCAGTGAGCGGGGAGAGACCGAGCAGCGCCCGGTGGCCGTGCCGACCGCAGTCCGCCCGGACACGAGCCGTACCGGGATCTCGCCGAGAGCCGTCGGTCGAATCAGTTCTGATACTCGCGGGTACAGCTTCAAATCCCTCGGAGCGAATCCACGCCCATGCCGGCGTTCGACGCCCACGACCACCGCCACGCGCTGAAACAGCTCCGGGACACCGGCGACACGAGTCTTTGGGCAAACCGAGACGGGATCCCGTGTCCGGCCTGTGGAGCACCGTTCGCCCGGGTGTTCACGACGCGGGAGGAGACGACGCGCGTTCCGGCGAACGACGGATCGAGGTTCTGTCTCGTTCGCGACGACGACGCCGTTCACCTGTTTCGGCACTGAGTTCACCCGCCGGACGACGCGTCGCGGTCCGGCGTGTCGTCGGCCGGATCGGTCGAGGCCCCACCCCGAGATTCGGTCGTCTCGGGGTCGGAACTGGCGTCGCGACGAGGACCGTCCCGGCCGGTCGTGTCGGCCGCCGTGGGCGTGGCGTCGACGCCCGTCTCGGCCGCCGCGTCGGGGGTTCGACCGGATCGGTCGATGCCGACCGCCGCGGTGCCGGAGGTGTCGTCGAACACCAGGTGACGATGTGGGTAGGCCATCGTCACGTCCGCGTCGGCGAGCCGCTCGCGGATTCTGGTGTTCACGTCCGACTGCACCTTGCCGAGCTTGTACGGGGTCTGTATCCAGTATCGGAGCCGTAACAACACGCCGTCGTCGGCGAACTCGTGGATGCGGCAGTCCGGGCCCGCGACGTAGCGAGCGACGCCGATCCGGATGTCTGGCCCGCCGTTGACGACCGCCTCGCAGTCGCGGGCGGCGCGCTCGACGAGCCGGCGGGCCTGGCTCACGTCGCACTCGTAGGTGACGAGCAGGTCGATCGTCTGCCGGGTCCGTTCGTCTTCCGCGGAGTAGTTCGTCACGTCCCGCTCGCGCATCGTCCCGTTCGGAACGACGAGAAAGGTGTTGTCCAGGGTCAGAATCTTCGTGTACCGGATGGTGATATCCTCGACGAAGCCCTGCGTCCCGTCGTCCAGTTCGACCATATCGCCGATCTCGAACGGCTGGTCCGCGAGAACGAACACCCCGTTGATAAAGTTCCCGACCAGCGGCGCGAGAATGATACCGACCACCGCAGACAGGACGGCCGTCCCGATCAGGAGGTCGGTGAACCGAAACCCGACGATCCAGAGCCCGGTGAGAAAGGCGGCAACGACCGTGCCGGCGTGAACGCCGCGGATGACCGTCTGTGCGACGCTCTGTCGGGAGAACTGCTGGGCGACCCGCCGTCCGATGATCCGGACGACGAGCCGCGCGAGCGCCACGCCGCCGGCGATCGAGAGGGCGACGACGAGCAGCCGGATCCCGGGGAGCGCGGCGAGTCGCGGCACCCACTCGACGATCGGAGCGATCCCCACCGGTTGTGCCATACCGCCACCGCGTCGGCCACGCGAAAAAGCGTTTCCTCCCGCGGCCACACGGGCGAGACGACCGGCGAAGCGCCGGCCGTCGAGAACGAAGTACCCCGCTACAGAACGCGATACAACTCGGCTCATAGTAAAGGGCTATACCGGACGCGCCCGTCGGGCGTCGTATGGCAGACGATCTGCGGTCAACACTCGATCGCGTCGGAGACCGGTTCAACCTGGGAGAGTACGAGATCGACGCGTACCTCGCGGTGTTAGAACACGGCGAGTTGACCGCGAGCGATATCGCCGACAGAACCGACATCCCGCAGCCGCGGGTGTACGACACGGTGCGAAGCCTCTCGGACCGCGGGCTCGTCGAGCTCCGCGAGTCGCGCCCGATGAAGATCGTCGCCGTCGACCCGGACGACGCCTTCGACGAACTGCGCTCCTCGTTCGTCGAGATGGTCGACGAGCTGGAGGCGCGGTACACGGCGCCGACCCGCGAGAAAGAGGCGGTGTCGCTCGTGAAATCACGCTCGACGATCCTCCGGTATCTCGAGGAGGTGATCACCGGCGCGGAGTACGAGCTGGCGGTGTCGCTCACCCCGGACCTGCTGCGTCGGTTCCGAGACGACCTGGCACAGAAGGTGACGGAAGGGGTCAGCGTCGAACTGCTCGTGACGCCGGCATCGCGCGCCCCGGATCCGTCGGCGTTCGAGTATCTCGACGTGGCGACGATCGCGCGCACGCGACGGGGGATCACCACGCCCGTCCTCGCGGTCGGCGACGGGGAGTACTCGGTGTACGCGACTCAGGACGCCCTCCGCGACGACCGCGAGCGGTACGGCGTGATATTCAACCGGTCTGCGCTGGGCTTTCTCGTCTCCGGATTCTTCGGGACCGTCCTGTGGACCACCGCGGAGACGGTCGCCGCGGACGGAAAGTCCCGGCCGTTTCCCCGCCGATACGCCTCGATCCGACGGGCGGTCAAGGACATCCGCGAGTTCGACGGCGAGGCGTTTTACGCCGCCGTCGAGGGCCGTGAGATCGAGACGGGCCGGTCGACCACCGTCCGTGGCCGGGTGGTGGACGTCGCGTTCGAGGACACCGAAGAGGTCGCCTCGCTCGTCGTCGAAACCGACGACGGACCCGTCGAGATCGGCGGCCGCGTCGCCGCGTTAGAAGACGTCGAGGGGCAGGTGATCGTGATCGGACGGGACGCGCCGCCGACGATCTGACCGACGCCGGTCTCGGGGTCGGCGCCGCCGGTCTCAGCTCCGACGTCGCCGCGTCACCTCGACGGCCGACATGTCACGTCCGGTACCGACTTATCCACGCGGGCGACACGAGACGGTATGGACGTTCACGTCACCAGATCGGCGGTCGAAGGGACGGCTCGGGCTCCCCCCTCGAAGAGCTACACACACCGCGCGCTGCTCGCGGCGGGCTACAGCGACGGGGCGACCGTCGTTTCGCCGCTCGTCTCGGCAGACACGCGCGCGACCGGACGCGCCGTGACCGCCTTCGGGGGCTCCGTCGAGCCCGCTCCCGACGCGTGGGACGCCGAGCAGGACGCCCTCGCCGTCGACGGCTTCGGCGGGCGACCCGCGGTCCCGGACGACGTCATCGACTGCGGGAACTCGGGAACGACCACCCGGCTCGTGACCGGCACCGCCGCGCTCGCGGACGGCGGCACCGTGCTCACCGGCGACGAGTCGCTGCGGTCGCGCCCACAGGGGCCGCTGCTCGACGCCCTCACCGATCTGGGCGTTCGCGCGGAGTCGACCCGGAGGAACGGCCGGGCGCCGCTCGTCGTCGTCGGACCGCTCTCCGGCGGCGCGGTGGCGATTCCCGGTGACGTCTCCTCGCAGTACGTCACCGCCTTGTTGATGGCGGGTGCGGTCACCGACGACGGGATCGAGATATCGCTGACGACGGAGCTCAAGTCCGCCCCGTACGTGGATATCACGCTCGAGTTGTTGGCGGAGTTCGGGGTCACCGCCGAGCCGATCGGCAGCGAAACCGCCGCGGGCGCGGAGGGATTCTCCGTCCCCGGTGGACAAACGTACGCCCCCGCAGACGGCCGGTACGAGGTTCCTGGCGACTTCTCGTCGATCTCGTATCTCGTCGCCGCCGGCGCGGTCGCGGCCGCCCCCAACGGCTCCGTGCGTATCGAGGGCGCACGGCCGAGCGCACAGGGCGACGCGGCGATCGTCGACATCGTCGAGCGGATGGGCGCGACGATCGACTGGGACCGGGAGGCGGGCGTCATCGGCGTCGAGCGCTCGTCGTTGTCGGGCGTCGACGTCGACGTCGGCGACACGCCGGATCTGCTTCCGACCGTCGCGGCGCTCGGGGCGGTCGCCGACGGCGACACGCGGATAGACAACTGCGAGCACGTCCGCTACAAGGAGACCGACCGGGTGGCTGCGATGGCCGAAGAACTCGAGCGGCTCGGCGCGGCGACGACCGAGGAGCCGGACGCGTTGACCGTCCACGGCTCCGAGACCGACCTCCGAGGCGCGACCGTCGACGGCCGCGCCGACCACCGGATCGTGATGTCGCTCGCGGTCGCCGGGCTCGCAGCGGAGGGCACGACGACGATCTGCGGCGGCGAACACGTCGATGTCTCGTTCCCGGGCTTTTTCGAGACGATCGCGGATCTCGGCGGGAGCGTCGAGCGGGCGGCGTGACCGGCTCAGATCACTCGCTTGCCGAACGCGCTGGCGGCGAGTTCCGTCGCGAGCGCCGCGGTCTCGTTGCGCCGGTCGAGCGTCGGATTGACCTCGACGAGCTCCATCGACCGGAGAAACGCCGTCTCGTCGACGATCTCCATCGCGCGGTGTGCTTCCCGATAGGTGACGCCGCCCCGAACCGGCGTGCCGACGCCGGGGGCCTCGTTGGGGTCGAGCCAGTCGAGGTCGAGACTGACGTGGACGCCGTCGACCCCCGCCGACGCGGCTGCCATCGCCTCCTCGGTCACCGCCGTGATCCCCCGTTCGTCGATGTCTGCCATCGTGTAGGCGGCGAACCCCCGGTCGCGGAGGAGCGCCGCTTCCGCGTCGTCGACGGACCGGAGCCCGACGAGCGCGACGTTCTCCGGCGCGAGTCCGGCCGCGTTCGCCCACGGCGTGTTCGCGAACTCGTCGAGTCCGAGCGCGGCCGCGAGCGGCATCCCGTGGACGTTTCCTGACGGCGTCGTCGACGGCGTGTTGAGGTCGGCGTGCGCGTCGAACCACACCGCGCCAATCGTCGCGTCGCGAGCAGATCCCGCGAGCGAGCCGATGGCGATCGAGTGGTCGCCGCCGAGCACGAGCGGGACCGCGCCGTCTCCGAGCGACCCGCTCACCTCGTCGGCGAGCCGGCGGCAGACGTCGGCGGTCTCGCGGAGAAACTTCGCGTCGCCCGTCTCCGGCGCGGCGGCGTCCGGGTCGCGTTCTTCCGCCCGAGGAACCGAGAGGTCCCCGGCGTCGACGACGTCGGCGCCCGCGCTCGCGAGTTCGTCGGCGAGCCCTCCGTACCGGATCGCTGAGGGTCCCATGTCGACGCCCCGTCGGTTGGCTCCGTAGTCGGTCGGCGCGCCGAGGATCCTGATCGTCGTCATACCGAAAGAGGAGCCCCTCACGGTTTGAATGGCGGGGATTCGGCGCGGAGTCGATCCGCGCTGGCGACCGGGCGACCACGCGAGAGGCCCGACCGACACGTGAAACCGCGGGGGCCGCCAGAGCCGGCGGCGCACGTCCGGTTTGCCGGCTCTACGGACGGTATATCACGGTCGTTCAGCCAGGATCCCGCGTCTTTATAAGGCACTTCCATCGCATTTATGCGGGATGGCAATCTAATCAGAGCTATGTCATCCATAGAGCTCACGTCGAGCCAGAAGAGCATCCTTTCGGCGCTGATCAACCTCTACGGCGAGGAGGAAGACGCCGTGAAAGGCGAAGCGATCGCAGACGAGGTCGACCGCAACCCCGGCACGATTCGCAATCAGATGCAGAGCCTGAAAGCGCTCCAGCTCGTCGAGGGGGTGCCGGGTCCGAAGGGCGGGTACAAGCCGACCTCGAACGCCTACGAGGCGCTCGACATTCAGCGCATGGACGAGCCCGCACACGTCCCGATCAAACACGAAGGCGAGGAGGTAGAGGGAGTCAACGTCGACGGGATCGACCTGTCGAGCGTCCACCACCCGGAGCTGTGTCGCGCCGAGATACACCTCCAGGGCTCGGTACGGGACTTCCACGAGGGCGACTCCGTGACGGTCGGACCGACCCCGCTCTCGAAGCTTCTCATCCAAGGGACCATCGACGGCAAAGACGACACCGCAAACGTGCTCATTCTCCGGATCGACGACATGCACGCGCCCGCCGAGGAGCCGGCGCACTGACGGCGATTCTGGTCGGAGCGCTCCCGGGGCCGAGACGCTCACGGGCGTTCTCGAGCGGGTCCGATAGCCACGCCCGCGCTCACATGTCGGCGAACGCGCTGACGCCGCGGCCGGCCGACGACACCTTCGCGATCCAGCGGGACGCGATCGCCTTCTTCAACAGCTTCGCCGGGGTCCCGCCGAACGTCTTGATCGGCATGCCGACGACGTCGTGAGCGACCGCTTTCTCGCCGACGGAGATGACGGTTCCCTTGTCGTCGTGGCGCCACGATTTGAGCGGCGCGCCGCGTGCGGCCCGCGCGAGGTTCTCGCCGGCGACCTCCGCCGCCTGCCAGGCGGCCTGTGCGGTCGGCGGCGCGACGTCGTCGCCCTGGTCGATGAGGGCGGTGTCGCCGATCGCGAACACGCGCTCCGCGCTCGTCGTGAAGTCCGACTCGGCCATCACCCGGTTCGAGCGGTCGTGTTTTTTGATGCCGACGCCGTCGAGTTCCTCCTGGCCCGTGATCCCGCCCGTCCAGACCAACACGTCGTACGGAAGCGTCGTCTCGTCTTCGTCCTCGCCGCCGCCGAAGTACACCGCGTCGGCGTCGGCCTTCGAGATGAACTCGCCGGTGAGAATCTCGACGTCGGCGTTCTCGAGCCGCCGACGCAGCGCGTTCTGGACCCCCGGGTCGTTGCCCGGAAACACCTCGTCGAGGCCTTCGACGAGCGTGATCTGGATCGGCGCGCGGTGTTTGTCGCGGTACTCGGCGACCTCGCCGGCGGTCTGGATCCCGGACAGGCCCGCGCCGCCGACGACGACGCGCGCGGGATCCGAGCGGGTGGCGTTTGCGGCCGCCTCTCGAATGTCCTCGTGGATACCCCGGGCGTCCTCGATCCCTTTCAGCTGGTGTGCGTGTTGTTTCAGCCCCTCGATGCCGAAGAACGCGGTCGTCGACCCGAGCGCCAACAGGAGGTAGTCGTACTCGACGGCGTCGCCCGCCGCGGTCTCGACGACTCGCTCGTCGGTGTTCACGTTGACGACGCGACCCTCGAGGAACGTGGACTCCGCGGACATGATCTCGTCGACGGAGATCATGAGCTTCTCTTCGACCGCGGGGTTCCGGATCGCCCGGTGTACCTCGTGTAAGACGAGGTGGTAGTCGTGTTCGGATATCCAGGTGAGCTCCGCTTCGCCCTCGCCGACCGCGTCTTCGAACGCTTTCACCGCCCCGGCGCCGGCGTACCCGGAGCCGACGACGACGACCTGTGATGTCATGTCGTACGGTGGGCGGGCCGCAGGTAAAGACGCTTTGAAAGCGTTTTTCGCCGGTAATCCCGGGTGAACGGCGGGTACGCGCCGCCTGCGTTCACAACGAGAGGCCGGCGTGCCAGCGGTCTGCGCCGGCCTCGCGTTTGACCTCGTCCATGCGCGCGAGCAGCGCCACCGCGAGACTCGCCGTCTCGGCGGCTCGCGACTCGCCCTCGGTGCGGAACTCGCCGGTGGTGCGGTTGGCGTAGACGGAACACACCGCGCCCGCCCGGAGGCCGTACACGCTCGCGACCGTGAGGATCGCCGACGCCTCCATCTCGACGTTGGTGACGTTGGCCGCTTGGAGCTCCGCGACGAGCGCGTCGGAGCCGGCCGCCTCGAACCCCTCGAACCCGGGGCGGCCCTGTCCGGCGTAAAACGAGTCCGCGCTCATGGTGATCCCCGTGTGGTACGTGTGACCGAGTCGCTCGGCGGCGGCGACGAGCGCGGAGACGACCTCGCCGTCTGCGGTCGCCGGATAATCCCCGCGAACGTACTCGTCGCTCGTCCCTTCTTGCCGGACCGCGCCGGTGGTGATCACGAGGTCGCCGACCTCGGCCGCCGGCTGGATCGCGCCACAGGAGCCGACCCGGATCATCGTGTCGACGCCGACGCGCGCGAGCTCCTCGACCGCGATGGTGGCCGACGGCGAGCCGATCCCGGTCGAGGTCACCGATATCGGGGTGTCGTCGTAGCTGCCGGTCGCGGTGTGATACTCCCGGTGAGACGCGACCGCCTCGTGGTCGTCCCACAACGCGGTCACCGTGTCGACGCGCTCGGGGTCTCCCGGAAGGAGGACGGCGTCGGCGACGTCGCCGGGACCGACCTCGAGGTGATACTGGACATCCGCGTTCGGGTCCTCGCTGTCGTCAGTCATGACGGATGCTACCGAGCCGCTCGGCATATGTCCTTCGAGGCGAGCCGGTCCGTGGCTGTGGTGTCGGTCGTCGGCTGCGGCCGCAACCCACTCCCCGCGACGCCCGCCGTCTCAGCGGTCGGCCGCGTCGAGCGTCTCCGCGGAGATGGACGCGGGAAGCAGTTCGCCGAGGGTGTACTCGCTCGCCGCGTCACCCCCCTCGTCACAGACGATGACGAGGTCGTCGGCGGCGAACTCCGCGAGCGTCTGTCGACACATGCCACAGGGAGTGACGCCGTCGCGCACGCCGGAGCTGACGGCGAGCCGGTCGAACGCGTCGTGGCCCGACGTGACCGCCTTCGCGACCGCGACCTCCTCGGCGTGGAGGCTGTTGGAGTAGTTGGCGTTCTCGATGTTGCACCCGGTGTACACGCTTCCGTCGGCGGCGCGGAGCGCGGCCCCGACGCGGTACTCGGAGTACGGGACGTGCGCGTTCGCGAGCGCGTCGCGGGCGGCCTCGATCAGCGGCTCCATGCTCGAATATCGGCGGGGAGGGGGATAATACTCGGGGGCTCGCCGAGCCGGCGCCGGCTCACCGGCCGGTGTCGTACTTGTACGTGGCCGTCTCCGGGTCGATGCCGAAGTCCTCCGGCGACTCCGTCGTCTCCTCGGCGTCGTCGTCGCCGGCGCCGGCCTCCGCGTGTTTGAACGCTTCCCGAAGCCCGGCGGGCATCTCGAAGCCGTCCGTCGAGAGCCGCAACGGGGTGATCTCTCCGTCGAGCGTCTCGCGTTTTTCCGGGCGGCGGTCGGCCAGCGACGCCGGGAGAGCGTCGTCGTCGACCTCCTCGAAGCCGAACTGGGTGAGGTACGTCGGCTGGTCGGTGAGCACGTACACGTGCTCGAACTCCTCGGCCGCGGCCGTGTCGACGAGTCGTTCGACGACGTGTGCGCCCACGCCGGTGCCGCGCCACTCCGGCAGGACGCCGATACCCGTGAGCTCGACCGCCTCGTCGCCGTCGGCCTTGTGCATCCGCAGCCGGCCGAACCCGGCGCGGTCGCCCGACTCCTCGTCGACCGCGATCACGTAATCCCGCGAGCGAAAGGCGACATCGTCGAGTCCCACGGTCTCGATCGCGTCCAGCAACCACGCCTCGTCACGGTTCTTGGCGTCGCGGACGTACATGCTCCGTCCTACGAGACGAAGCGTAAAAACGGTTCGCCGAGGTGCCGGCGTCGGAGCGGACCCGCGAGGACTCACGCCCGTCGGCCGGTCACTGGGTCGCCGACCGCTCGTCGAGCGCGACCGGGATCGACCGCGCGGCGACGTCGCCGGCGAAGGCCTCCCCGTCCGCCGCCAGCAGTTCGAACGTGTCGTAGTGGATCGGGACGACCAGCTCCGGGGCCATCCGTTCGGCGAGGTCGGCGGCGGCGTGACGGTCGGAGACGATTCCCCCGCCGCCGATGTTCGCGAGGAAGACGCTCACGTCGAGTTCGGCGAACCCCTCGAGGGCGTCCCCGTCGCCGGGCCAGAAGACCGTGCGGTCGCCGACCGAAAACAGGAATCCGCAGCCGAACCCCGCCGGGTGTGGAACGGTGCCGTCGGCGTTCGCACACGGCCCGTCCGGCTCGTTGTAGGCGGCGACCGACCAGACGGGGACCGTCCCCTCGTCGGTCTCGACGTCGACGCGGGTCTCGTCGTCGACGCGGACGACCTCGTAGTCGGCCTCGAGCGCGGCGATCGGTTCCACGTCGCGGTCGATCCGTTCCGGGTCGACGGCCTCGTAGATCACGAGGGTCGCGTCCGCGTCGGCGACCGAGCGGATCCCTGCCGGGTCGTAGTGGTGGTCGTGGGTGACGACGACGACGTCGCCGTCGCGGGCCCAGTAGTCGTCGAGGACGCCGTAGCGGCCGGGATCGGTGTACACGACCGGGCCGTCGGCGGCGACGCGGGCGGTCGCGTAGCCGAGCCACTCCACGGTGAGGTCGTCGTAGGTGACGCTCATGGGTCCCGTGGGCTCCGTCGGCCCTTGAGCGTGATCATCGGTCGGTCCGGTCGAACTCGGCGGTGTCGGCCTCGCCGGTGCCGGGGGCGTCATCGGCGACGATCAGGTCCCACGCGCCGGCGACGGCGGCGTCCGGGCCCAGAACGTGTTCGGGAACGAGCGGCATCGGCACGGGAACGAAGCCGGCGGCTCGCATCGGCGCGAAGCCGCTGACGGTCTCGACGACCGCGCCGGTGTCGCCGCGGCGCACGCGAAACCGCTTGTCGGTCGGATCGCGCCGGTAGAAGTACGGAAACGCTTCCGCGGGCGGCGTCTGGAGGCTCTCGACGCCCGCGAGGACCGCGACGACCTGCGAGCCGACCTCACACAGCAGTCGGGGGACCGCCGGCCGGCCGTTCGGCCCCGTCGCGCCCGCGTCGACGCCGGCGACGGCGGGCACCGGACCGACCGGCGTGTCGGTCTCGCGCCACCGAAACGCCGGGTCGGACGCGACGGAGCCGTTCGACGCTCCGAGGTCGTCGACGCGGACGCAGGCGTAGCCGCCGGTGTCGCTCGCGAGCCCGCCGGTGTCGACCGGCACCCGATCCGGTCCGGCGTGGAACGTGCGGCGGCCGTCCGTCTCGGCGACGAGCAGCGGCGGGTCGGTGAGAATCTCTCGGGCCGTCGACGCGACATCGGGATCCTCGACGACGAACAGGACGCGGCGGCCGCGGTCGAGCGCGTGGCCGAGCCGGGAGGCGATTGTCGTCGGTGTCGCGTCCGCGGCGGTGAGCGGCTCGATGCCGAGCGTTTCTCTCTCGTCGACGGCGATCGCCGGCGGCTCCGCACGGGTGCCCGGTCTGGAGACGTCGAATCCGCGGGCCGCGAGCCGGCTCGCCGCCGTCTCCGTCAGCCGCCGCCGCGCCGCGTCGCCGAGAGGACCTGACATGGCTCACGCTACGGGACGGAACGGGAAGCCCGTTTCGCGTCGGCGGGACGGCCGGGACGCGCCCGTCTCGTCGGGACCAGAGTCCGGCGGATCGGCGTTGCCCCTGCCGGTCCGGGTCGGGAATCTTTTAGTACCGCGGGGTGTCCGGCTATCGCATGAGCACCGAGTCGGCCCTCGCCGACGGCGTCCGCGAGGCGCTCGCCGTCGACCCCGACGAGTTCGCCACGCGCGCCGAGGCGGAGGCGGAGGTCGTCAAACAGGAGTTACACGACGGGACGTTCGACAACCACCAGTCGATCGTCGGCCTCGAGTACGAGTTCTACGCGGTCGCCGACGGCCGGTGGAGCGAGGAGTCCCGCGCCGGCGAGTACGCCCTCATGCGCGTCCCGCGCCGCCTGCTGGAGCTCATGGGGTTCGAAAAGGAGCTCGGTCTCCACAACGCCGAGATGTGCACGAGCCCACAGCCGCTCTCGGACCACGGGCTGCGCGCGCAACTCGCCGAGGTCCGCGCCCGCCTGGAGGCGGCAGAGAACTGTGCCGGCGTCGAGGGGATGCGGCTCGTCTCCGACGGGATCTGGACGATTCCGCCCGCCGGCGAGACCGCCCGCGGCTACCTCACGGAGAGCGTCGAGGTCGACGGCATCACCGTCGCGGCCAACATGAGCGACGCCGTCCGGTATCACGCGATGGCGAACGCCGGCGACGACGACGCGGTGACGTTGGAGGCGCCCGGCGTCTCCCTGCGGGCGGACACGGTGATGCCCGAGAGCCTCATCACCTCGATTCAGCCGCACTACCAGGTCGCCCAGGCGGACACGCTGCCGGAACACTTTCGTTACGCGCTCCGGATCGCGGGGCCGCTCTTGGCGCTCGGCGTGAACTCGCCGTTGTTTCCGCCCGACCTGTACGACGACGACTGGGACGCAGAGCGCGTGCTCACACAGGGGGCAGCAGAGAACCGGGTCCACGTGTTCGAGTCGGTGCTCAACGCGCGAACCGGCGAGGACAAGGTGCGATTTCCGAACGACCTTCACGACGTCGAGACGGCCGTCAACCGGATCGCGAGCGACGAGACGCTGATTCCGATGCCGGCGTCGGACGACTCCGACCGGTTCGACGACGCGTTCGCCACGTTTCGGACGAAACACGGCACCTACTGGCGGTGGGTGCGGCCGGTGTTCGAGGGGGCGAGTCGGTCGAGCGCGAACGCGCGGATCGAGTTCCGGCCGGTGCCCGCACAGCCGACCGTCCGGGACTCGATCGCGTTCCAGGCCGCGTTCGCGGGGCTCATGGGGGCGCTTCCGCGACACGAACACCCCGTTATCGGGCTGGAGTGGGAGACCGCCCGAGACAACTTCTACGCCGCGGTCGCGGACGGCATCGACGCGGACCTCAAGTGGATCGGATACGACGGCGAGCCGACCCGCGACACGGACACGCTCTACGACGACCTCCTCGACCACGCGGCCGCCGGGCTGGTGACGGCCGGCTGTTCGGAGACCGAGGCCGAGTCGTGGCTCGCGCCGCTGCGGTACCGGGTCGACCACGCGACGACGCCGGCCGCGTGGAAACGCGACGCGGTTCGGTCGCGGCTCGCCGACAGCGAGTCGTTCGCCGACGCGGTTCACGACACACAACGGGCGTACATCCGGCGACAGGCGGAGACGCTCGTCGACGACGGATTCTCGGCGTGGTGAGCGGGTCGCGGCGGCGAAGCGGCGTCCCGTGAGACGGCTACTCGTCGGTGAACGTCGTCGCGTCGCGGAGCTCACGCGCCCGCGACACCAGCGCGTCGGGGTCGCCGCCGTCCGGCGCCGTCACCGTCAGGTGCCCCATCTTGCGAAGCGGGCGCGCGTCGGCCTTGCCGTACCAGTGGAGGTCGGCGGCGGGCGCGGCGAGGACGGATTCGACGCCGCGAAGCGTCGCCGGCCGCGTCTCCGCGACGTCTCCGAGAAGGTTGGCGGTGGCCGCCGGCGCGGCGAGGGTCGTCGGGCCGAGCGG
The DNA here is from genome assembly GCA_964556645.1 of uncultured Halobellus sp. Classification (GTDB taxonomy): domain Archaea; phylum Halobacteriota; class Halobacteria; order Halobacteriales; family Haloferacaceae; genus Halorubrum. Next base: position 14,978 of record CAZKXC010000001.1, read on the forward strand.
CCAGCCGAGAACCGCACGGACGTGGTTTTCGAACTGTGAGGTCCGCGCGCCTTCGATCGTCCAGTGGCCGGAGTTGTGCGGGCGCGGCGCGATCTCGTTGACGGCCACGTCGCCGTCAGTCGTCTCGAACAGCTCGATCCCGTACGCTCCGCGGCCGTCGAGCAGTTCGAGCACGTCGCTCGCGACCGCCTCGGCGCGGGCGATCACCTCGTCGTCGGCGCGGGCGGGCGTCACGCTCTCGCGGAGGATCTCCTCGCGGTGAATCGTCTCGGTCACGGGGTATGTGCGAGTGTCGCCGTCGGCTCCTTTTATCCCCATCACCGCGAGTTCGCGCTCGAAGTCGACGAACCGCTCGGCCATCGCGTCGGTGCCGACGGCCGCGAGCGCGTCCGCCGCCGCCGACGGGTCGTGGACCGGAACGTTTCCGCGGCCGTCGTAGCCGCCTTCTCGCGCCTTTAGCATGACGCCGCCGAACTCCTCGACGAGCCGTTGTACCCCCTCGACGGTCGCGACCGCGGCGAACTCGGGAACGGGAATTCCCGCGTCGGCGAGCGCTTCCGTCTGAACCAGTTTGTCCTGGATCGTTTCGAGGGTGTTCGGATCCGGATGGACGGGAACCCCGTGGTCCGCGCTCGCCGCCGCCAACACGTCCGGATCGGCGAGTTCGATCTCGAAGGTGAGCGCGTCGGCGCGGGCGGCGAGCGCGCGGATCCCGTCGGGGTCGTCGAACGCGGCGACGATCTGATCGCGGGCGACGGTCGAGGCGGGACACTCGGGCGTCGGGTCCAACACGATCACCTCGACGCCGAGCGGCGCGGCCGCCTCCGCGAGCATCCGTCCGAGCTGGCCGCCGCCGACGACGCCGAGGGTCGGGCCGGGCAGAGTGATCGACATCTACGGCGGCGTACCGCGCGTCGCGGAATAAACGTTCCTGAGTGGCCGAGAAGACCCGCGTGATCGTCTCCGGGGCCCCCGGACGATCCGAGATCGCGTTCTTCGAAAGGGAGACGAGACCGACCCCGCGGGTCGGGTCACCGCGCCGACGACCACCCGATTCCGGCGATCGCGTCGGCGGAGATATCACATCTGACAGCGGTGACCGCGTATTTATGTACGGGGCAGAACCGACGTTCACGTCATGATCGTCTCTGCGGTCGAACCGGCCGTCGTGCTCTACGTCGGCTCGTTTTTCATCGCTGGGCTGGTGTGTCTGCTCGGGCTCCGACGAGCCTGGACGGTCAGCGACCGAGAGGTTCGGCTCGGCCTCGCCGGGCTTCTCGGGACGACCGGAATCTGGGCGGTGTTGAAGTCGGTGTTTTTCCTGCTCGACGGCCCCCTCCGCGAAGGCATGTACACGGTCGGGCTGATATTCGGGTTCGCGACGGTGTGGGCGTGGCTGTACTTCGCGTCGGCGTACACCGGGCGCGAGTACCACCGCAACACGACGCTGCGTCGGCTCGGCGCGGGCGTCTTTCTCGCCGTCGTCGCGGTCAAACTGACGAATCCGTTCCACCGGCTGTACTTTTCGACGACGGAGGCGACGACGCCGTTCCGCCACTTAGCGATCGACCACGGACCGCTCCACTGGAGCGCGACCGGATTGTCGTACGTGCTCGCGGCCGTCGGGATATTCATGATCTTCGAACACTACCTGCGGTCGGGGTACGACACCCGGCCGCTCGCCGTTCTGTCGGTGTTGCTCGGGATTCCGGTCGTCCTCGACATGGTCGCGCTCGCGACCCCCCGACTCATCAACGTCATCTACGCGCCGCTCGGCGTCGCGGCCTTCGCCGTCGGCAGCCTGTTCGTCTTCGAGCAGCGGTTTCTGGCGGTCCAGAACACGGGCCAGGACGACCAGGCCGCGATCTTTCTGAGCGAGGACGGACAGATACGCGACGTCTCGGCCGCCGCGATCGGGGAGTTCCCGGCGCTCGAGGGAGCGATCGGCGAGCGGATCGGAGACGTCCTGCCGGCGGTGGCACGCGTCCTCGAGAGCGACGACCGGATCGTCGAGGTCGACGGCGGGGACGAGGACGGCCCGCGCTACTATCTGGTCTCTCCGACGGAGATGACGATCGGAGACTCCGCCGTTCGCGTCGTGTCGCTGACCGACGTGACGGGGATCGAACGCCAGCGCCGCCGGCTGGTTCGGCGCGAGCGCGAACTCAACGAGCAGAACGAGCTGTATCGCGCCGTCATCGCCGCGAGCTTCGCGTTCGTCCTTCGACTCGACCGCGACGGACGGATCAGCTACGTCTCTCCGTCGGTCGAGGAGGTGATCGGATACACTCCCGAGGAGCTCGACTCGGAGCCGATAGGCCGCCTGCATCCCGACGAGGAGACGACCGCACAGGCCACCGAGTACCTCGACGAGGTACTGACCGGAGAATCGCTCCAGGTTCGCGATTTCCCGCTGGAGACGAAGATGGACCGGACGGTGTACACCGACTTTCGAATCGTCCCGATATACGAGGCGAGCGTCCCGGCCGACGAGCGCACGCCGGACGACATCGTCGGTGCGCAGACGATGATCCGGGACGCGACCGCCCGGCGCCGGCGCGAGGGATTGATCAGCGTCACCAACCGGGTGTTGCGTCACAACGTCCGAAACGAGATGACGGTGGTCAACGGGTACGCCGAGATGCTCGCGGACCAACTCGACGGCGACGCGGCGTCGAAAGCAGAACGAATCGTCGAGACGGCCGACCGGCTGCTCGCGATCAGCGAGTCCGCGCGGCGGATCGAGGAGAACCGCGACCAGTCTCCGGAGCTGGACGCCGTCGACGTGGTGCCGCTCATCGATCGCCTCGTCACGCAGCTCGAGGACCGACACTGGGACGCCGCGGTCACGGTCGACGCTCCCGACGCGGCCGTCGCGGAGACCCTCCCGCGCCTGGAGACCGCGTTGTGGGAGGTCCTCGAGAACGCCGCCAAACACGGCGGCGACCCGGCGTCGGTCGAGGTGACCGTCGCGACCACCGACCACCGGGTCGTGATCACCATCGAGGACGACGGCCCGGGACTGCCGGACGACGAGCGCGCGGTGCTGGCCGCCGGCGCCGAGGAGCCGCTCGTCCACGGTCAGGGGCTCGGGCTGTGGCTGGCGTACTATCTCGTCACGAACCTCAGAGGAGAGATCGAGGTGCCGGAGACCCGCCGGGGAACGACGGTCGAGATTCGTCTGCCGCGATCGGACGCGTGAGCCGGTCGGCGGTCGGTCGCTACGTCGAGACGGCCGCGAGGTCGCTCTCGAGGTCGTCGACGTACTCGTTGTACGCCTCGACGAATCCGGCGAAGTGGTCGGCGTACTCTCGGACGTCGGCCGCCGACGGCGCCTCGTACTGCGAGAGCAGATAGACGCCGCCGGAGCCGCCCACGCGGAGGTACGACACCGCTCCCTCGTCCCACTTGAGCTCCCACCGGTCGCCGTCGACGCGGGCGGTGAAGCTGCCGTAGTCGTCCGCCTCGTACCGGTGGATCTCGCCGGCGATGACGCCGCAGGTCTCGCGGATCGAGTCGAGCACCCGGTCGCGCTCGGCGACGACGCCGTCGGTAGAAACGGGCGCCGGAAACTCGGCGGAGACGTCGTCGAGCACGCCCGACACCGACGCCACGTACTCGTTCCAGGCCGCGATCATGGCGGGGTAGTCGTCGAGCGCGGCCGCCAACCCCGACGGGTCCGGCGGCTGCTTCGTCGACACCACGTACGTGTCCGCGCCTCGCGTCGGCGAGAACAACAGAAACTCCAGCTCGCCCGCCTCGTGTTTGATCGTCCAGTCGCCGCTCGCGGTCGACAGTGTCTCGCGGCCGTACTCTCCGCCCTGGAGCTTCGCGAGCTGGTAGGCGACGGTGCCGGCGTGGTCGCGGACGGCCGCGGCCAGCTCGTCGCGGCGGTCGGCGACCGCGTCGACGTCGGACACGTCGATGTCGAAACCGAGGTCGGCAGCGTCGGGAGCCGAAGTCATGTGTGAACACGGGAAGCGAGCGGAGTTAACCGGCTCGGTGACGGCCGCGAGGCGCCATCGGTGCCGGCTCTGCCGTCCGGCCGGTCACCCGGTCGAGGCGCGGATCGCGCGGAGCCGCTCGGGCTCGTCGATCCCCGAGCGCACGACGAGCGCGAACACCGCGTCGCCGTCGGGGACGGGCGCGTCGCCGCTCAGGATCGCTCCGGACCCCGTCTCCTCGGCGAGCCACCGTCGCCCGTCGGCGATCGCGCTCCGGTTGAGCCAGGCCGGCGGCCCGCCGACGACGAGCAGCGCTCGGTCGGCCCGCTCGCCGGGCACCGTGACCGTGTTCTTCCCGCGGGTCGCCTTTCGGATCACCGTCTCGATCGCCGACACCGCGGCGCTCGTGTCGACCGTCGCCGGCTCCGCGGAGTCGAACACGCCGAGTCCGAACCGAGAGGTCGTCGGGGTCTCGACCGCCTGCGTCGCGTACCCCACCGACGCCACCGCGCCGTCGTCGCCGAGCGCCCGAGCGACGTCGCTCGCGTCGACCACCTGCTGGGGAGTGGCGGCGTCGGTGCCGGCCTCGCCGACGCCGAACACCGCCGCGATCCGCTCGGCGACGACATCGTTGAGCCGGCCGCGGGCGTCGGCGATCGCGTCTCCCCGGCGGAGCCACGCCTCGTTGTCGAAGGCGACGACGGCGGCGACGTGTTCAGAGAGCGCGTTCAGGGTTCGCGCCGCGTTCTTGGCCGCGAGCGGCCGCCGCGGGCCGTCGGACGCGGGGTCCGACGCCGCCGTCGAGCCGGATCGGCGGGGGGAGTCGGCCGCCGGCTCCGGGTCGCTCTCGGCCGGCGTCGGGAGGACGGCCACCGCGTACACCGGGGCGTCGTAGAGCCTGGAGAGTTCCGCGGCGAGCGGGGGCGCGACGCCGCCGCCGGCGGCGCCGCCGACGCCGACCACGAGCACGAACGCCTCCGCCAGCGAGGGTCGGCCGTCGTCGAGCGCTCGACACAGTTCGCTCGCGTGGGCGCGGCCCACCTCGCGGCCGGCGTGGAGGTCGCCGTCGAGCCCGTCGCCGCCGGCCGCGTCGCCGAACCGACGGCGTCGGTCGTCGTCGAGCGACCGAAGCGAGTCGAGGGCGGCCGCGTCGGTGTCGAACGCGAAGATGCTGCCGGGGAACCGGTCCGCGTCGCGGCCGGCGAGTCGGTCGGCGATGCGGCCGCCGGCACCGCCGAGACCGATGACGTGCGCGCGCATGTGTTCCCGGTCGGCGAGCGGGGGCTTATCCTCTTTGGCCCGCCGCCGAGCGGTCGGCGTCCCCTCCGACGTGCGGCCGGTCGTCGGCGTCCGAGCCGCCGGCGCGGTCGGAGCCCGAGACCGTCCACTCGAACTCGTCGAGCCGGCGTTGTTCGGCAGGGAGCTGGTCGGCCGGGTCGGCCGGCTCCACGCCCAGCAGTTGTGGCAGCGCGGCGTCTCCGAAGGTCAACAACAACACGAGCACGATCGGCGCGAGAAAGAGTCCGTGGAAGCCGAACACGACCGGACCGAGGATGTACGCGAGCATGAGGAGGCCGACGTGCGTGGTCTCGCCGCTGAAGTACGGCCGCAACAGGAGGTCGGGAACCGTGTCGACGACGACGACGGCGACGACCACAAAGGCGACCACGTATGCCAGCGGAGCGATGTCGCCGCCGAGAAGCGTCGGCGTCGCGGTCGCCGCCGCCAGCGGCACGTACACGATCTTCATCCCGATGACCGGGATCAGACTCGCGACGCCGGTGAGCGCCCCGGCGAGCGTGGGATACGGCACCGACACGGCCGCCGGCGCGACCGCGTTGTAGCCGGTGTACGTCGCGATCGCGATGATCGAGATCGCGATGACGTTGAGGAGGTTCCCGTAGAGCACCGCCTCTAACTCCGCGTCGGCCGCTTCGAGGTACTCTCTGACGGTCGCGTCGTCGTCGAACCGAAGCAGCCAGTCGCGGAGCCGAGAGCCGTCGATCAACAGGTAGTACGTGACGACGACGGTGATGAGGAGGTTGAGCAGGAAGCCGGAGACGGTGTTCGTCAACAACGCGGCGTTGTCGGCGAGAAACGCGACGAGCGGGTCGAACTGACCCGATCGGTACACCGCGACGACGTTGTCGAGCGAGATAGTGGACAGCTCTCTCAGCTGATCGACCCACGCGCCGCCGGCACTGAACGTCTCGGCGACCGGGTACTCGGTAACGAATCGTCTGGCCTCGACGAGCAACAACACCACGGCCGAGCTCAAAAGCACCAGCAACGGGACGGCGATCACCGACAACGCGACCACTGCGCGGATTCTGGGAGGAAGTCGGAGCCGTTCGAGGGAGCGGTAAAACCGGCGCGTGGAGTAGTAGAGGAAGACGGCGACGGTGAACGCGGCGACGAACCGGTAGACGACGTAGCCGGCGACGAGCGCGACCGTGAGGCCAAAGAGGGCGACGACAAGGCGCTTCTCGTCCATACGCCTCCGTGTTCGAGCCGATACATAAAGGGTGTGCCGGAAACGGCGGGCGTTCGGTCAGTTCTCGGCCTCGGCTCCGGACGCGCCGTCTTCGCCGGCCGGCCGACCGGAGTCGCCGGCCGATCGACCGGAATCGGCGGCTGCCCGGCCTTCGGATCGGCCGTCGCGACCCCGCTCCCGTGCGGCTGGGCGGTCGCCGGTGGACTGCTCGCGGCCGCGGGCCTGCCGGGGCGGCTCGTCTCGTTCCGGCGGCGCTCGGGTCCCGACGGCGACGTCTTTGGCCATTCGTTCGCGGTGCAACGAGAGGATCATGTCGGCGAGCACGCCGAACACGAGCAGTTGGATCCCGAGGATTATCGCGCCGGTCGCTGCGACCGCGATGATCTCGTGGCCCACCTCGAAAACGATCCAGCGGTAGAGGACGAACGCGGCCATCGCCGCTCCGGCGGTCGTCGAGACGGCCCCGACGCTCCCGAAGTAGAACAACGGGTTGTTGGTCTTCGCTTTCCGGTAGAGCTCCATGAAGATCACCCCCCCGTCGCGGATCGGGTGGAGGTTCGTCGCGGAGCCGCCGGGACGCGGACGATACGTCACCGGAACGACGGCCACCCGGACGCGGTGTTTCGCGCACTCGACGGCCATCTGCGTCTCGATGCCGAACCCGTCGGCGGTGAGGTTGAGCCGGCGGAACGACGCCCGGGTGAACGCCCGGTATCCCGAGAGAATGTCCGCGTAGCTCTCGCCGTGGATCGCGCGGAAGGCGCGGTTTATGAGGCGGTTCCCGATCCGGTTCAGTCGCGTCATCGCTCCCGGCCGCATCCCCGCGAAGCGGTCGCCGATGACGTGGTCGGCCTCGCCGGAGAACAACGGCTCGAGCATCGCGTCGGCGTCCGACGCGTCGTACGTCGCGTCGGCGTCGGCCATCAGGACGTACGGCGCTTCGACGTGGTCACGAACCGCCTCGCGGACGGCCTGTCCCTTCCCCTCGCCCGCTTGTTCGACGACGCGGGCGCCGGCCTCGCGGGCGATCGCGCGGGTGTCGTCTCCCGAGCCGCCGTCGATCACGAGGAGGTTGTCGAATCCGGCGTCACGGAACGACGAGACGACGTCTCCGACCGTCTCCGCCTCCTCGAAGGCGGGCAGCAACACGCAGACGTCGTCGTACTCGCTCATCGTCCGGTGGACGTCCGCCGAGCGTGTAAACTCTGTCCCTCCGGCCGCGACGCGACCGGTGACCCATACTCTCATGTATGCCACTGACATATGTGATACCATGCCACAGTCACCCGAGTCCCACTTCGAGGAGCTGCTCAGCGCAGCGCGAACGGCGACGGGAGACGAGCTCCGGAGCCTCACGTACTTCACCGAGACCGACGTCGAACAGCTCTACCTGCGGAGCGACCTGAGTCGAACCGCCGACCTGGTCGGATTCGCCGAGAACGAGCGACACGGGTTTCACGCCCAGTCGTTGTACGCGAACACCGAGCTCGGCGACTACTGTTTTACCGTGCGCGTGTTCGACAACGGCTACCTCACGCGGGTGATCGCCGACGACCACGGCGTCTGGGTGACGACGAACTCGATGAGGATCGACCGGTTCGAGGAGCTGGCGAGCGCGCTCGCGGAGATACTCCGCTCGTTCGACCCCGTCTGACGTCTCGGGCCGGCGCTGCTGCGGTCGGGATCGTATACTCACTCGATCGTAGCCGCTCGGGCCCGCGACGGCCGCCGGGCACGCACATCGTATCTCACGGAAATTCTACCTATTCCTTGTATATCTCCGTCGACGTATAATGACCACAGGGATAAGATTAAGGTCGGTGATGTGGTACGAACGACCATGGAAACGCGGAAAGTCCAGCGGCTGGGGCCGTCGACGCTGGCGATGACGCTCCCGGCCGAGTGGGCACAGAAACACGACGTGAACAAGGGAGACGAGGTCTCGTTGCGGATGGGGGGGAAGGGGACGCTGACGGTGCTGCCGGAATCGATGAGCGCGGAGGAGTCCGAGGCCGTGATCAACGCCGACGGACTCGACGCCCGCGCGCTCGAGCGGGCCGTCGTCGCACAGTACGTGCTGGGCCGGCGCGTGATCCACGTGCGGAGCGAGGGGACCCTCGACAGCGAACACATCAACGCGGTGTACAAAGCCGAGACCCAGCTGATGGGTCTCGGCGTGATCGAGGAGACCCCCGCGGACATCTCGATTCGGTGTTCGGTCGACCCCGAGGATTTCACCCTCGACAACCTGCTCGAACGGCTCGAGAACACGGGGTCGACGATGCGCGGCGAGGCGGTGAAGGCGCTCGCACACGGCAACTCGGATCTCGCCCAGCGGGCGCTCAACCGCGAGCGACAGGCGAACAAGATCTTCGTCCTCCTGTTGCGGCTGATCTTCACGGCCTACCAGAACCCGAACCTCGCGCGGGCCGTCGGGTTAGAAGAGGGATTCCCGTTGATCGGCTACCGCTCGGTGGCGAAGAACCTCGAGCTCACCGCCGACAACGCCGAGGACATCGCCGACATCGTGATGGAGGCCGACGGACACAGCCTCGAGGTGGACAACGCCACCATGCGACAGATACGCGAGTTCACCGACCAGGTCGACGAGCTCACCGCGCTCGCGGTCCGGGCGGTCGTCGAGCGCGATTACGACCTCACGGTCGAGTGCCGCGACCTCTTCGCCCGGCTCGAGGACCGCGAACAGGAGATCCTCGGCGAGCTGCCGAGCGAGCTCGACAACGAGGTGTTGTTGATGACCCGAGAAGTGCTCGTCAGCCTCCAACATACCGCCGAGTACGCCATGCGGAACGCCGAAATCGCCGCGAACCTCGCGCTCAACGAGGCGTCGGACCACGTCGACATCGTCTGACCGACGGGGGCGCCGGCCGCTCCGTGTGAACTAAGTGTCCACCCGCGAAGCGACGGGTATGACCGAGACAGCCATCGACTCAGACAAGGGGATCGGCGTGACGTTCGCGCTGGCGGCCGTCGCGCTGGTCGGCGCGGCGGCGATGTACGGGTACCCGACCCAGCTCGGAAAGGCCTGGGGCTTCGCGGCGGCGCTCGTCTTTGCGGTGCTCGCGGTCGCCGCCGTCCAGGCGTTCGAGTGAGACGAACCCACAGACGAGAAACCGTTAAGCGCGTCAGACACGTATACGCGATCGATGACCGAGTACACCGAGGAGGAGCGTCGAATCCTCGCGTACCTCACGGACAGCGTCACCCGAGGCGAGCGATACGTCCGCTCGAAGACGATCGCCGACGCCATCGGTCTCACCGCCAAACAGGTCGGATCTCGGCTGCCGCGGCTGGCCGAGAAGGCCGACGACGTCGAGATCGAAAAGTGGGGTCGCGCCCGCTCGACGACGTGGCGCGTGACGCGCGGCTGACCGACTCGCCCGGCGGTCCCGACTTCCGTCCTTTTAATCCATCTCGCGCCCAACCTCGGACATGACCGTCCGAGTCTCCCGGACGTTCGAGTTCGACGCCCCAGCGGCGGACGTGTGGGCGTTCATCTCGGACGCGGAGAAGCGCGCAGGAGCGATAAGCGTGGTCGACACGTTCGAGGTCCACGGCGACGGGACGGCGACGTGGCACGTCGCGCTCCCGATTCCGATGATCCGCTCGACGATCACGGTCGAGACGAGAGAGGTCGACCGCGAGCCCCCCAATCGGGTGAAGTTCGTCGGCAAGTCCCGCGCGTTCCGGGTCACGGGCGAGCACACGATCACCGAGACCGACGGCGGCTGTCGGCTCGCGAACGAGTTCGTCGTCGAGGGATCGCTTCCCGGCGTCGAATCGTTCTTCAAGCGGAACTTCGACGACGAGTTGGACAACCTGGAGGCGGCGCTCCGCCGGTCGCTGCCGTCCGGCGCGTGAGCGTCGTCGGGGCCGATCGAAGGCGCCGGTCGGCGCGAACGGCCGGGTGAGCCGGCCCCGAGTCGGACCGGGTCTCGATGCGTATCTCCTGGTTTTATGTTCGATGGGCACGTTCGTCGAGATGCCGAGGTTCGACGCTTTTCTCGTCGAAGTTCGGCGACAACGACCCGCGCCCGTCCCGCCTCGGGCGGCGGTGCCGCACACAGTCTGGGGGTCCGCTGTTCGGCTCTCGCCGCCCCTCCGCCCGCCTCTCGGTCCGGCCGTCTCGATCGAAAACGCAAGGAGCATACGCGCCCGGTCGGAACGCGTATTCGAATGTTTCCCCGCGAGTACCGCGGCGTCGTCTTCGCGGTCGGGTTGTTCGTCGTCGTCCAGCTCGGCGCGCTGGCGTTGGTCCCCGAGTTCACCGAACAAGGGTACCAGCCGGTCGAGGACCCACAGGACCCGACGAACAGCCTGTTGTACATCGCCGCCATCGTCGTCATGACCGGACTGATGCTCGCCGCGTTCCGGTACGAGTTCGACTGGGCGATCCGCCTGCTGGTCGTCGGCGTCTCCGCGTGGCTCTCGTGGTACGTCTTCGCCGCCTTCGTCCCGCCCGTCGTCGCCGCGGTGCCGGCGGTCGCGGTCGGCGTCGGCCTCCTCGTCCACCCCGAGTGGTACGTCATCGACGCCGCCGGGGTGTTGATGGGCGCGGGCGCCGCCGGCCTGTTCGGCATCTCCTTCGGGCTGCTGCCGGCGATCGTGTTGTTGACCGTTCTCGCCGCCTACGACGCGATCTCGGTGTACGGCACCGAACACATGTTGTCGCTCGCGGAGGGCGTGATGGACCTCAACGTTCCCGTGGTGCTGGTGATCCCGTTGTCCGTCTCCTACTCGTTGCTCGAGGACGACTTCGCCGGGGCGAACGACGTCCACGACGACGCCGACGGTCGCCCGGCTCCCGACGGCGCCGGCGGCGAGAACGGGGCTACCGAGGACGCCGAGACCGACACCGCCGCCGACGGCGAGACCGACGAACGCGACGCCTTCTTTATCGGCCTCGGCGACGCCGTGATCCCGGCGGTGATGGTCGCCAGCGCCGCGACGTTCTCGCCGGCGGCGGCGTTGCCGGTGCCGCTCATCGGGCTCAATCTCCCGGCGCTGCTCGCGATGGGCGGCACGCTCGCCGGCCTGCTCGTGTTGTTGAACTGGGTGATGAGAGGCCGCGCACACGCCGGCTTACCCCTGCTCAACGGCGGCGCGATCGGCGGCTACCTGATCGGGTCGGTCGCCGCCGGCGTCCCGCTGATCGAGGCGCTCGGGATCGCCGCCGCGTTCTGACCCCCGCGGTGGGGCCTCCACGGCCACAAAGGCCTTCTCGATCCTCGCGGACTCCCACGCGTGCGTGTCCCCCGCCGATACGCCGCCCCGACCCTCGCGACGGTCGCGCTCGCCCGGTCGTGAGGAGCGCTCACTCTCTTTCGTCCGTGATTCCGTGACGAACCTTCACCGCGACCCCGCTGCGGAACACGAGCGCCTCCGCGCCTGACAGCTCTGCGCGGCCGGTCGCGAAGAGGGCGTCGTCACCGCCGACGACGAGGACCTCGTCGCCCGGGCGGATCCCCTCGTCGGCCGCGGTCACGAACTTCGCGAAGGCGTTTCGCCCCTCCCGGACGTACGGCTCGCTCTCGTCGCCGACGACGACCCGGTGGGCGGGCTCGGGGAGAGCCGCCTGGAGCCGCCGCGCGCCCGCTTCCCCGAGCGTGAACCGCCCGTCGGTGCCGTACGAGACGAGTCGGGCGCCCTCGCTGCTCCCCGGCGTGTCGTCGACGTCGCCGGCGATCACCTGGCGCGGACGCCCGCCGCTCGACCGGCGGAGCGTGACCGGGTCGCCCGGCGGGAACAGCGCGTCGCCGGCGCCCGCGCCGAACTGGTAGTCGGCGCCGACGCGCAGGGCAGCGAGGTCCTCGTCGTCGCTCATGTGCGCGATACCGTTGCCGCGGTGAAATCGGTTCCGACACGGGGCGGCTCACACCCCGCTCGTGGCCGGTTCGGCCGCCGCCGCGCGGTGAGACTGGACCGCAAACAGGACCGTCGCGAAGCCGATGAAGCCGGCCGCCAGCAGAAATCCGGTCTCGGTCGTGGTGAAATCCATCGTGGTGCCGACGATCACCGGGCCGGCGACCTGGCCGACCTTCCACGAGATCGACCGAAGCGACATCGCGCTCGCGACCGAGTCGTGGCGTTCGCCCTCGTCGACGAACAACGACATGCTCGCCGGCAGGCGGATCGAGTCGGCCACGCCGAGCAGCGAGTAGGCGGCGAACAACGCGAAGAACGCGCCGCCGAGCGTCTGTGAGCCGCCGAGATACGAGACGGTGACGGGCGCGACGGTCCCCTCGAAGTACGCGGCGAGCGGGATCGCCGCGGTGCCGACCCCGTAGAGGATGGCGCCGAGCGCGACGAAGCCGTGTCGCCGGCCGTACGTGTCGGTCAGGTCGCCGACGAACCCCTGTGTGACCGCCTTCGTCGCCTTGCCGCCGGCCATGATCCACCCGATCGCGAACGCGGAGATGCCGAACGTCGTGCGCGCGTAGATCGGTAAGAAGATGATGACGGCCATCTTCCCCACGCTGAAGGTGAACCGGAAGACCACGAGCGAGCGGAGCATCGGCATCGCGAGCAGCGACCGAAACGCCTCGAGTCCGCCGACGTCTTCGGGGTCGGTCTGGCCGCCGGGGTCGTCGCGCAGAAACCGGTAGACGAGAAGGAAGGTCACGAGCGTGATGGCGGAGAGGACGACGTACGTCTCGGTGAACCCGTACGCGTACAACAGGTATCCGCCGAGGAGGTCGCCAGAGAGCGACGACACCGACGCGAACTGGTTGTACGAGCCGAGCCACAACCCCTGTTCGTCGTCCGGGCTGACCTCGCCGATGATCGTCGCTCCGGTGATCCACAGGATGCTCGCGCCGAGCCCCTGGACCATCCGAACGAGGATCACGTGGACCGGGTCGCCGACGAGCGTGAATCCGGCGAAGACGGCGATGTTGATCAGAAAGCCGGCGAGCAGGAACCGCTTCGCGTTCCCCGTGTCGACGGCGCGGCCGAGCGGCAGAACGATGAGGAGTTGAACGACCGCGAACGCCGTGCCGAAGAGCCCCTCGACGAAGCCGGTGGTGCCGAACAGGTCCGCGTACAACGCGAGCGCTATCAGGATCGTCGAGTACGCCTGGCTCCGCGCGAAGGCGGTCCCGGCGAGCGACGCGAACTCCGCGTTTCCGAGGAGCCGTACAGAGTTGCCGAACCGAGCCACGGCTAGGATCTACATCGGCCGACGGCGGCTACGTATTAAAACGCGTCCGAGCCGGCGGTCCCTGCTGGGTCCCGGCGGGTCACAGCTCGATCCGCTCGACGAGCGATCCGTCGCCGTTCGTCTTCGTGTTGATCGCGACGATCCGGATCAGATCCTCGAGCAGCGAGCCGTCGACCTTGGCCTTTAACAACGAGTCGACCTGGTAGACGCCGGCGGCGTTTGTCATCCGGATCTCGACCTGGGCGGGGACGTCGTCGTCCGGCCGGAGGATCACGGACTCGATGGCCTGTGAGGAGACGGTGTTGATGCCGCGGCCGCCCTCCTCGTACGGGACCCGCGAGCGGCCCTGTTCCATGTCGAGGCCGTCCGCGACCCGGATGACGCCCGCCTCCCGCGTCAGCGTCTCCTCTTCGGTGTGGTGACACAGTATCGCGTGGAGCACCTCGGCTTTCATCCGCACCTGTTCGGGAACCTCGTAGAACGCGGGCAGAAGCCGGTCGAGGATGTCGGCCGCCAGCGGGATCGAGTAGTAGGAGTGTCGGTCGCGGTGAACGACGTGGCCGACGTCGTGGAGCGTCGCCGCGAGCGCGATGATAACGGCCTCGTCGGCCTCGTCGAGCCCCTGTTGGCGGGCTCCGTTGAACTCGACGTTGCGGGCCTTGAGCAGGTCGTACAGCTTCAGCGCGCGGTCGCGGACGATACCGACGTGTTTCGTCCCGTGGTCGTTGTATCCCTTCCTGTCGACCGCGTTGACGTTCTGGGCTTCCAGGTACGTGGCGATCTCCTCGTCGTCTGTGACCCGGTCGAGCACCGCGTTGAGCCGACCGTCCGGAAACGCGTGGTCGGCGTCCGGATCGTACTGGTGTCGTTCGACGTGCGTGTCGTCGGCCGGCTCGGTCATTGGATGTGAGCGGAGGTCGCGTGCGGATAAAAACGTGTGGCGTTCGGCTCGCGGCCGCTCACGGTCGCGAGTCGAGGCCCCCGAGCGGCCGCGCCGGTGTCACCCGCCAGACGGTGAGGTCGACCTCGACGGGCGGCCGGGTCCCGGCGGCGACTGCCTCGCCGTTCGGCTCCCCTCCGTCGCCGGCCCCTTCGAGCAGGAGTCCGAGGCGGTCGTCGACGGGACGGAGTCGCGACGGCCCGCGTCTCGCCGAGACACAACGTATATACACGGGTCGGGCGTATCGCCGGTGTGATTCGGACCGCGTCGACGCTCGGATCGCGGACGCCGGCAGCGACGCGGCTCTTCTCGAAGAAACGCGCGTAACGCGTCCACAGGCGGGAGTGGCGACCCCGTCCCGGACGACCCCCGACCCTCGCGCGACCGTTCTGACCGACGACCACCCAGACACACCATGACGAACGCCACGACAACGACACCGTACGCGACCGACGACGAGAGCACCGACCGCGAACCGACCGACGAGCCGTTCGAGGGCGTCTACCCCGCGATGACGACGCCGTTCACCGACGAGAACGAGATCGACCACGCACAGCTCGCCGAGAACGCTCGGGTTCTCGAGCGGGCGGGCGTCGACGGGGTGGTCCCGGCCGGCTCCACCGGCGAGTCGGCCACCATGACACACGACGAGCACGTCGAGGTCGTCGAGACGGTTCGCGACGCCGTCGACGACGTCCCCGTCATCGCGGGGACGGGATCGAACAACACCGCCGAGGCGCTCTCGTTGTCTCGGCGGGCCGCCGACGCCGGCGCGGACGGATTGCTGCTCATCTCGCCGTACTACAACCGGCCGGAGCCAGAGGGGTTTCTCGAACACTACCGCGCGGTCGCAGACGCCGTCGACCTGCCGCAGATCGTGTACAACGTCCCGTCGCGCACGGGCCGGTCGATCCCCGTCGACGTCGTCGTCGAGCTCGCCGCACACCCCAATATCCAGGGATACAAGGCCGCGTCCGGCGACCTCGGCCGGATCAGCGAGGTGGTCGAGCGGACCCGCGGGGAGACGTTCTCCGTGCTCTCCGGCGACGACGGACTCACGCTTCCGACGGTGTCCGTCGGCGGCACGGGGACGATAAGCGTCGTCGCGAACGTCGAGCCGGAGCGGTCGTGTGCGATGGTCGGCGCGGCGCTCTCGGGCGACTACGAGCGCGCCCGCCGGCTCCACCACGAGCTCTCGCCGCTGGTGCGGGCGTTGTTCGCCGAAACGAATCCGATCCCGGTCACGGAGGCGATGCACGTTCGCGGGCGGGGCGGCCCGCACGTTCGGTCGCCGCTCACCCGGCTCTCGGCCGACCGCCGCGAGTCGCTCCGCGACCTGCTCGCGGAGTACGAAGACGAGACGCCGGAGTCGGTCGAGCCGGCGGGGGCGGTCGAATGACGGGGACCGACGGCGCGGCCGACCCGATCCGGATCGCCGTCACCGGCGGGGGCGGACGGATGGGCACCGAGGTGATCGAGGCGGCGACGGCCCGAGACGGGGTCGCGGTCGCGACCGCGGTGAATCGGACGCCGGCCGACCCGGTCGCGGGCGTCGACGTCGCGGCCGCGGACCGCCTCGACGACCTGCTCGCGGCGACCGATCCGGACGTGCTCGTCGATTTCACCGGGCCGGCGTCGGCGGTCGAGTACGCGACGGCCGCCGCGGCGGCCGGCGTCGCCGTCGTCACGGGCACGACCGGCTTCGACCGCGAGGAGACGGACCGTCTCCGGGCGGCGAGCGAGACGGTGCCCGTGTTGAAGGCGTCGAACTTCGCCCGCGGGGTCGCCGCGCTCCGCCGGGCGGTTCGCGCGGCCGTCGCGGCGGTCCCGGGATACGACGTGGAGCTGACAGAGACCCACCACAACGGAAAACGCGACGCCCCTTCGGGGACGGCACAGACCATCCTCGGAGACGTCGAGTCGGTCCGCGACGACCTCGACCGTCGGGTCCACGGCCGCGAGGGCGATGCGCCGCGCGCGTCCGGCGAGGTCGGCGTTCACGCCCGACGCGCCGGCGACGTGACCGGCGAACACGAGGTGTTGCTCGCGGGCAACCGCGAGGTGCTCTCCGTCACCCACCGCGCGGGCGACCGCGGCGTGTTCGCGGAGGGAGCACTCGACGCCGCGGCCTGGCTGGCCGGCCGCGACCCCGGCTGGTACGCGTTCGACGACGTTCTCGGCGGCGAACGGGAGGGCGCGGATGAGTGAGCGACACACAGCCACACATCGACGGGTAAATACCGCCGGTCGGCGACAAAGGGAGTAATGACGCTCGAATCCGACGTGTCCGACCTCTGGCGGCGGTACGAGGCGGGGCTTTCGGCCGGCGAGACGACCGCCGACGACGAGGCCGTCCTCGACGCGTTCCTCGCGGCGCTGGAGGCCGGCGAGGTCCGCGCCGCCGAGAAGACCGGCGCCGACGTGACGACCTGGGAGGCGAACGAGTGGGTGAAACAGGGGGTCCTGCTCAACTTCGGACTGCGGGCGACGGAGGCCCACGAGTACGGCGGCGTCACCTACTACGACGTGGTTTCCTTACAGGAGACCGCCGCCCTCGCCGAGCGGGGCACGCGAAACACCCCCGACGGAACCGTCATCCGCCGGGGAGCCCACCTCGGGAGCGACTGTATCATGATGAGCCCCTCGTTCGTCAACATGGGCGCGTACGTCGGCGACGGCGCGCTCGTCGACTCCTGTGACACGGTCGGCTCCTGTGCGCAGATCGGCGCGGGCGTGAAACTCGGCGCGAACACCCTGGTCGGCGGCGTGTTAGAACCGGTCGAGGACGCTCCCGTCGTGATCGAATCGGGCGCGTCTCTGGGCGCCGGCTGTCGGGTCACCTCCGGATTCCGCGTCGGCGCGAACGCTATCGTCGGCGAGAACACGCTTCTCACCCCGCGGATCCCCGTCTACGACCTCGTCGAGGAGACGGTGTTCTACGGCCACCTCCCGGCCGAGCGTCGGGCGTTCACGCGGATGGTGGAATCGTCGGTGGGCGACCACGACCTCTTCGAGGGCGGCGCGTACAAGCCCGCAGTCGTCGCCACCGACGTGGAGCGCGAGACGGTCGAGGCCACCCGACGGGAGGACACGCTCCGCGAATGACCGACGGGCAATCGGTCCGGCGGGTGAGCGAGTGGGACCCGGACCGGCTCCGGGCGCTCGCGGACGCCCACGACACGCCGCTGTACGTCCAGGACCTCGACCGCGTGCGCGAGAACTGCGAGCGACTGACCGCGGCGTTTCCCGACGCCGACGTGCGATATGCGATGAAAGCACACAGCGGTCGTGCGGTGTTAGAGACCGTCCACGCGGCCGGGCTGGACGCCGAGTGCGCCTCGGCCGGCGAGGTCGACCGCGCGCTCGCGGCGGGGTTCGGCGGCGACCGCCTCCACTACACCGCGGTGAACCCGCCGGCGCGAGACCTCGAGTACGTCGTCGACGCCGCCGCGTCGGCGGACGGACTGACCGTCACCGCGGGCGCGGTCGACACGCTCGACCGCCTCGCCGACCGCGGCTACGACGGCCGGGTGTGTCTCCGGGTGAACCCCGGCGTCGGCGCGGGCCACCACGAGAAGGTCCGAACCGGCGCGGCCGCGAAGTTCGGCGTGCCGTACGACCGGGCCGCGCGGGTCGCCCGCGACGCCGCGAACCGGTTCGACCTGGTCGGGATCCACGCCCACGCCGGGTCGGGAATCGACGCGGACGGCCTCGACAGCCACCGGGAACTGGTCTCGCGGATGGGCGCGCTCGCCCGAGAACTGACCGAGCCGGAAGCGGCCGCGGGCGACCCCGACGGCTCGCGCGATCCCCTCGACCTCGAGTACGTCGACGTCGGCGGCGGGTTCGGCGTGCCGTACCGCGAGGACGACGCCCCGCTCGCGTTGGACGCGGTCGCAGACGCCACCCGAGACGCGCTCGGCGAGGTTCCGGGTGTCGCGCTCGCGGTCGAGCCCGGGCGGTACGTCGTCGCCGACGCCGGCGTGCTCTTGACCCGGGTGAACACGGTGAAGCCGACGCCCGACGAGACGGTCGTCGGCGTCGACGCCGGGATGACGGACCTGTTGCGGCCGGCGATGTACGACGCGTATCACCCGATCCGGAACGTCGGCGGCGGGGACGGGGAGCCGGCCCCCGCCGACCGAGAATCGACGCCGGTCACGGTCGCGGGACCGATCTGTGAGACCGGCGACACGTTCTGTCGGGCCCGTCCGCTCGCGCGGCCCGCCCGCGGTGACCTTCTCGCCGTCGGCATCGCGGGCGCGTACGGGTACGAGATGGCGAGCCAGTACAACTCGCGGCCGCGGCCCGCCGAGGTCGCGGTGACCGGCGGGGACGCGCGGGTCGTGCGCCGGCGCGAGCGTCTGGCGGACCTCACGCGGACCGAGCGGGCGGCCGAACCGAGTCGGGACGGCGACGACGGTCCGGCGCCGATCGACGGCGACGCCGGCGGGGTGAGCCGATGAGCGCACACGCCGTTCCGGTACAACGGTACCACGGCACCGGCAACGACTTTCTCGTGGTCGACGCCGCCGAGGGAGTCGGCGACCGGGCCGCCTTCGCGCGGGCACACTGCGACCGCGAGACGGGTGTCGTCGCCGACGACGCCGGCCGCCGCGGGGCGGACGGCGTCCTCTTTTTGAGCATCGAGGAACGGTGTCACCCGACCCGCGTCGTGATGACGCTGGTGCAGCCCGACGGCTCGACGGCCGCGATGTGCGGCAACGGCGCGCGCGTCGTCGCCCGGTGGGCACACGAGCGCACCGACGAACACGAGTTCATGATCGACACGCAGGCGGGCACCCGCCGGGCGAGCGTGAGCCTCGACGGAAGCGAGGTCACCATCGAGATGGGGACGCCGCGGTTCGACCCGGCGGCGGTTCCGCTCGACCGCGAGGAGCCGCTCGTCGCGGAGCCGGTCGAGGGGCTCACCGTCACCGCCGTCGACACCGGCGTCCCACACGCCGTGGCGTTTCTCGACGACGACCCCGGCGACGTCGACCTCGCGGCCGTCGCGCCGCCGGTCAGAGCCGCCGGCGTCTTTCCCG
Source organism: uncultured Halobellus sp. (assembly GCA_964556645.1). GTDB lineage: Archaea > Halobacteriota > Halobacteria > Halobacteriales > Haloferacaceae > Halorubrum. The sequence goes on from CAZKXC010000001.1 coordinate 34,584, forward strand.
AGGGCGCGAACGTGAACCTGGCGGCGGTCGTCGACCGCGGCGACCCGGAGCACGACCGGCCGGCGGTCGTCGACCAGCGGACGTTCGAGCGCGGCGTCGAGGGAGAGACGCGGTCGTGCGGCACGGGCGCGGTCGCGATCGTCGCCGCCGCCCGCCGGCTCGGGTTGATCGACGGCGACACGGCGGTGACCCGACCGCCCGGCGGCGAGTTGCGGATCGCGGTGCCGGACGACGACTACGCGACGCTCACCGGCCCGGTCGCCCGAGAGTTCACGAGGCGAGTGGCGCCGGACCCGCGATGACCGCCGACCGCGACGAGACGGACGGGCCGCGCGTTCCAGGGTCGGAAGCGGCGTCGACCGCCTTCGATCCGGTCGCGTTTCTCGCGGACGCGGTTCAGACGCCGTCTCACGACGGGGTCGAGAAGATGCGGCGGCTGGTCGTGACCACGCTCGAACGGGTCGGGGACGGCGTCGACGTGGGTGTCGACGAGGCGGGCTGTGTGGTCGCCGAGCGGGTCTCGGCGGCGCCCGAGGCGGGGCCGCACCTCGTGATGAACACCCACCTCGACACGGTGACGCCACACGTCCCGTTCGAACGGGATCGGGCGGCGACGGGCGCGGAGGCCGGCGAGACGGGGGGGTCGGACGACCCCGGCGAGACGGAGGGAGCGTCCGAGGCCGACGTGATCCGCGGCCGAGGCGCGTGCGACGCCAAGGGACCGCTGGCGGCGTTGGTGTCCGGGTTTCTCGCGGCCGAGCCGAAGCGGGGACGGCTCACGCTGGCGGTGACCCCGGACGAGGAGACCCTCTCGCTCGGAGCGGCGGCGCTGACCGGAGCCCTCCCCGGAGCCGACGACCGCCTGGCCGGCGACCTGTATCTCGTCGGCGAGCCAACCGGCCTCGACGCGTGTACGGCGGCGAAGGGGCGGTTCCAGGGGCGCGTCGAACTCTCTGGGCGGGCGGCACACGCCGCCGAGTTCGCGGGCGTGAACGCCGTCGCTGCCGCGGAAGACGCACTCGCCGCGATCCGCCGGTTCGACGAGGACGCCGACGACCACCCACAGCTGGGCCCGCCGAAGCTCACGCCGACCGTCGTCGAGGGAGGTGCCGCGACGAACCAGGTGCCGGCCGAGTGTGCGGTGACGGTCGACCGGCGGAGCGTTCCCCCCGAGACCGCAGAAGGGTTTCGACGGGCCCTCGCGGCCGCCGTTCGGGAGGCGACCGACGCGTCCGTCGGCGTCGATGTGACGCTGACCGAGCGGGAGTCGCCGTTCTTCGAGGCGTTCTCGACTGACCCGGACCACGAGTTCGTCTCGGCCGTGGCCGGCGCGGCGCGGACGGCGGCCGACGCCGCGGGAGTGGCGAGCGGCCGCGGCGGCGCGGTTCGTCCGTTCGGCGCCGCGACGGAGGCGTCGTACTTCGCGCCGGCCCCGACGGTCGTCTTCGGCCCGGGAGACCTCGCGGACGACGCCGGCGCGGTGGCACACGCGGAGCGGGAGTACGTCCGGGTCCGCGAGGTCGAGGCCGCGGCCGCGGCGGTCGCGGGCGTCGTCGACCGCGCGTTGGGCTGAGCGGCCGTCCTACAACAGGAAGCGGTCCTCGTCCGCCGAGAGGTCGACGAAGCTGTCGACGGCGTCGACGAGCTCGTCGGCGGTGGAGCCGCCGAATCCCATCGCCTCGACGCGGACGCCCTCGTGACGGAGGTGCGAACAGAGCCGGGCGAAGTCGCCGTCGCCCGTGCACAACACGATGGTGTCGACGTGGCTCGCGAGCGTGATGGCGTCGAGGCTCATCCCGACGTCCCAGTCGGCCTTCTTCGAGCCGTCGGCGAACGTCTTGATCGCCTTGATCTTCGTCTCGAAGCCGATCTCGCGTAACGCCTCGAAGAAGCTCTCCTCCTCGGGCGAGTCGGCGCGAATCACGTAGCCGATGGCACGGACCAGCGACCGGTCGCGGACCGCGCCGTCGAGCAGCGCCGAGTAGTCGATGTTTCGCGAGTAGAGACTCTGTGCGGAGTGGTACAGGTTCTGTGAGTCCGCGAGCACGCCGACGCGCTGGGCGGGGTGAACGTCTGTCATACGCGGATATACACCGTCATCGGTTAGGGAGTTCCGGATCCATCGAGCCGACTCGGCGCGAGCGGCGTGGTCACGGCGTCCGCCGCGCAACGAGAGTTTATATGCGTTGACCGGCTGATACCCACTATGCCACGGCGGCCCACGGCAGGGACTGAGACCGGTGGACGGGTCAGCCGGCGACGGTGGCTCTCCGCGCTCGGAGTCACCGGCCTCTCGGCGCTCGCCGGCTGTTCGGGAGAGGAGGGCGACGAAGACGACGCGGGCAGCGGGGACGACGTCACGATCGGGGCGTTCCCGCGGTTCGGCGTCGACGACCTGTACGGCGAGACGGTCGCGCGCACCCTCGCCCGGAGAGCGTTCGAGGAATCGGACCACGACTACGGCTTCGACGGCGGCGACATGGTGACGCCGGGCGGCGACCAGGTCGAACTCGACATCTACCACTCGGCCGGACAGGAGACCTCTCAGCTCATGGCCGAGTACATCGGCCAGGAGCTCCAAGAGAACCTCGGCATCGTCGTCTCCGTCGAGGCGATCGACGGCACTCGGTTCAACAACGAGTACTGGACCGCCGAGCCGGCGGGCGGCACCGACACGGTCAACGGCGAGGAGGTCGAGTGGGCGCAGCCGACGCCACAGAATCCCGGTCCGCGGTCGGTGACGAGCAACGAGGCGTGGGACATGTCCGTCGTGTTCGGGCTGAACACGTACCCGCTCAACCCGCTCACGAACGAGGTGTTCTTCGACGGCGCGAACACGGTGTACAACCCGGTCGGCTACTATCCACAGTTCGACGCGACGGGCCTCTTCGAGACGGCACGCCAGGCGACGAGTCGGGACGAGCTCCGCGAGGCGTTCGTCGAGATATTCGAGAACCTCGCCCGCGAGCAGCCGTACGTCATGCTCGTGCTCGGCGACGACCTCATCGGCTACAACCCCGAGCTGAACGGGCCGAGCGAGAACTTCTCGAACGGCTGGGACTTCCCGGCGTGGTACATCGGCGATCCGACCGTCTCCGGCTCGTACGACACGGTCAGCGCGGCAGGGTTCTCGACGCTGAACCCGTTGTACAACACGGAAGCGGGCGCCGGAACGGCGATCGGTCGCGTCCTCGACCAGGGGTACACCTTCGACGACGATCAGGAGTACTTCCCGCTGTTGTACGACATGTCCACGGAGAACGGGGAGGTCTGGACGTTCGAACTCCGGGAGAACCTCACGTTCAGCGACCCGTACGGACGGGTCACCGCGGCGGACTTCGTCTACCTCGTTCAGGAGATCCACCAGAGCGACTGGGCGAACACCGTCTCCGCGTCGAGTTGGGATGGCGTCGAGGTCGAACAGACCGGCGAGTTCACCTTTCAGGCGACGCTGGAGACGCCGGCGTTGTTGTGGCCGCAGTCGTACGACCCGTTGTTGTACCCGATCCCGCGTGGCCTCCTCGAGCCGTACGTCGAGTCGGAAGACGTCGAGGGGTTACAACAGGACCAAGAGCTGCTCGAGTTATCGTTCACCGGAAACCTCGGAGCCTTCACCCTCGACGAGTGGAACCGCGGCGCCGGGACGACGTACACCCGCAACGACGAGTACTATCTCCGGGAGATCGACGAGGGACCGGACCGGTTCGCGGACGGGCCGTTCTTCGAGGAGGCGTCGGTCAGCGTCGTGGAAGAACAGGCGTCGCGGCTCGGGGCACTCGAGACCGGCGAAGCGGACGCGGCCGGCATCCCGCCCGAGCAGTTCCAATCGTACGAGGAGAACGAGGACGTGACCGTTCGCAAGATACCGACCCCGTACAATCGGATTCTCTCCGTGAACCAGCGCGCCAACGGGTGGCAGACCGGCCCGGGGAACCTGTTTCAGATAACGGCGTTCCGCCAGGCGCTGGCGGCGGCGATCGGCAAAGACGAGCTCATCCAGGGGATCTACCGGGGGCTCGCCGACGCGCACTTCACCTGGCAACCCCGCTGGTCGGAGTTTTATCCGGGTGAGGAGTAGCCACGGGGTACCATCAGACGAACACAGACCACATGGGATTCGGAACGTACGTCACCGCTCGGGTGATGTGGGCCGCGGTCGTCTCGTTGATCATCGTCACGATCACGTTTCTGCTCTTAGCGGCGGCTCCGAACCCGGAGGTCCAGCGGGCGGCGACACAGGCGGCGCTTCAGGGCGGCGATCCGGCCGAGGCGGCCGAGCGAGCCCGCGAGCTCCGCGGACTCGACGAGCCGATCCACGTGCGGTACATGGATTACCTCCGGAGCATCTACACGCTCGACTGGGGCTGGGCCGACAGCCGAAGCCAGCCCGTGACGGCGGCGCTGGCCGAAGGGTTGTACTACACCGCTCAGTACTCCGTGCCGTGGACGATCCTGACGATCCTGCTCGGACCGCTCGTGGGCGTCTACTCGGCCGCGAACATGTACAGCTGGAAGGACCACCTCGCGACCGGGTTCGCGTTCTTCGGGTACGCCATCCCGAACTTCTTTTTCGGGATCGTCCTGTTGCTGATATTCGGCGTCCAGCTCGAGCTGATCCCGGTCGTCTACGACACGAGCGTGCCGGTGTTCAGCGTCGCCAACGCGGTCCAGCTGTCGGTACCCGTCTTCGTGCTGGTGACGGGGTCGATCGGCGCGGTCATGCGGGTGTCGCGCAACGAGTCCGCCGAGTTCCAACACGCCGACTTCATGAAGACGGCGAAGGCGAAAGGCGTCTCGCCGCTTCGCGCGTACGCCTACCACGTCATGCGTCCGACCCTGGTGCCGTTGTCGACGACGCTCGTCGGACAGCTGCTGGCGTTGTTCCTCGGGTCGTCGCTGCTCGTGGAGGTGGTGTTCGGCATCCCGGGGCTCGGACGCGTGACGTACAACGCGCTCATCGCACAGGACACGAACCTGGTGTTGGGGTCGACGCTGGCGTTCACGTTCGTCGCCGTGGTGGGGAACCTCATCGAGGACCTCGTGTTCACCGTGTTGGACCCGCGGATCAGCTACGACGACAGGTGACCACAGATGGGAACGCAACGATCTGAGCGGTTCGACGAGGTGGAGTGGGACGAGATATCGCGGTCGCGGTGGTTCGAGCCGTCGAGAAACACGCTCGGCGTCGTGTTCTGTACCCTGCCGCTCGCCTTACTCGGGATCTACGACTGGCAGGTGCTCGGGGAACGAACGGCGACGTTCGCGTTTCTCGGAACGGAGTGGAATCTCGAGGGGATCGACTACATCTTCGGGTTCACGCTGGTGTTGTTCGCCTTCTATCTGGTCGCGCCGTTGTACCAGAACCCTCGCATGACGCGGTACTACTGGCGGCAGTTCAAGCGCAACCGCCCGGCGGTCGTCAGCCTGGGGTGGCTCGGCGTCGTCTTCATCGGCGGACTCTTCGGCCCGCTCGTGGTGAGTGCCCCCGAACAAAGCGTTCTCACCGGCTATCAGCCGCCGGTGTTTCTCTCTACCGACGCCGCGAACGTGGCGACGTGTGTCGGCGACGTCGTCGGCGGGCGGTGTCAGGGGACTCTCCAACACCCGCTCGGGACCACCCAGGGCGGAAAAGACGTCTTCGCGAGCATCGTCTACGGCATGACGATCAGCATGCAGATCGCGTTCATCACGACGACGATCGTCGCGGCGATCGGCGTCTCGGTCGGGACGGTGAGCGCGTACGCGGGCGGCTGGGTCGACGAGACCCTGATGCGGTTCGTCGACGTCGTGCTCTCGTTCCCGACGCTTCTGATGTTTCTTCTGATCTTGTACATCTACGGGGCGGGACTCGGCATGTTCATTCTCGTCTTCTCGCTTTTCGCCTGGGGCGGCACCGCCCGCTACGTCCGGAGCAAGTCGTTGTCGGTCTCGGAGGCCGAGTACGTCAAGGCGGGCCGGCTCACCGGCGCGACCACCGCTCAGGTCGTGCGGCGTCACGTCGTGCCGAACACGGCGAGCAGCATCATCACGCAGCTCACGCTTCTCGTTCCCGGCTTCCTCCTCGCGGAGGCGCAGCTCGCGTTTCTCGGGCTGGGCGACTCGACGGTCCCCTCGTGGGGCCAGCTCATCTCCGCCGGCCGGAGTGACCTCTCTTTTGCGCCGTGGATCGTTCTCGCGCCGGGGTTCGTCTTGTTTCTCACCATTCTGGCGTTCAACTTCCTCGGCGACGCGTTGTTGGACGCGTTGAACCCGGAAGCGGAGGCTGAGAACGAATGACCGACGACGCGTCGCCGCTTCTGGCGGTCGAGGGGCTCACGACGGCGTTCGACACCGACGAGGGGGAGCTCGTCGCGGTCGACGGGATCGACTTCACGGTCGAGGCGGGCGAGACGGTCTGTCTCGTCGGCGAGTCGGGGTCGGGAAAAACCGTCGCGACGGAATCGATCACGCGGCTCATCGATTCGCCGCCGGGCCGCGTCGAGGGGTCGGTGCGGTATCGGGGGCGTGACCTCCTCGAGATGCCGGAGCCGGAGCTCAGAACGATCCGTGGGTACGAGATCGCACACGTGTTTCAGAACCCACAGGAGGCGATGAACCACTGTTACACCGTCGGGTGGCAGATCGTGGAGGCGCTTCAGATCCACGAGGACGTTCCCGACTCGGAGGCTCGCGGGCGGGCGATAGACCTGCTCGACCGGGTCGGAATCGCGAATCCGAGCGCGCGGTTCGAGGAGTACCCACACCAGCTTTCCGGCGGGCAGAAACAACGCGCCATGATCGCGATGGCGCTCGTCGGCGACCCGGACCTGCTCATCGCCGACGAGCCGACGACGGCGCTCGACGTCACGGTCCAGGCGCAGATTCTGTCGCTGCTCGACGAGCTCCAGTCGGAGTTCGACATGGGCGTGCTCTTCGTCACGCACGACCTCGGGGTGGTGGCACAGATCGCCGACCGGATCGTGGTGATGTACGCGGGCAAGGTGATGGAGCGGGGCGACGTGCTCGACATCTTCGAGCGCCCGGCTCACCCGTACACCCGACGGTTGTTGGAGTGCGTCCCGGAGGCGGGCGGGAGCCGCAAAGGAGGGATTCCCGGAACGCTGCCGGATCCGCACGACCCGCCGGCCGGGTGTCGGTTCGCCCCTCGGTGTTCACACGCGGTCGAGGCGTGTCGTACCGGCGGCCAGCCGGCGGAACACGCCGTGAATCCGGGACAACACGCCTCCTGTGTCCACTACCGCAGCGACATGGACCGGTCGGTTCTTCGGGACGGCTCACGCGAGGAGCGACCGGCGGCCGGCGAGGTGAGTCCCGACGATGAGTGAGGAGCCGTTGATGCGCGTTCGCGAGTTAAAGAAACACTACCCGATAACGGAGGGGTTGTTCAGACGGCAGGTCGGGGTGACCCGGGCCGTCGACGGGATCAGCTTCGATATCGAACGCGGCGAGACGCTGGGGCTCGTCGGCGAGTCCGGCTGCGGCAAATCGACGGCCGCGAGTTCGATCGTTCGGCTGGAGGAGCCGACCGGCGGCGAGGTGATCTTCAACGGAAACGGTCGGGGCGGAGCGACGCGGAACGCGGACGGAACGCACCCGAACGACGTCACGCGGTTCGACGACCGCGAACTCGAATCGTTCCGTCGAGGCGTCCAGATGGTGTTTCAGGACCCGTCGTCCAGCTTCGACCCCCGGATGACGATCGGCGACGCGATCGCCGAGCCGTTACGGGTTCAGGGGATGGACGACCGCGACCGACGACGGGCGATCGTCGAGGACTTGCTCGACCGCGTCGGGCTCTCGCCGTCCGACGCCGACCGGTACCCTCACGAGTTCTCCGGCGGACAGAAACAACGGATCGCCCTGGCGAGAGCGCTGGTACTGAACCCCGACCTCGTGATCGCCGACGAGCCCGTCTCGGCGCTCGACGTCTCGATCAAAGCCGAGATCCTCGGGCTGCTCGACGAGCTCCAGTCGGCGTTCGACCTGTCGTTGTTGTTGATCAGCCACGACATGTCGGTCATTCGTGAGGTGTGCGACCGGGTCGCGGTGATGTATCTCGGCGAGATCGTCGAGATCGGCCCGGCGTCGCGGGTGTTCAGCGACCCGAAACACCCGTATACGGAGGCGTTGGTGTCGTCGATTCCGACGCCGGACCCGCGCGCGAGCCCCGGTGGGATCGAACTGGAGGGGACGGTCCCGAGCCCGTCGGACCCGCCGAGCGGCTGTCGGTTCCACACGCGTTGTCATCGGGTGATCCAGCCGGCGGAGCTCGACATCGATCAGTCCGCCTGGCGCGGGCTGTTGAACCTGCGTGCGAGCGCCGAGTCCGGAGCGGTCGACGTCGCCGGGATCCGCGAGCGGTTGGCCGCCGACTCGGAGGCGGACGTCGCCGACGACGCGGTGAAAGCGCAGATCCGAGCGGACTTCGACGTCCCGTCCGAGCTCGCGTCCGAGACGGCAGACCGAACGCTGAGTCGAGGGTTAGATCGGATGGTGAACGGCGAACTCGAGGCGGCCGCCGACGTCCTCTCGGAGGCGTTCACCACTCCCTGTGAGGAGACCGCGCCCGAGCGGATCGAGCACGCCCCGGGTCACGAGTCGGCGTGTCTGCTCCACGAGCCCGACAGAGCGAGCGACGACGGCGAAGGGTCGGACGGTCGGCGCGTGTCGGCCGACGAGTGACCTGACGGCCGGTCCGGCGCGGGGCCGGCTCCGTCCCGCTCGGCTCAGTCCGCGAGCGCCGCCAGCGCCGAGAGCACGACGCGCTCCGGCTCCGGCGCCGCCGCGTCCGCGTCGTCGACGACCGCCAAGTCGCCGCGAGGCTCCGGCTCGGCGGGGTCTCCGGCCAGAACGGTCACGCCGCCGTGTGCGAGCGGCGCGACCACGCCCGCCGCGACCGCCCGCGGGTCCGCAAACGAGGTCCGCACGACGACGCGGGTGCCGGAGCCGATCTCGTGGGCCGCCGCGACGGCGTCTGCGGCGTCGAGGAGACGACGGTGCGTGACCGCGCCCGCGCCGGTGTAGACGACCGGATCCGCCGGCGACACGGTCGCGGGCGGCGTCGCCGGGTTCTCGCTCCAGAGCTCCTGTTCCCAGTGGGTCGTCTCCGACCGCTCGGGCGTGCCGCCGAAGACGGCGAGGCTCGTCCCCGGAGGAGGGGTCGTCGACGGCTCGTCGCCGACCGGAACCACCACGACGCGGTCGCCCGCGTCGACGCCCGCGCTCGGATCGAACCGAACCGGTGCGCCGAGCCGGGCCGCCCCCAGAAACGCGATCGTGGCGTGAACCGCCGGCGTCGGGTCGACGGCGACCCGGGTTCCCTCGCGCGCGCCGAGGTAGCGAAGCACGTTCGCCGCCTTGTGCGCGTTCGTGATCAGGTCACGAGACGTTCGTTCGCTCCCCTCTACGGTGACGAGCGCGGGGCTACGGCCGCGCCGATCGCGTGCGAGCAGGTCGCCGACGACGTCCATGGCTCGGATCCGAGCGGCGGCGGCTTAAACGCGCGGAGACCGGTCTCAGGGGGCGCCGGCGACGACCAGCAGCGACTCGTCTTCAAACCCGAGCGACCGGGTCGAGCCCGGGTCCACCCGGACCGCGTCTCCGGCCGCCAGCGACACCGTCTCGTCGTCGACCTCCAGCGTCGCGTCGCCTTCCACCAGCAGGTACACCTCCTCGTGGCCGGCGTCGGCGTGATCGTGTTCCATCCCGTCCCAGTCGGCGTCACCCTCGACGACGGTCACGCCGAGTTCCGTACAATCGAGCGCGTCTCGCAGGAAGTACATCCCGGGCGCCTTCGGGTCGACCTCCGTGTAGGTGGCTGTGTCGTACCCCATACCCCCTGTTGGAGCGCTGGTGACAAAAGATCACGCGCGGACGGGAGCCGGCTCTGGCCTTCTCGCCGCCGGCGTCAAAACGAGCTCTTCAGCTTCTCGAAGAAGCCGCCGCCGACGTCGATATCCTCGCCGCCCGCCTCGGCGAACGCCTCGAGCGCCTCGCGCTGCTCCTCGTTGAGCGACTCGGGAACGACGACGGCGACGTTCACGTACAGGTCTCCGCGGCCCCGCCGACGAAGGTGTGGCATCCCCTTTCCTCGCAGTCGGAACGTCTCGCCGCTCTGGGTTCCGGCGGGGACGTCCATCTCGACGGTGCCGTCGACGGTCTCGACGTCGATCGTGTCGCCGAAGACCGCCTGGGGAAACGAGACCGCCTCGTTGACGTGGAGGTCGTCGCCGTCGCGGTCGAACCGGTCGCCCACGTCGACGTCGACCTCGATCAGCAGGTCGCCGTTCGGCCCGCCGTTCTCGCCGGGTGCCCCCTCGCGTTCCATCCGGAGCGTCTGGCCCGACTGGATGCCGGCGGGCACCTCGACGGTGAGCGTGGCTTCTTCTCGGACGACCCCGTCGCCGCCGCAGTCGGGACACTCCTCGCTGTACACCTCGCCCGCGCCCTCACACCGCGGACAGGTGGACGTCTGTTGGACGCGGCCGAGCGGCGTCTGCTGGACCTGGCGGACCTGGCCCTGGCCGTTACACTGCGGACAGGTGCGGACGTCCGCGTTCGGAGGGTGTCCCTCGCCGCCACAGGTGTCACACCGCTCCGGCCGGGTGATGGTGAACTGTTTTTCGGTCCCTTCGAACGCCTCCTCGAGGTCGACCGTGAGCGTCGTTCGGAGGTCGCTGCCCTGTCGCGGCCGGGTGTCTCGGCCGCCACGGCCGTCGCCACCCCCGCCGAAGAACTGGTTGAAGATGTCTTCGAAGCCGCCGGCCCCACCGGCGCCACCGGCGCCGCCGAACGGGCCGCCCATGCCGCCGGGACCGGCGTTATCCCCGGTCGCGCCGCGCTTGTCTGCCTCGGTGAATCGGTCGTGGCCGAGCTGGTCGTACTGGCGACGCTTCTCCTCGTCGGTGAGCACCTCCTTTGCCTTCTGGATCTTCTTGAACCGCTCCTCGGCGTCGTCGTCGTCGCTGACGTCGGGGTGGTGTTTCGCCGCCTTCTTGCGGTACGCCTTCTTGATCTCCTCCTCGCTGGCGTCCCGCGAAACGCCCAAGACGTCGTAGAAGTCCTCACTCATTTGTTATCGGGTATAGCCGGCTCAGACACTTCAAAAGCCCGGGTCGACCGCGGAGCCGGGCGAGCGACGCACTCGGCGACGAGACGCCGCGACGCGGCGGCTGCGGCTACTCCTCGTCGTCGTCGACGTCCTCGAAGTCGGCGTCGACGTACTCCTCGTCGTCGGCGTCCGGGCCGGAACCACCGGCGCCGCCCATACCGCCGGGACCGGCGCCGCCCATGCCGCCGGGGCCGGCACCCGCCGCGCCGCCGGCGCCGCCGGGACCGGCCTGAGCGGCCTGTTCTTGGTACATCTGTTTGCCGATCTCCTGGAGCTCGTCGGTGAGCGCCTCGGTCGCCGACTCGATCGCCTCGGTGTCGGCGTCGTCGTCCTCCAGCGTCTCCTCGACGTCCTCGATGGCGGCCTCGATGTCCGCGACGAGGTCGTCGTCCACCTCCTCTTCGTTCTCCTCGAGGAGGGTCTCGGCCCGCTGGATCGTGGTTTCGGCCTCGTTGCGGGCCTCGATCCGTTCGCGGCGAGCCTCGTCTTCCTCGGCGTGTTTCTCCGCCTCTTCTTGCATCTGTTCGATCTCCTCGTCGGAGAGGCCGACGCCGCCCTCGATGGTGATCGACTCGGCGTTGCCCGAACCCTGGTCTTCGGCCTCGACGTTGACGATCCCGTTCTCGTCGATGTTGAACGAGACCTCGATCTGGGGCGTGCCCGCGGGCGCCGGCGGGATCCCCGTCAGCTGGAACGCGCCGAGCAGTTCGTTCTCCTCGGCGATCTCGCGTTCGCCCTGGAAGACGCGGACGTTGACGGAGGTCTGGTTGTCGGCCGCCGTGGTGAACACCTTCGATTCCTCGGTCGGAATCGTGGTGTTCTTGTCGATGAGCCGCTCGAAGAGCCCGCCTTTCACCTCGATGCCGAGCGAGAGCGGCGTCACGTCGAGCAGCACGATGTCGTCGACGTCCCCCGAGAGCACGCCGCCCTGGATCGCCGCGCCGAGCGCGACCGCCTCGTCGGGGTTCACGTTCTTTTTGGGCTCCTGGCCGACCAGGTCTTCGACCTTCTGTTGAACCTGTGGCATGCGCGTCGAGCCGCCGACCAGAATCACCTCGTCGATGTCGCCGGTCGAGTAGCCGGCGTCCGAGAGCGCCTGCTCGGTCGGGTCGACGGTCCGGTCGAGGAGGTCGGCGGTGAGGTTCTCGAAGGTCGCCCGCGTGACCGATTGCTCGAGGTGGACCGGACCGCTGTCGGTCGCCGTGATGAACGGCAGGTTGACCGTCGTCTCCTTTTTGTTCGACAGCTCGATCTTCGCCTCCTCGGCGGCGTCTTTCAGCCGCTGGAGCGCCTGGCGGTCCTCCCGGAGGTCGATCCCGTGGTCGTTTTCGAACTCCTCGGCGAGGTGGTCGATGAGCGCCTCGTCCCAGTCGTCGCCGCCGAGGTCGTTGTCGCCGTTCGTGGCGACGACCTCGTAGACGCCGCCGCCCAGGTCGAGAACGCTCACGTCGAACGTTCCGCCGCCCAGGTCGTACACGAGGACGGTCTGGTCGGACTCGTCGTCGAGGCCGTACGCCATCGACGCCGCGGTCGGCTCGTTGACGATCCGCTCGACGTCGAAACCGGCGATTTCTCCGGCGTCTTTCGTCGCCTGGCGTTGTTTGTCGTTAAAGTAGGCGGGGACCGTGATCACGGCCTTCTCGACGTCGTCGCCGAGGTACTCCTCGGCGTCGCGTTTGATCTTCTGGAGGATCATCGCCGAGATCTGTTCGGGGGTGTACTCCTCGCCCTCGACCGCGACCGTGTAGTCGTCCTCGCCCATGTGGCGTTTGATCGACTGGATCGTCCGGTCGGGGTTCTGTACCGCCTGGTTCTTCGCGGGCTTCCCGACGAGCCGCTCGTCGTCGTCGGAGAAGGCGACGACGGACGGGGTCGTCCGGTCGCCCTCCGCGTTCGAGATGATCTCGGGCTCGTCGCCTTCCATCACCGCGAACGCGGAGTTGGTGGTACCGAGGTCGATACCGAGGATCTTGTTTGTCGCCATCTTACCACAGAATACCGGCTTGTGTCGGTTAAAGCTTACTAGACGGGGCGCTCCGGGCGTCGAGTCGATCCCGCTCACGTCTTGCGGTTTTCGTTATCGTGTGATCGATCCTCACCGGTGTATTTATCACGACCCGCAAGCGCAGCCCGACGGGCCCGGCGGCGGTCGGGTCACAGTCCGGAGACCAGGTCCTCAAGCACCGCCGCCGGATCG
>CAZKXC010000001.1:47900-80218 GCA_964556645.1 uncultured Halobellus sp.
CCTTGGCGACGCCGGAGGCGAGGAGAACGCCCGACGCGCCGAGGTCGTCTGCGGCGTCGACGTCGTCGCCGGTGGAGACGCCGGCGCCACAGAACACGTCGACGGCGGGGTCGACCGCCTCGGCGGCCGCGACCGCGTCCTCGACGACGCCCGGGTCGGCCGTCGCGACCGACACGTCGCCGCCGATGAGCGCGGGCGGCTCGACCGCGACCGCGTCCGGACCGAGCGCCGCCGCCGCGCCGATCTGTGCCGGGTTGTTCGCACAGACGACCGTGTCTAGCCCGGCCCGTTCTGCCGCCCGCACGGAGCCGTCGATGTCGGCGAGCCGGAGGCGATTCTCCGAGTGGTTGATCAGCGTTCCCGCGGCGCCGTTGTCGGCGACGGCCTCCGCGAGCGTCGAGCCGGTGTGAGAGCCGTGGGCGTTCGGCGAGACGTGCTGGGCCCAGGTCTCGACGCCGGTTTCGGCGACGCGCGCGAGGTCGGCCGCCTGCGGCGCGACGCCGATCCGCGCGCCGGACGCCTCGGCGACGTCGCGGGCGGCGGTCGAGACCTCGATCGGATCACACGGGTACGCCTTGAGGTTCACCAGAATGAACATGGCTCCGATAGCGGGCCGGGAGCGCAAATAGCTTCACATTCGGCGCGGCCGCGGACCGATCCGCCCGGCTCGTGAGAACATAACACTATATGCCCGGGCGGGCAACCGGTCGGACGAACCCATCCCCGTGGGTCACCCATCGCATGTCCCTGATCGAGATCATCGCCGGCGTGGAGGCGCGCGAGGCCACTCTGACCGTCTTCGACTCCAGCCCGGCGGTCGCGCAGACGCTCGCGGAACACTTCGCCGACCGCAACCTGCGGGTCGTCGCCGAGCCGCCGGCGAGCGGACCCGGCGGCTACGCCGTCCTCTCGCGTGACGGCGAGTTCGTGACCGCGGTCTCGATCGACGAACTGCTCCCCGATGCCGACGCGGAGCGAACGGACCGGACCGACGAGCCGGAGGGGACAGACGACGGCGAGTCGTCGGTGGCCACGGGAGCCCGACGCCAGGTCGGCGAGCCGATTCTCGACCACCTCGACGAGACGTTGTTTACCAGCTACTCGCAGGCCGACATGGTCGCCGCCTCCCGCGAGATCGAGGACCGAGCCTGGCGCGTCGGCGACGGCGAGCTCCACGCGGGGTTCCAGACGCTCGACGTGTTGACGCGCGAATCGAACACGTACGACCGGCTCGGCGAGAAGGACCGCCTCGACGTTCACGCGTACGCCGCCGCGGAGGGAGACCCACCGGCGGCGGACCACTACACGGTCCACGTCGGCCGGACCGCGGAGATACGCGAGACGTGGTTCGTCGCCTACGACGGCGGCGGCTTCGACGGCGCGAAATGCGTGCTGCTCGCCGAGGAGCGAGAACCGGAGCTGTTCTTCGGATTCTGGAGCTACGATCCCGAGACGGTCGACGAGGTGATCGGCTACCTGACGGACCGGTACTGGGAGTCGGAACGGACCGACGAGGGCGGCGCGACGGTCTGAGTCTGGCGGGACCGACCGCTCAGTCCTTTCGCTTGACGACGTCTCCGAGCGTCATCGTGCCGGCGTCGTTCGTCTCCCACTCCTCGTCGACCTCTTCGCCCTCGGCGAGGGAGACGTCGAGCGCCCGTTCGAGCTTTTGTTGGATCTCGTCGGTCGGGAGCGTGTCGCCGCGCTCGAGCTTTCGGATCAGGCTCGCCTTCTCGTTGAGCTGGTCGGCGAGCTGTTCCTGGCTCAGGTCCCGCGACTCCCGGGCCTGCCGGATCCGGTCGTCGTAGTCGGTGGCGATCTCGTCCATGTCGTCGAACATGTCGCGGGGGCGCCCGGACCCGCCCGAGGAGCCACCGGAACCGGACGAGGCGGACGAGGAGGACGACGAGGCGGTTCCGGAGCTGGAACTCGTCGAGTACTTGCTCCCGCCGGAGCTGCTGGGCTCCTCGCGGACCTCGGTGCCGAAGTCCGTACAGGAGCTACACAGCTCCAGCTCGGCGCCTTCGACCTTCGTCGTCGTCAGGGAGGCCTGCTCGGCACCGCACATTTCACACTGGGGCATACGCGACGCTAACACAGCCGGTCGTATAAAGGGAACGCCGATCGGCGGGTCGTGTGACGCCGTAACAGCCTTAAGTGATAACCGGATACGTATCGGTAGTGGCATCCCGACAGGGCGGACCGGGGAGCGACGACGGCCCCGGCACCGGAACGACGGAGCGTCGGACCGCACCGCACGCGGCGTCACCCGAGACCGACCGCCGCGCATCGACCGCGCGCCCCGGCTCGCCCGAGCCGAGCGCGACGGTATCCGAGAACCCGAGCCGGACGCCGCCGTCGCGAGGCCGAACCCCCGAGGACCCGCCGTTGCGCGATCCCGGGCTGTACGCGCTCACCGACCACTTCCGCGAGCGCCTCCAACAACCGGGCCGATACGTCTCGACGCGCACGGTGAGCGACGCCATACGCGCCGGCCAGCTCCGCTGGAACCGGACCGACGGCTGGCGCTTCGCCGTCGTCAGAGACGGAATTCGGTTCGTCGTCGTCGTGGCCGACACGGACACCAACTCCCCGGTCGTCGTCACCGCGTGGACGGAGGTCGCAGACCGCGAGTGCGCCCTCGAGGGAGGGCGGTTCGACCCGGTAGACGTCGACACGATCGCCGTCCGGACGGCGCTGAGCGAGTCGTCGTCGACGCCCGTCCCCGACCGCATCCGCCCGCGGTCTATCACGCGCCCGTTCGTCGTCGGCGATCACCGATTGGAGACCGAGCCCGGCGATCCGCACGTGCGGTGTGTCGACTGCGGCTGTCGGTTCCGGTCGAAATCCGCGATCACCGCACGGTCCTGCCGCGGCGGCCGACGCGGCCGGTGAGTTCTCGCGGTCCGAGCCTGCGGGCGTCTCCGACGGGACGCTATCCATTTGAGGCTCGCACCCGTAACCCGGACGATGGGAGACGACAGCGGTGACGGCACCGACGAAGCCGACGTTCTCGAAGCCGAGCGCCCCGACGTGCCGCTCGACCGGTTCCACGAGGCGCTCGAGGCCGAAGAACGGCCCGTCGCGACGGCCAGCGAGGTCGCGCGGCGGCTGGGGACGACACAGGCCGCCGCCCGCGACGCGCTCGCCGACCTCGTCGAGCGCGGCGACGTGGACCGCGTCGACGTCGAGAACGATCCCGTCGTCTTCTACCCGACGGAGTGGGGGCAGCTGGCGAGCCGCGAGCGGGTCGTCGTCTTTCCGAGCCGTCGGGAGCTCGTCGTCGACCGACCCACTCAGTTCACCCGAGCGCAGCTCTCGCAGTTCGCGTACCTCGTCGACACCACGGGGACCGATCCCGGTACCCGGGGGTACCTCTATCGGATCCGCCAGGAGGACGTCTGGGCCGCGCCGTTCGACGACGCCGACGCGCTGGTCGCCAGCCTCCGGTCGGTGGTGCCGCGGCGGTTCGAGCACCTCGAAGAGTGGGTCCGCGACCAGTGGCGGCGCGCACACCGCTTCCGGCTGTACACCCACGACGACGGCTACGTGGTTCTCGAGGCCGCCTCCGAGAGCCTGCTGGGAAACGTCGCGGACGAACACCTCACGGACGACCAGCTCCGGGCGCCGATCTCGGAGACGGAGGCGTGGGTCAACGAGGACGCGATCGCCGGGGTCAAACGCGCGTTGTACGACGCCGGCTACCCGGTCGAAGACGACCGCGACCTCGAGACCGGCGACCCCGTCGACGTCGAGCTCACGACCGAACTCCGGCCGTACCAGGAGACGTGGGTCGAGACGTTTCTGGAGTCGCGTTCGGGGGTGTACGTGGGCCCGCCCGGGTCGGGCAAGACCGTCGCCGCCATCGCGACGATCGCGGCCGTCGGCGGCGAGACGCTGATCCTGGTGCCCTCCCGCGAGCTCGCCGGCCAGTGGCGCGAGGAGCTGCTCGACCACTCCACGATCGACCCCGGCGACGTCGGCGAGTATCACGGCGGCGAGAAAACGATCCGGCCGGTGACGATCGCGACCTACCAGACCGCCGGGATGGACCGTCACCGCAGCCTGTTCGATTCGCGAAAGTGGGGCGTGATCTGTTTCGACGAGGCCCACCACATCACCGCACCCGTTTTTAAACGCTCGGCCGAACTCCAGGCCAAACACCGGCTCGGGCTCTCTGCGACGCCGGTGCGTGAAACGGGCAGCGAGGAGGAGATCTACACGCTGATCGGCCCGCCGATCGGAGCCGACTGGGACGCGTTGTTCGAGGCGGGGTTCGTCCAGGAGCCGGAGGTCGAGATCCGGTACGTCCCGTGGCGCGAGGAGCTCGCGCGAAACGAGTACGCCAGCGCGGACGGACGAGAGCGGCGCCGGCTCGCCGCCGAGAACCCCGCCAAGGTCGAGGAGATCCGGTATCTGCTCGCCGCCCACCGCGAGCAGAAGGCGCTCGTGTTCATCGAGTACCTCGACCACGGCGAGGCGATCGCCGAGGCGCTCGACGTCCCGTTCGTCAGCGGAGAAACGCCCCACCACGAGCGCGCGGAGCTCTTCCGGCGGTTTCGGGCCGCCGACGGCGACCTCGAGACGCTCGTCGTCTCCCGGGTCGGCGACGAGGGAATCGACCTGCCGAACGCGGAGCTCGCGGTCGTCGCGAGCGGGCTCGGCGGCTCCCGGCGGCAGGGGTCACAGCGGGCGGGGCGGACGATGCGTCCGGAGGGATCCGCGCTCGTCTACGTCCTCGCGACCCGCGGGACGAGCGAGGAGGAGTTCGCCCAGCGGCAGATGCGTCACCTGGCGCGCAAGGGCGTTCGGGTGCGCGAGACGAACGTGGCGGAGTGAGACGCCGGTAGCGTTCAGCGGAGCGAAGGTTTCAATTCCCGGTCGGTCGACGTCGCGGTATGGAGACAGACGCGGACACGGAGCCGACGGTCGGCGAGGCGGTCGTGGATTGTTTGCTCGACCACGGCATCGACGTGGCGTTCGGCATCCCGGGCAAGCAGACGCTGCCGCTCAACCGGGCCGTCGCCGACCGCGACGCGCGGTTCGTCGTCGCGCGCCACGAGACGGCCGTCACCCACCAGGCGTGGGGGTACGCCGAGACGAGTTCGCCGGGAACGATGGCCGCGACCGTGGTCGTCCCCGGCCCGGGCGACATGAACGCGATGAACGGGTTGAAGAACGCGCTCAACGACAACGTGCCCGTGTTACACCTCGCCGTCGAGACCGAACGCGAGGTGCGCGGCGGCGACGGGATCCACGAGACGCCGCCGGAGACGTACGACACCGTCGTGAAAGAGAACGTCCTCGTGGAGTCGCCCGCGGGCGCGGTCGCGGCCGTCGCCGACGCGATTCGGGTCGCCCGCGAGGCCCCGCAGGGGCCGGTTCGGGTCGGGATCCCCAAAGACGTGCTCGCGAGCCGAACCCCGCAGGCGGCGCCGCCGGACCGCGAGCCGGCCGCGCCCCCGGCGCCGACGACGGCGGCGGTCGACGCGGCGGCCGCCCGGCTCCGCGGGGCCGACGCGCCGGTCGTGCTGGCGGGCGGCGGCGTCCGGCGTGCCGGCGCGCCGGACCGGCTCCGCGAGGTCGCCGAGCGGCTCGACGCGCCGGTCGTCACCACGTACAAGGGGAAGGGTGTGTTGTCGGAGCGCCACCCGTTGTCGGCGGGCGTGTTGTGCGGCGGCGCGAGCACGGAGCTTCGCGAACTGCTCGCGGACGCCGACGCGGGGCTGGTCGTCGGCTCCGACCTCGACGCGGTCGCGACGGCGAAGTGGTCGGTGTCGATGCCGGAGACGCTGGTTCACGTCACGCTCGACGGCGACGACGTCGGATTCGGGTACGAGGCCGACCTCGGCGTCGTCGCCGACGCGGACCGGTTTCTCGAGGCGCTCTCCGGTCGACTGGAGGGCCACCGGGCCGGAGTCGCCGAAGACGGGGCGGGCGCGGCCCGCGCGGCCTCGGTGCGCGAGGCGGACCGGGAGCGGTTCGCGGCCGTCACCGCCGACCGCGACGCCGACGCTCCGGCTCGGTCCGTCGAGGTCCTCGATGAGATTCGGGCGGCGCTCCCGGCGGAGACGGTGGTGACCGCAGACGCCGGCGGGTTCCGACTGTGGACGCTGGTCTCCTTCCCGGCGTCGGGGCCGTCCGCCTACGTCAACCCCGGCTCGTGGGCGACGATGGGGACGGGACTCCCCTCGGCGATCGGCGCGAAGCTCGCGACCCCCGACCGCGACGTGGTCGCGCTGACGGGCGACGGCGGGCTCATGATGTGTGTTCACGAGCTTCACACGCTCGCCGCCGAGAACATCGACGTCACGGTCGTCGCGCTCAACAACGACGACTACGCGATCATCAGCGAGGAGGCCGCACGGACGTACGACCTCCCCGATCAGGCGTACGGGTGGGCGGAGACGGGGTTGGATCTCGTCTCCGTCGCCGCCGGGATGGGCGTTCGCGCCGAGCGCGTCGACGACCTCGACGGGGTCGGCGACGCCGTCGCGGCGGCCCGTGAACACGACGGCCCGGCGTTGGTCGAGGTCGTCACGGATCCGGCCGAGCCGCAGGCGAGCGAGTGGATGACCCGAGACCGGTAGGCCGCGTCGGACGGCTCGAAACGTGATTCTTAACCACGGCGGTCGTGAATTCGCTCCATGACCAGCGCGACCGACGTCGGCGTCGGAATCGTGGGGCTCGGCGGTATCGGGCACCACCACGCCACACAGCTCGTCGACCGGGGCGCGACCCTCGTCGGCGGGATGGACATCGACGCGGACGCGCGCGAGCGCTTCCACGAGGAGTTCGGCGTTCACGCGTACGAGGACGAACACGCGCTCTACGACGACTGCGACGCCGTGTTGATCACCACTCCCAACCGATTTCACGAGGAGTACGCGACCTCGGCGCTCGCCGCGGGGCTCGACGTGCTCTTGGAGAAGCCGCTCGCACACACGCTCGAGAGCGCAGAACGGATCGCGGACGCGGCGGCCGGCGCCGAAGGGTTCTGTATGGTCGGGTTCAACAACCGGTTTCGGGAGCCGGTCCAGGTGCTCAAACACTACCAGGAGGAGGGGCGCTTCGGAGACACGACACACGTCGAGGCGAACTACGTCCGGCGCCGGGGCGTTCCCGGGCGGGGCTCCTGGTTCACCTCGAAGGGCGTCGCCGGCGGCGGCGCGCTCATCGACATCGGGGTTCACGCCATCGACCTGGCGCTGTACTTTCTCGACCACCCGGAGATCGTCGAGGTGTCCGGCGAGACCCGCTCGGAGTTCGGCGGACGCGACGACTACGCGTTCGTCCACATGTGGGGCGACGACACCGGCCCCGAGGGGTTCGACGTCGACGACTCCGCGTCGGCGTTCATCCGCGGTGCCGGCGGCGCCACGGTGTCGTTGGAGGTGGCCTGGGCGACGAACCGGCCGTCGACCGACGAGTACGTGATCCGCGGAACGGAGGCGGGGGCGACGTTCGACCGCGGCACCGACGAGCTCACGATCCACGAGGCGAGCGTCGGCGGCGGTCACCACCTCTCGAACACGACGATCGACACCCGCGACGCGAACAGCCACGCGGCCGAACAGGGCGTCTTCCTCGAGGCGGTCGCCGCCGCGGAGCCGCCCTCGATCAACACGGTCGAAGAAGGGCTGGCGGTACAACGCGTGATCGACGCGATCTATCGGTCCTCGGAGACCGGACGGGCGGTGCGAGTCGACTGAACGCGCCGGCTCGGCCGACCTCGTCCGGCCAGCTGAGCGGCCCGACCGATCTCGCGAGCCGACCGAGGCTCGGTCCACGAGCCGGTCCGTCCAAACCGCCGGACGGGATCACGAAGCTATTCGTCGGTGCAGTCCGTCGGACCGAACGACCCGTGAGCGACGCACCCGGCCCGACGCCGCCGTCGGAACGAATCGTGAGCCTCGACGCGCTGCGCGGCGTCGCCGTGCTCGGCATCCTCGTAATCAACGTTCGCGTCTTCTCGATGCCCGAGACGACGCTTCTCAACCCGACCGTCTACGGCGACTTCTCCGGGGTGAACTACTGGGCGTGGCTCGTCGGCCACGTCTTCGCGGAGCTCAAGTTCATCACGGTGTTTTCGGCGTTGTTCGGGGCCGGCATCGTGCTCTTCATCGAGAGCAAGAACCGAAAGGGCCAGCCCGCACTGCGGCTCCACTACCGGCGGACCGCGTGGCTGATACTCATCGGACTGGGACACGCCTACCTGTTGTGGTACGGCGACATCCTCGTCGCGTACGGCGTCTGCGGGCTGGCGCTCGTCTTCGCTCACGACTGGGAGCCGCGGACACAGGCCGGGCTCGGGCTCCTGTTTCTGCTCGTCACGCCCGCACTCGAGGTGTTCGCGGGCCTCACCGTCGGCGGCGAGGCGATCGCGTCCCAGTGGGCGCCGGCGGAGGCGACGCTCCGCGCCGAGGTGGCGACGTACCGCAGCGGCTGGATCGAACAGCTCGACCATCGCGTGCCCACCGCGATCGACCGACAGACGACCGGCTTTCTCGGCGGGACGTTCTGGCGGGTCGGCGGCACCGTCCTGCTCGGGATGGCGTTGTACAAGTGGGGGGTGTTGACCGGCGAGCGGTCGACTCGGCTCTACCGGCGGCTCGTCGCGGGCGGCGTCGTCGGCGTCGCGACCGTCCTCGCGGGCGTCTGGTACATCGAGGCGAACGAGTGGAGCGCCGGCGCGGCGTTGTTCTGGCGGCAGTTCAACTACGTCGGGAGCCTCCTCGTCGCCGGCGGCTACGTCGGGCTCGTCACCCTTTACGCGCGGCGGCGTCCGGACGGACCCGTGACCCGGGCGTTCGCGGCGGTCGGCCGAACCGCGTTCACCAACTACCTGCTCCAGAGCGTCGTCGCGACCACGGTGTTTTACGGCCACGGTCTCGGCCTGTTCGGCGCGGTCAGCCGCGCCGAGGCGCTGGGGATGGTCGTCGCCTTCTGGGCGATCGAGATACTGGTGTCGGTGGCGTGGCTCCGTCGGTACCGGTTCGGCCCGGTCGAGTGGGTCTGGCGAACGCTCACCTACGGCGAGCGCCAGCCGATCTGAGCCGGCGCTACCCCGAGTCGTCGCCCGCCACGATCCGGTTCGAGAGCGTTCCGACCCCCTCGTAGGTGATCTCGACGCGCTCGCCCGGCTCCACGAGCCCCGGGTTCGCGGGACTGCCGAACGCGACGCAGTCGCCCGGACGGAGAGTGAACCGCCGCGAGAGGTACGAGACCACCTCGGCGGGGTCGAACAACATCTGATCCGTGTTCGCGTCTTGTCGACGCTCCCCGCCGACCGTGGTCGACACGTCGAGCGCCGTCGGATCCACGTCGGTCTCGATCCACGGGCCGAGCGGCGCGGAGCCGTCGAACGCCTTCCGAGCGGTGCGGCCCGCTTGGTCGAGCGCGTCGAGGTCGTTCAAGATCGTGTAGCCACGGACCACGTCGGACACCGCCTCGGCGGCGACGTCGCGGCATCGCTCGTCGATCACGGCGACGAGTTCTCCGGCGTAGGTGAGCTCGTCGGTCCAGTCGGGGTACCGAACCGATCGCTCGTGTGCGAGGAGGCTCGTCGGCGGCTTGAGAAAGAAGTCGGGCTCGGCCGGCCGCTCGTACTCCATCTGGTCGATCGTCTCCGCGTAGTTCCGGCCGACACAGTAGAGGACGCTCGGCTCACACGGCGGAAGGAGCCGCCCGTCGCGGCCGACGACGTATCGGCCGTCGGCGGCGACGATCACGCCGTCCTCGTACCGGCCGGCGACCGGCCCCGTCGGCGTCAGCAGGCGAGCGAGTCGCATGTCAACGCCTCCGGCGGCGGCCACAAAGCTCCGTCGGTGTGTGGCGAGGCGGAGGCTACTTGTCCGCGTCGCCGGTCCCGATCACGACCGCCGACCGGATCTCGAGGGCGGCTTCGAACTCCGCGCGCCGCTCCGGCCTGTTCTCCCAGCGTTCGACCGCGGTCTCGTGTGCGCGGGCGACGGCGTCGCGCTCGCGGTCGAGGAGGTCGAGCCGGTCGCCGATCCCGGTCCAGTGGTCGGG
The DNA here is from genome assembly GCA_964556645.1 of uncultured Halobellus sp. GTDB lineage: Archaea > Halobacteriota > Halobacteria > Halobacteriales > Haloferacaceae > Halorubrum. Next base: position 57,933 of record CAZKXC010000001.1, read on the forward strand.
TTCGACGAGGAACGCCTCCCGGTCGGCGGTGGTTCCGACCCGCTCGTACCGTCGCCGGTACTCGTCGCGGCGCGGCTCGAGGTCGGCCTGGACGCGGGCGAGAAGCGCCGGAAGCCGGTCGGCCGGGACGCTCGCGAGCGCCGCGGTCTTCAGAAGCGCTGTTCCGTCGATCGGGTGGGAGTCGGCGGGCGTCTCGGCCATCAGCCGCCGGCGCGCATCGCCTTCTGTTTGAACCGCGGCAACAACGCCTCGAGAACGGCCGTCTCGCCCGCGAACGACACCGTGACCTCCGTGAGGGTGATCGACGCCGCCGCGGTCACGGTCTCCGCACGGAGGGTCGCCCGCCAGCCGTCTCCGTCCACGCGTGTCGCCGCCGCCGGGTCGTCGGCGTCGACGAGGTGACCGCCGAGGTTCACCAGGTAGTGGGCCGCGAGCCGCCGGGAGATGCCGCGGTACGCGACCTCGCGGCGAACCCATCCGTCCTCTGTCGGCGGGACCGCGGAGGCGGTCCTCGTGTCGTCGGCGTCGTCGGCCGCGTCGCCGGCGGCGCCCGCGTCGGTCGTGCCATCGTCGGCCGTGTCGCCGGCGGCGTCCGCGTCGGTCGTGCCGCCGGCGACGGGCGGAAAGACCGAGAGCCGGTCGCCGTCCGCGAGAGCCGTCTCGAGCCCCTGAAGATGCAACACCTCGCGGCCGTTTTTCAACACGTTGATCTGCGGAGCGAGGTCGCCGTCGACGATCAGCCGTCCGTCCATCTCGTCGTACTCCGCCTCTAGCACGGACAACACCTCGCCCACGTCCGACCCGTCCTCGAACTCGCGAACGACCGTCTTGCGGCCGACGGCCTCGCGAAACGTCGCGAAGAAGCGCAACTCCAGTTCCATGATCAGCACATCGGGACCCGACGGCTTAAAAACGGGTATCGCGGCGTCGAACGGTGGTGGCTCGGTAGGAACTGATCGTCACAAGGGGCTCAGAGGGGGTAACGGGTCGTCATGGCCACCACGGGTAAATACTCAGTTAACAGGTATAAAATATCCGTGCTTCGCTCGTCGTTTAAGAGATACTTTTTAATTCTTGTCATCGGACGGTAGGCGTGGAATGACTGTGCGAATACACATCCGTTCGGCGATTTAGTTGATGTGAGTTAATACTAGTGGACTCTGCTGGAATTCTCGACCGGTGGTATTTCTCAACGATTTGGTGAACACACAGGGCGAATACAGCATAGATTCTTTAGTACAAACCACGCTACACGAACTATGTCCTCCAAGCGCAAGCTCGTCGGTGGTAGTCCTCCAAGCGATGATTTATGCTGGCCAGAGTGTCAGTGGAACCGTATTACTGCGTTCCTTGTTGGCGCTGTTGCGACGGTGGTCTGTCTTTTTGATGAACTCAGTAGTTGATAGAAGTCGAATTCTGTCATTGAGTGATGAAATATTGACAAATATTCTGATTGGACTCGTTTGGTATGGTTTCAGTAGGCCTGATTGGTGAGAAATTCTAAAATCAGTCGTTGGTACTGCCGCTAGGGGTACGTTCGGAATATATTCTGAGGTGATGTGTCATATGTTGGAACTTTTTTGTTCAGAGATCGAGATTGCTGAGTGTAATCTCCGTATCGGTTACGCCGCTCACTGTCTAAGTCAGAGTAATTGTTTCGGCACAGGCTGAACAGGCGTATTTGTCTAACATACACATTCCGAGGGTCGTGACCGTACGATTGGATATATACGCTTCGCGCTGTACTTGAGAAGCTTCAATCTCATACATAGCCGTTGAGGTGCTTGATTATGAGTAGGGGTGTGACAACACCCACTAACATCAGAAGGGCGTGCCTCACCATATCAGAAAGCTCAGTAAGACGGTCCGCGGCCGCGTAGAGAACCAGTCCTATAACGAAAAAGACCACTCGTATTTTGTGTTCTTGTCGAACCATACTCAAGTTTGGAGCGTACTGTATAAAAATTTGGATGGCTTTTTTATAAGGTGGTGAGTGCTCTGCTCCCATATCCACTGTGCGGCTGATGTCACAGCAGTAACTTGAGACCAGATATAACAAGCTGCCGTACAGATTCTCTGTATCTGTCACGAGCTTCTGACATAAATAGAATACATTAAGAAGGTGCTGCTGGATACAATACGTAACTCATCAGATCACTCTCAGCATTGTATCGCTTATATTATGTCAGAGATAACGGTAGTGAGAACGAGCATCGCGAAAATGTTGAAGAGTAACCCCAGTATCAACAGAAATGTTCCCCGAGCGGCTTTTTTTAACGCGGTTTTTTCCGGGTCGTTATTTATCACTGCCAAGTAATCTTCCTCGGATGTCACGACTGTATCCGTCTCTGCGGTTGCTTCCTCTAGCACCGGATCAACTTTTCCAATAACAGTAATTTTCTCGCCAATGCTGATTGTTCCCTCACTTAATTCGATAGGTGCTGTGAGTTCGCCTACGTCCGAGGTATATGCTGATGGTTCAAAATCAAGCCGTTCATCAGCAGTTTGATTCATGATTTCTTGTTTAGTAGTGAGTCTATTTGTTGTCATGTTGAGCGACAAACTACCCTCGTCAGGATTAACACAAATACTCGCAGTTCCATCAGAAACGATGAACGAATCATACTCAATGTTAGAGTCAATAGAGCTACGACCGGTATCCTGTACTATTTTACTGATGTTATACACATAAGCCACGCATTGTTTATTGCGTAGTGGTGAGACGAGAGCGCCATTTGATTGTGTTGGACGAACACGGCCTCGGATCTGACTCACTTCATCAGTTGCGATAGCCTCAGCAATCGACATTGAATCTGTTGTCAATACCTCCCACCAATCTTTCACAGATTTGACCCCACTGGTCATCGCAGTCAGTCCTATCCATACAGTTCCAATACTAAGCAACAGTCTGGACAAGAATCCATCAACAGTCAATACGATCCCCCCTTAGACAGCAATATTCACGACCAGCGATGTCTTAAATCATCATTATTCTCGCTTCTCATCGTCGTTGCTCTCGTTGCAGTCGTCAGTGTGGCTCGTGACCTCTGTCACACTGAGTACACGGTCTCGGTAGAGTCACTATCGCTGGCGCACCGAGAAAGTCAAGACCGGCGCTACACAGCCCGAGCAGTTTGAGTACAGTATACCAGAGGTAGCTCTTGATTGGGGCGTTAATAGCAATCGTCAACACGTAGACAAACAATAGATAGCCAAGCAGAAAGACGCCACCGGCGGTGACCTACAGCGCGGTGGGTTCTGTAACTGCTGACAGCGTCAGGACTGCGAATCCGCCAAGGATAGCAGTAAAAAAGGTGAAATGAGGAATTTGAACAAGGCGGCGATTCCATCAATTACTCACGACAAAACGACGTAGCCCGCTACTGCCAGTCGACTCCCAGCAGTGTTGGCCCCAAACCGCTGCCACCCGGTGTTCGGTCCCGTGTCCGTACGCTGTATGATCGGGACGACAAACGATGTCGTCAGCGTCCCAGCCACGAGATACACCACGGTAGCCACGATTACGCCAGCGGCGATCAACGTCCCAGCCGTTGGCCCAACTGTCCGAAGCTCTTCGGGGGTCGTTGCGCCGCTTACAACTACGGACATCGGCACGAGTAGGACCGTCCCCACCAGCAGCGCGAGTCGGAAACCGAGCAGTTCGGCTCCGCGCCGGAGGTTGTGGCGGGCATACCCCCGTACTCGGAGCCGATTCGTACGCAGCGACTCGATAATCATCAGATCCGCGACGGCGTTGATATACTGGATCGCAAGCAGTCCGGTGGCTGTGATCAGGAGCAGTGCGGGTGCTGGCAAACATCTGACGGCTCGTCGGACACGCTAGCGAGCGCGGCGAACCGCCACACCCGACTCGCGATGTTGGGGGCCGAGACTGACGAACAGAACGAGCGCGGCGAATTTGAGCCAGCCGGAGACCCCGAGTGTACCGGCGTACTCTCAAGTATCGCTGACAGTGGTCTGGAAGGCGTCAACTGCGGTTATTGTCTCTTGTAAGTTGCTGTGTAGGTGTCTCTTATATCGAACTGCCGATGGGGACTACCGGTCGTCGCGGTCGCAGGGGCGTAAACCATACACCGTCGTCTGCGTCGACTCCGTATAGAACGGGTCGCAGTGTTACGGGATCAGAAATCGCTCGATAGACGCAGGGTATCAGTACGCGAATACAATCTTTATGCCGGCAGCGCACGTTTAGATAATCAAATCACCTCTATGGACCGCTCCGATAGCTATTAACTCATGATGACTCAACAAGTGATTAATAAGCCGCTCATTTCTCACATCAAATTGTTTTTAGATTCGATCAGATCAGATCCGTCAATGTAGAGTATCCAAGCAGCAGGGAACTGTGTTATTCCCTCGAAATAAATACCGAATCAGCCGACAGAACGGGCCTACTTACCCAGGGGTTCGATCGGTAAGAACATGAGATACGATCTGGACGGTCGGGGACACCCTCACTAGCAGTAATACCGACACTCACTCGATGTCGGGGTCGAAGATGTCCTCAATGGTACAATCAAAAAAGTCTGCAAGCGCGAATGCCAATTCCAAGCTCGGATCGTACCGACCTCGCTCGATGGCGTTGATAGTTTGTCGGCTCACTTCAACAGCGTCGGCAAGTTCTTTTTGAGTCACGTCCGCTTTTGCCCGCCACACTTTCAGATTGTTGTCCACGGTGTTTACACCGACTGTTTGTTGTACCAGCCGTACAGTCCGAAGCGGGCAGCGATCATTCCCAAAATCAGAAGAACGAGCCCTTCTTCAGCCGTTATGGGGATACTCTCCGCCTCAAGAGCGACAAAGAGGACTATCGCAAGGGCGAGAGAAACCCTGAAACTAAGCTCTCCCGAACGATAGGCGACCCACTCAAGCCGTTCGTCCATCTTGACTTCGTCCGCTTGGTCCCACTGCCGTCGGTACCATAGGTACCCTGCGCCAAAGAGGACTATGCCTCCAGTAACTGCTCCAACTTCGATGAGGAACCCGTCCACGGCTGCCAACACAACGCTCGCCGCTACGACGCCGAGGATCGCAACGCCAATTGGAATGGTGCGCTTGATTTTCATCTACACGCAGATGTAAAGTTTCTTTTACACTTAGTCGTTTTGGCTTTACACATTACGGCTCGACCCACAATCGGTGTGTACCCAGATGACTTTCACATTGGGCTGAACTGTTTACCACGCACCCTGTAGTCACCGCTCGCGACATCATCAAGCCAAGCGCATACTAATTGCGAGACCAAGTCTACCAGCTAGTGCTGCGCTGGTGGCTCTTGATGTCGGATTCCTCCTACGGCTAAAGCCGTGGGCTTCCTCCTTGTATTCGTGTGAAATCGGATCGGCTGCTGAAGAGTTTGGTAGAGCCGTTGCGATTATGAGTAAAAATCGAGTTTCAGTGAGGGTAACGGATCGTCATGGCCACCACGTTCGTGTCCCCACTCAATCAAAGGTATAACTCGTTCGCGACATGTCCGCGGCGTGTGGTCAGCCGTCGACCCGGGCTGGTCCGCCGGACAACAGTTCGAGCACCTGCATCACGCCCGAGTTGTCGTCGTCTCCCATGTCGTTTTGCACCATCGTCTTGTACAGTTCGTGTGCGAGCGCGGTCTGTGGCATCGGCGAGCCGAACTCCTCGCCGGCGTCCGTGGCGATCCGGAGGTCTTTGTACTGGTACGACGCGAAAAAGCCCGGGTCGAAGTCGCCGCGTATCATCGACCGGGCGCGGTTGTCGAGGGTCCAACACCCGGCCGCCCCGCCGCTTATCGCGTCGACGACCGCCTCGAGGTCGGCGCCCGCGTTGTCCGCGAACACCAGCGCCTCGCTGACCCCGACCATCTGGGCGGCGACCACGATCTGGTTGCACGCCTTCGTCGTCTGTCCGGCGCCGCTCGGCCCGCAGTGAGTGATCGTCTCGCCCATCGCCTCGAGCACGTCCAACTGCTCGTCTACCACGTCCGGGTCGCCGCCGACCATGATAGAGAGGGTGCCGTCGACGGCGCCCTGCTCGCCGCCAGACACCGGCGCGTCGAGCACGCTCACTCCCTCCTCGGCGAGTCGGTCGGCGACCGACTCCGCGACCGTCGGCGAGATCGTCGAGTGGTCGATGAGCGTCATCCCCTCGCTCACGCCGTCGATCACGGGGTCCGACTCGGCGCCCTCGCCGAGAACGACGTTCGTCACGTCCGGCGAGTCGGGCAGACACAGGAGGACGACGTCGCTCTGCTCGGCGACGCCCGCGGGCGACCCGCCGTCCTCGCCGCCGTACTCGACGAGCGCCTCGGTCGGTTCCGCGGAGCGGTTGTGACCGACGACCGAGTAGCCCGCGTCGAGGAGGTTCCGCGCCATCGGCAGCCCCATGATTCCGAGTCCGACGAACCCGACAGTCTGTGTTGGCATACATCCCATCCGTCGGTGCGGATGATAAACGTTGATCCCGGCGGTCCGCGTCGGAGGTCCTCTTGGCGCCGCGGGCCGCGTCAGCCGTCGGACGCGAGCGGGCGCTCGCCGAGAGCGTGTTCGACGGCCCGCTCGACGTGGAGCGCCGTCGTGTCGAACATGGGGACTTCCGGCCGGTCGGCCTGCTCGATGAGCAGTTCGATCTCCGTACACCCCAACACCACGCCCTGCGCGCCCGCCGCAACCAGCGAGTCGACGACCTCTAAGTACCGCTCCCGCGACGCGTCGCTGGTTTCTCCCTTCGTCAGCTCCTCGAAGATGATCCTGTCGACGGCCTCTCGGTCGGCCGGCTCGGGGACGACGACGTCGAGTCCGTGGTCGGCCAGCCGGTCGCGGTAGAACGAGCCCGCCATCGTTTCCTCGGTGCCCAACACGCCGACCGTGTCGACGCCCGCGTCCCGGACGGCGTCGGCGGTCACGTCGAGGATGTGAACGAACGGGACCGAGAGCGCGCTCGTGATCGCCGGCGCGACCTTGTGCATCGTGTTCGTCGCCATCACGACGAAGTCGGCGCCGCCGGCCTCGAGCGCCGTGGCCGCCTCGGCGAGGTAGTCGCCGGCCGCGTCCCACCGGTCGGTGCGGATGAACCGCTCGATGTCGCCGAAGTCGACGCTGCGGATCAACAGGTCGCCGGTCGTGTGGCCGCCGAGCGCGTCGGTGATCGCGCGGTCGATCTGTCGATAGTAGGTGACGGTCGATTCGCTGCTCATTCCGCCGAGCACGCCGATCGTCCGAAGGTCGGTAGCGGTCATCGGTGACCGACTCGTGTGGACGGGCGCATATCAAAGCGGGCGGTTCGCGTCTCGGCGCGGCCCCCGGTCGGCGCGGCGTCGCTCGCGGCCACCGACGCGGGGTTCGACAGCGTATTTACCGCCGAGCCGCCAACCGGTCCGTGATGAGCGATACCGAGGAGCAAGCGGTGGGTGTTCGAAACGACGGCGGGTTCACGGTCGGGGTCGCCCGGTTCGCCATGGAGACGTGCACGTTCTGTCCGCGGCCGACGGGGATAAAAGAGTGGGAACACGACGGCCCGCCGATCGACGGCGAGGCGGTGCTCGACGCGAACGAGTACGTCCGGGGCTTCGTGCGCCGCACCCGAGAGGTCGGCGACACCACCCTCGTCGGCAGCTACTCCCCGCGCCGGCCGGTCGGCGGCTCGTCCGGCAGCTGGGTCACCGAGGCGGCGTTCGAGAAGTACGCCGACGGCATCGCCGAGGGAGTGGCGGACATCGACGGGCTCGATGCGGTGTACCTCTCCTTACACGGGGCGATGGCGGTCGACGGCGTTCCGAAGCCGGAAGCCGAGACGGTTCGACGGGTCAGAGCGGCGGTGGGCGACCGGCCGATCTACGTGACACTCGATCTCCACGCGAACGTCGACCACGAGCTGGCGGACGCCGCCGACGCCGTGTTCATCGTCAAACGATACCCTCACTACGACGCCGCGTACCAGGGTGAGCGAGCCGCTCGCGTGCTCCACCGACAGCTCCGCGGGACGTACGAGCCGACCGTGGCGACCCGAACGCCCGGCGTCATCACGCCGAGCGTGTTTCAGGGGACCGGCGAGTCGCCAGCGATGGAGATCATGGAACGGGCGCGCCGCTGGGAGCGACGCGAGACGGACGCGTTCGTCTCCGTCGCGTTCGGCTTCGCGTACGCCGACGTTCCGAACGCCGGCGCGACCGTGATGGTCGTCACGGACGACGATCAGCGGCTGGCCGACGAGATCGCCGAGGACCTCTCGGCGTACGTCTGGCGCGTCAGAGAATCGTTCGCCGGCAAGACGCTCCCGAAGACCGAAGCCGGGGTACGGCGAGCGATTGCGGCGGCCGAGGACGGCCGGACGCCGGTCGTCCTCGCCGACCACGCCGACCGAACCGGCAACTCGACGCACGTGCTCGCGGAGCTGATCCGACAGGGCGCGAGCAACGCCATCGTCGCGTCGATCGCCGACGAGCGGGCCGTCGAGACGATCCGCGAGCAGGCCGCCGTCGGCGACCGGGTCACCGTCGACGTGGGCGGGTACGCCGATCGGTACGCCGGCGAGCCCGTGACGGTCGACGGAGAGGTGGAGTACCTCGGGCCGTATCGCGGCGGATACAGCGAGTTCGACACCGTCGCCGTGCTCCGGTTCGGCGACGACAACCGCGTCGTGCTCACCCCGTCTCTCCATCAGGTCACGTCGCCCGCGGTGTTCGAGTCGATAGGCGTCGACTTCGAGGCGTGTGAGATCGTCGCGATCAAGAGCCGTGTTCACTTCCGGCGAGGCTTCGTCGAGACCGGCGTCGCCGGCGAGGTCGTGATAGTCGACGCCCCCGGACTCGGCCCGGCCGACCTCACACAGCTTCCGTACGAGAACGTCCCGGGCGATCTGTACCCGCTCGACGGCACGTGACAGTCTCTCACGCCTAAAGTCGCGGACGGTCGTTCCCGTTCCACCGGCGGCGAGGCGATCACACGGGCGAAAACAAGCGAACGAAACCCGTACGCGTAGTTTTATCTGCCGGTCGAATCAACGCCGGTGTACTGGTCGGGACCGAATGAGCACGACCGAAACCGACGCCGACCACTCCGTGTCGACGATCGTTGGAAGCCTCATCGCCGGGGTGTTTTTCGGCGGCGTCGGCGGCGGCGTCGCGTTCCCGACGCTCCCGACGCTGGGAACGGTGTTGGGCATCTCCCCGTTCGTCGTCGGGCTGATCCTCTCGACGAACCGGATCACGCGCCTGTTGATGAACACGCCGGCGGGCCAGCTCATCGACCGTCTCGGCGCTCGCCGGCCGATGATCCTCGGCTTCTTTCTCCAGGGGCTGGCTCCGTTCGGATACGTGCTCGGTCTCCACCCCGACCTGATCCCGGTCGCGGGGGCGGCCGAGATCTTCGTGGTATCCCGGATGGTCTGGGGATTCGGGTCCGCGTTCGTCTTCGTCGGCGCGTACAGCACCGTCGTCCAGGTGACGACGGAGGCGAACCGAGGGCGGTGGATCGGCTACTTCCGCGGCGGCCAGAGCCTCGGGTTCCCGACGGGGCTCATACTGGGTGGGGTGATCACCGACGTGTACACCTACGCGTTCGCGTTCGGCGCGGCCGGCGTGCTCGGCATGGTCGCGATGCTCGTCGCGGCGCTCGTGTTGCCCGACCTCGCGGTGTCGATAGAGGAGCCGGCGGCGCTCCGTGAGCTGCCGAGAATCGTCAGGAGCGATCCGCGGATCCTCACGATCGGAACGGTGAACTTCGCCGTTCGGTTGTTGTTCGCCGGCGTCCTGCTCTCGACGATCGTGCTCTACGCCGACGTCCACGGCATCGAGATCGGCGCGTTCTCCGCCGTCGGCGTGAGCGGCCTCATCATGGCGATATCCGTGCTGTGTTCGGGGCTGACCACCGTCGTCGCGGGCCGGCTCTCTGACCGGCTCGACGACCGCGCACTCCTCACCATACCGGCGCTCGCGGTGTTCGCGTTCGGCTTCGGGCTGCTCGGGGCCGTCCCCACGCTGCCGGCGACGGTGGTCGGGGTCGCCTGCATCGGCATCGGCGTCGGCGGGTCGAACCCGCCGCTGCTCGCGTATCTCGGCGATATCGGCCCCGACGAGGACATGGGCAAGCTCGGAGGCGTGTACAACATGTTCGGCGACCTCGGGTCGTCGGTCGGCCCGATCCTCGCCCTCCCGTTGGCGGCTCGGATCGGCTACCGGGCGGAGTACCTCGCCTGCGTCGGACTGGTGATCGTGGTCGCGGCGATCGTGTCGCGCACGCTCGTGGCCGACGGGACGACGCGTCCGGGAACGGCGGTCGGGTCGGCGAGCGACGACCGCCGTTGACCGGGGGCGTGGCGTCGCCGGCGGATCACTCCGCGTCGACGTCGAGGTCGAACTGCTCGTTTTCGGTCGCCGCGTTGAGCACGACGCTGGTGTTCGACTCGCGCACGTCGGCGTCCGCCAGAATCCGCTTGATCTGATCGTTCATGTCGTCGGTGTCGGTGAACTTCCCGATCGCGATCACGTCGTAGCTGCCGGTGACCTCGTACACGCTGACCATCTGGTCTTCCTGCCGAAGGGTCTCGGTGATCTCCGGCAGGGCGGGCCCTTCGACCTTCAGTTGGATGATCGCCGTGACGTCGTAGCCGAGCTTGTCGTAGTCGACGATCGGGCTGTATCCGCGGATCACGCCCTCGGTCTCGAGGTCGCGAAGGTGGTTCGAGACGGTCGTCACCGAGACGTCGAGCTCCTCGCCGATGCTCCGGAGGCTCGCGCGGCCGTCTCCGAGCAGCGAGTTCACCAGTTTGGCGTCGAGTTCCTGATACGTCATTGTAGTGATTGGCACGCAAAGAGACTATAATCTTACGAATAATGAAAATCGCCCGCTGAGAGGCCGGATCGTCCGCGCCGCGGGCCGATCGAACGCCGAAAGCGACCACTCGTGGGTGGCGGCGGCCGCGCTCCGCCGTCTGTGTGTCGCCGGTACTCCGGCACCGTCGCGAACGACCGCTGCCGACTGGCCTCGCTGGAGAACCCTAATTCGGTTACTCTCGATACGAGAAGTAATTACGCAAAGGCACATTACGGGCGGACCCGTTTCCGTGGTACATGCGCGGGCACACTCGACGATCCGTTCTCGCGGGTCTGGCCGGCGGAGGCGTTCTCGGGACGGCGGGCTGTCTCGGAACGAGCGACCACGTGTCGGTGCTCGCCGCCGGGAGCCTCGCCGCGGTGCTCGAAGACCACGTCGGCGGAGCGTTCGAGAGCCAGACGGGAACGGCGTACCGAGGGTCGTACTACGGCTCGAACGCGGTCATGCGGATGATCGAGGACCGCCAGGCACACCCCGACGTCGCCGTCAGCGCGGACGCCGGGTTGTTGCGCGACCGGCTCTACGGCGAGCACGCCGACTGGGACGTCGCGTTCGCGTCCAACGCCCTCGGGCTGGCCTACTCGCCGGAGACCCGCGTGGGCGACCGGCTCGAGAACGGCGAGCCGTGGTACGAGGCCGTGACGGCCGCGAAAGACGGAGCGGTCGCCATCAGCGACCCGGACCTCGATCCGCTCGGCTATCGGGCGATACTCGCGTTCCGGCTGGCCGAAGCCGAACACGACCTCGACGGGTTCGCCGACGCGCTCGCCGACGCGGCGTATCGCGAACCCGACGAGCCGCGGCTGCTGGCCGGCGTCGAGTCCGGGAATCGGGCCGCCGCCGTCGCGTATCGAAACATGGCCGTCGAGCGCGACCTCCCGTTTTATCAGTTTCCCGACGCGTACAACTTCTCGAATCCGGCGTACGCGTCGCGGTACGCCTCCGTCACGTACACGACCGACGAGGGATACACCGTGGCCGGCGCGCCGATCGTGTACGCCGCGACCGTCGTCGAGGGCGCCGACGACGCCGGCGCCGGCCGAGCGTTCGTTCGGGTTCTCGCCGGCACACGGGGCGGTCTCGAGCGGGCCGGCCTGCGCGTCGACGGGTTTCCGCGGGCTCACGGCGACGTTCCGGACGGGGTGATCGCGGAGTGAGCCTCACACGACGGGCGGCGCGGTCGATCACAACGCGAGACGTTCCGGAGCTGGTCGTTCCGGGGCTGCTCGGCGGAGTGTTGGTCGGCTCGTTTCTGCTCCCGTTCGTGACGTTTCTCGGACGAACCGGGTCGACGCCGGTGTTCGAGACGCTCGCGCGGCCGACCAGCCGGGCCGCGATCCGACACTCGCTTCTCACCGCGCCGGTGTCGACGGCCGTCGCGACCGTCTTCGGCGTGCCGCTGGGGTACGTCCTCGCGCGCGGGTCGTTTCGCGGAAAACGGCTGGTCGAGGCGCTCGTCGTGCTCCCGCTCGTCGTCCCGCCGGTCGTCGGCGGCGCGATGCTCCTCACGGCGGTCGGGCGCACCACTCCGATCGGGCGGGTCGCGGCGGCGCTCGGCGTCCCGCTCACCGACAGCCTCGTCGGCGTCGTCCTCGCACAGACGTTCGTCGCCGCGCCGTTCGTCGTGATCACCGCTCGCGCCGGCTTCGGCGCCGTCGACGAGCGGTTAGAACAGGCGTCGCGGTCGCTCGGCTACGGACCGATAGCGACGTTCTGGAACGTCTCGCTGCCGCTGGCGCGCAGAGCCGTCGTCGCCGGGATCGTCCTCACGTTCGCCCGGGCGATCGGCGAGTTCGGCGCGACGATGATGGTCGCGTACGCCCCCCGAACCATCCCGACACAGATCTGGGTCGCGTTCATCGCCGGCGGGCTCGACGACGTCGTGCCGCTGGCGCTCGCGCTGGTGGCGATCGCGCTGCTGGTCGTCGCGGCGATCCAGCGGTCCGCGCCCGCGCCGGCGGTGAGCGACGGATGAGACTCGAACTCGACGGGGTGTCTCACCGGTACGGGAGCGAGACCGCGGTCGAATCCGTCTCGTTCGGGCTCGAAGACGGCGAGCTGGTCGCGGTGCTCGGGCCGAGCGGCTGCGGAAAGACGACGCTCGTCCAGGCCATCGCCGGTCACGTCGCGCCGACGGCCGGGCGGATCCGTCTGCGTGGGGCCGACATCACCGACACCCCTCCCGAGGCGCGCGACGTGGGCGTGGTCTTCCAGCGGTCCACGTTGTTTCCGCACATGACCGTGGGCGAAAACGTCGGGTACGGACTCGCCGCCGACGGCGTCCCTCCGGCCCGGCGCGAGACGGCGATCGACGCCGCCCTCGAGCTGGTCGAACTCACGGCGAAGCGCGGGTCGTACCCGGCGGCGTTGAGCGGCGGCGAGACGCGGCGCGCGGAGCTGGCTCGCGCGCTGGCTCCGGGCCCGGACGTGTTGCTGCTCGACGAGCCGTTGTCGGCGCTCGACCGGGGGCTTCGCGATCAGCTCAGAACGGAGATCGCCAGGATACACCGAGAAACGGGCGTGACGGCGTTGTTCGTCACCCACGATCAGGAAGAAGCGATGTCGCTCGCCGACCGTCTCGTCGTCCTTCGAGACGGCGAGGTGTCGGCCGTCGGCGACCCCCGAACGCTCTACGAGTCGCCGCCGAACCGGTTCGTGGCGGCGTTTCTCGGCCGGTCGAACACGCTGCCGGCGACGATTGTCGAACGAAACCCTCCGGCGCTTCGGGTCGGCGAGAGCCGAGTGGCGGTGGACGGGCTTCCCGAGGGAATCGAAGGCGCCGATCCGGTCGTTCACGTTCGTCCCGGAGACGTCGACGTCAGCCGCAACGGGCGCGTCGGGACGGACGTCGAACTGTCCGGAACCGTCCGCTCGGTCACCGACGCCGCGAGCAGATACGACGTTCGCGTTCGCGTGGCGTCCGGAACGGAGTTGGTCGCGGAACGGCGGCGCTCCTGCCCGGCGGTAGAAGAATCGGTCGCCGTCGGCTTCGACCGTCGAGACCTCACCGTGCTTCCGGGAGCGGACGCCGACGGCGACCGAGCGTGATCGGTCGCCTCCGTCGGCGGCGTCCGCCTCGGCTCGCACCCGGCTCGACGCAGCGGCGGCCACACGGCTTATCTTTCCACCGGCCGCACGGACGCTCACTTACGATGGTCGTGACGAGCACCGGCGACGAGACCGGCGAGGTGACGCTGCTGTACACGCTCGGCGCCGCGCGGTCGTTCGCCGATCCGAGCGCCGTCTTCGCGGACGCACGCCGGTGGAGCGCACACGTCGGAATCGTCGCCAACGACACGAGCGCCGTCGACGCCTTCGTCAGAACACACGGGATCGAAAACGAGTATTCGCTTCGCGACTGGGACAAGTGGGGAACGCTGGTGGACATCAAGGAGGCGACGGACACTCCCCGGCACGTGTTCGTCGGCACCTCTCGCGGAGACCGGCGGCTCGCCGAGAACGTCGGCTGGGAGTACCTCACGGCGCGCGAGGCAGCCGCGAAGGCCGGCTGGGAGCTCGGCGAGCCAGAGCCCCCAGAACGCCCCACGGGGGTCGTCGGCCGGCTCCGGCGGCTCGTGACCGGCCGGTCCTGGTGGCCGTTCTGACCGCCGTCATAACCGATACCAGTATCGCGAGCCGAAAACGTGTAACGGGACGATTACTGACAATGTTCAAGTCGGTTCGTCGGCTCGTACGCGTCGTATGGGCGCTCCTGGCGGCGTGGCCGATCGGAGCCGGGTCGCGTTCAGTCGGGGCGCGCTCACCGGCGCGATAGGAGATTCGGTTACAGTCGTTCCGCTGGTGGTCGGACTGGCGCTTTTGACCGACGTGTCGCTGCCGCACGTGCTGGTCGGCTTCGGCGTCTTCCAGATCGTGTGGGGCGTCGCGTACGGGCTTCCGCTCTCCGTGGAACCGATGAAGGCGCTCGCGGCGATGGGGATCGCCGGCGTGCTCGGCTACGCCGAACTCGCGCTCGCCGGCCTGGTGTTGGGGAGCGTTCTCCTCGTGATCGGCCTGTCGGGGACGCTCGCAGTCGTCGAGCGGTGGATCGGCGATCCGGTGATCAGAGGCGTTCAGTTCGCGGTCGGGCTGTTGTTGTTCGAAACGGGCGTCCGGCTCGTTCTCGCGGAGCCCGCGTTCGGGGCCGCCGGAGTCGCGATCGCGGGCGGCGCCGCCGTCGCCGGCTACCGAAACGCCGGCGGCGTGGCCGTCATCGCCGGCTGTGTCGCGGTCGCGGTGTGGACGGGCGGGCTGCCGACGCCGACGCTTCCCGGAGTGCCGCCGGCGCCGGCGCTCGCTGAGGCGGTCAGCCGAGACGCCGCCGAGGGGATCGTCGCACAGCTCGCGATGACGATCGGCAACGCCGCGCTGGCGACGTCGTTGCTTCTCGCTGACCGCCTGGACGCGGACGTGGCTCCGGACGACCTCTCGACGAGCATGGGCGTGATGAACCTCCTCGCCGTGCCGCTCGGCGGGATTCCGATGTGTCACGGCTGTGATGGGGTCGCGGGCAAACACGCCTTCGGCGCGCGAACCGGCGGGGCGAACGTGGTGGTCGGCGTCGGCTACCTCGCGGCGGCGCTCGTCGCGACCACGACGCTGCTCGCCGCGTTCCCGGTGTCGATGGTCGGGGCCGTCCTCGCGGCGGTCGCCGTCTCGCTGGGAGGGTCCGTGACCGCGTCGTCGAACCGCCCGTTGTCGGTGGGCGTCGGGATTCTCGCGGTGGTGTCGAACCTCGGCGTCGCGGTTCTGGTCGGCGCCGTCGTCCACCTCGCGTGGGAGCGACGCGGCGGTAAAACATAGCCCGTCCAGACGCCGGTCTCGTTGGGCGTCGTGCTCCCGCGGCGTTCAGGTCCCGCCGGCGATCTGGCGTGCGACGCGGGCCCGGTCCTCGCGGATCCGGTCTCCCACCGAGGCGACCGTCGCCAACACCGGGTGTTTCGTGCCCTCGATCGGCGCGTACAGGTACTCGTGGAACGCCGTGTCGGTCCCGCTCGACCGGTCGGGAGAGACGGGGGGATCACGGAGCGTGTCCTGTCGTTCCGTCGCGACGGCGTCACACTCGCGTTCGAGCTCGTTCAGGCGCCGCCAGACGTCGATCGACGCGTCGGCGCGCGCTCCGTGTGAGACCCCGTCGAGGTGGTCGCTCAGTCGGCTGCGCTGGCGCTCGATTCCCGAGAGCGTCGTCTCGGCGTCCGAGAGCGCGTCGACCTCGGCTTCGATCGCGTCGGCGAGCGAGCGCCGCGCCCGCGCCGCCTGTCGGCTCCGGTCGACCAGCGCGGACTGGAGCCCCGGCGAGAGCGTCCCGTTCGAGGCCAGCGAGACGGTCGTATCCGGCCCCAGCTCCGCGGCGATGCTCTCCGTGACGCTCTCGTCGTACTCTTCGGTGTAGTGTGGTAACGACATCACCGTGTTCCGGTAGGTGTCGAGAACCTGTCTGAGCCGCACGTCGCCGGTCCCGGCACCGCGGGCGGTGCCCGGCCGGTGGGTCTCGACGGTCGGACCGGCGGCGGGCCGGTCCGTCGCGTCCATCTGACACGGGTCGAGCGCCGCGATGCGGTCGGCGAACTCCTCGAAGGCGTCGTGTTCGTCCATCACTCGGCGTCGCTCCTGCCGGCAGGCCGTCTCCGCGTCGCGAAGGTACGCGAACGCAACGAAAACGAGTAGCCCCGCGAACACGACAGCCGTAACGACGCCGGGTTCGGTCGCAATCGCCGATAGCTCACACGAGAAGCTCGTACACTCCGGCTGAAGGGAGGCCTCGTGGGGGATCCGGAAGACCGTCTCACCGCCCCGATTCACGCTCATAGATTTCGGTAACACATCACACACTCAAAACCGTTTTGGATGGGGTGACGCCGACGTTGGGCGCGGATACGGGTGGCGGCCGCCGCGGAACGGGCCGATCGTCTCCGCCGCCGGCTGGGGGAAGTTTCATGTCGGTGGAATCCGATGCGTTCTCCATGCGAGACGACGAGTATCGCGGCCTCCGAGGGACCCTCGAAGCCGCAGTTCAAAGGCGGGATATCGGCGAGCCGGAGTCGCGTGCCGGTCCGCGGGTCGCGCGCGTTCCGGAGTCGCACGTCAACGACACCTTCGAGGTGAGCGGACTCGAGACGAAACGCGAGGAGACGCTCCTCGAAGCGGTGCTCGCCGACCGCGACGGCGTCAGCGCGGCCTCGGCGACGCAACGCAACGGGACGGTCGGCGTTCACCACGACCCGTCCGTCTCGCGGGCCGACCTGCGGGCGACCCTGGAGTCGTACGGGCTCGTCGTCGCTCCCGGCGACGATGCGTTCGCGAGTCGACGCGCGTCGCAGTTCGCCTCCGCGCGCGTCGCCGTCGCCGTCCTCTTCGGGCTGATGGTCGCGACGCCGTACATCGGCGTGTTGTACCCCACCCGCGTCGAGTGGTTGTTTTACGACCCGGTCACCGTCGAATACCTCCGGTCGATTCTCGACTCGCGGGTGGCGACGCACTTCTTCGTCAACCTCGCCGCGTTGTCGGGCGTCGCGTTCCTCGTCGCCTGCGGTCCGACGATCCGTCGGGCAGTCTCCGCGGCGACCGACGGACGCGTCACGAGGGAGTTCGCGTTCGTCGCCGGCGTCTGTGCGGTCTTCGGCTACAGCACGCTCGCGGCGTTCACCGGCTTCGGCGGAAACGTCCACTACGACCTCGTCGCGTACGCGGTCGCGGGCGTCACCGTCTGGAACCACGTCGCGACGGACGAGGTGCCGGCCGACCGGTCGACGACGGACCCCGTGGGCGCCGAGACGGCCGACGACGACCGCGTCGCGCTGACCGACGGCGGTCGGTGACTGACGGCGGTCACACACGACCCCGCGGTCCGATCACTCCGAATCGATGTACGCGTTTCCGACGACGGCGACGAGGAGCGCGGCGACCACGATCCACGCGAACGGCTCCGCGACGAGCAGCGCGAACGGACGGCGAATGGACTCGTCGAAGCCGAAGAGGACACCGGCGGCGACGATCGCCGCGACCGCGGTCACGCCGACGACGCCGGAGACGCCCACGAACACGGAGTCGGGCCGGTCCATACGCGTCGTGCGTCCGCATCGTACATAAGCGGATCTCTAAAAACACCCTGAACGCCCGCGCTCGCCGGGCACGGTGACGCCGGTCTCGTCCCAAACCTACTTTTCGCTGCCGCGGGTCGACCGGGCATGGTGAGACACATTTCGACCGACGCGGGGTACGACAGCGAGTTTCCGTTCTCACAGGGCGTCGTCCACGACGACACCGTCTACACCGCGGGACAGATCCCGAAAGACCCCGAGACCGGAGCCGTCGTCGGCGAGACGATCGAAGCACAGACCCGTCAGACGTTCGAAAACCTCGAGGCCGTTCTCGAGGCGGCGGGCACCGGTCTCGAGAACGTGGTGAAGGCGACGGCGTACCTGACGGATATCGACGACATCGACCGGTTCAACCGGGTGTACCGCGACCGGATGCCCGAGCCACATCCCGGCCGAACCACCGTCGAGGTCGCCGCGCTCGCAATCGACATCAGGGTCGAGATCGAGATGGTCGCCGCCATCGACGGGTAGTCGGGAACGAAGACGCGGGCGGTCGGTTGGGGGACGTGAACACTCGGTCAGGGCGACGCGGACGACCGAGTCGGCGAGAGAACCGGGCCGCTATGCCGACGGCGGCTCGGCGTCCGCCTCCGCGATGACGTTCCGGATGGACTCACAGATGATCTCCATCCCGACCTCCGCCTGGCGTTCGGTGAGCACGAGCGGCGGGAGCAGCCGCAGCACGCTCTTTTCGCGCCCGGCGTACCACACCAACACGCCGTTGTGGTAACACTCCCGCTGGATCGACTCGACGAGGTGTTTGGAGGGCTCGCCGTCGACGCGGAACTCCACGCCGGTGAACTGTCCCTTGCCGCGGACGTCGACGATGTGTGGCACGTCCTCGGCGAGCTCGCGGAACCGCGAGCGGATGGCGTCTCCGACCTCGGTCGCGTGCGCGAGCACGTCGTGTTCCTCGACGTACTCGATGGCGCGGATGCCGCCGACGAACGCCGGCACGTTTCCGCGGAACGTCCCCACGTGACCGCCCGGCCCCCAGGTGTCGTACTCTTCGTGGTACAACATCGCGCCGATCGGCAGCCCCGACCCGCCGATTCCCTTCGCCATCGTCATCGCGTCGGGGGTCACTCCCCAGTGGTCGGCCGCGAACCACTCGCCGGTTCGGCCGAAGCCGGTCTGTATCTCGTCGAAGATCAACATCGCGTCGTTGTCGTCGGCGATGTCGCGAAGCCCCTCGAGGAAGCCCTCGGGCGGGACGACCACACCCCCTTCGCCCTGGATCGGTTCGACCCAGATGGCGGCGGGATCCTCGTGGCCGCCGTACGACCCCTCGAACTTTCGTTGGACCGCGTCCAGGGCGCGGGCACAGACGCCGGTCCGACAACAGTTCTCCGCGGGACAGAGCGCGGCGACGTCTCCGCCGGGGCCGGTCTCGGTCGGATCGGGGTACGGCACGTGGACGGCGTCGGCCAACAACGGCCCGTAGCCGTCCTTGTACGCCTTGCCGGCCGTCAGGCTGAGCGCGCCCGCCGTCGTTCCGTGATACGATCCCTCGAAGGCGAGCAGTCCGTGCCGGCCGGTGTTGTGTTTCGCGAGTTTGATCGAGCCCTCGATCGCGTCGCTTCCGCTCGGTCCCCCGAAGATCACCTTGCTGTTGCCGCTGAGGCCGTCGGGAGCGATGTCGTCGAGCCGCTCGATGAACTCGATGCGCGCCTCGGTCGGGAAGTCGACCGTGTGTGCGATCTTGTCCAGCTGCTCGTGGACGCCGTCGAGCACGTACGGGTTCGAGTGGCCGACGTTCAACACGCCGATGCCGGCGAAGAAGTCGAGAAAGGTGTTGCCGTCGACGTCGCGTATCGTCGCCCCCTTGGCCTCGTCGAGTGCGACCGGGACGCGTCGCGGGTACGCGACCGCGTTGGTGTCGACCGCCGATTGTCGCTCGAGCAGCTCCTCGGAACGGGGGCCCGGAACGGTCTCGACGTCCGGCTCCTGTGTGAAGTGTAACTCGTCGATGGCTGGCCCGATGGGCATAGAGGCGCCACGCCGCGGATCCACATATTGCTATCTCAAACACTCAGACCGTATACATGAATCCGGCAGTCGCGGCGAGAGGCGCCAGCGATCCGGAACCGTCCTGGCACGCGAATCCGGGGCCGCCTCCGGTGCCGACGACACGGGCCACGACGGTGTCGGCCGGCTCGACCGAAGCCGTCCCGAGAGCCGGCCGACCGGTGCGCCGCTTCGCGGGGCCAGCGGTCGTCTATTGCTTCTCCGATACGTCCGGTCGTTCGTCGGATCGGCTACAGCCTGGGCGTCGCTCCCCCGGCCGTGCTGGTGGAGCCGGACTCACCGGAGCCGCTTGGTCGGCCGTCGCTGAGCTGGAGATACGCCGAGGCGAGCACCGCGTAAAACAGGATGAAGAAGACGCTGTTGAGCGCGGCGGCGGCGAACTCGGAGGCGAGCGGAAGGCCGGCGAGGTCTAACACCGTGCCGACGACGCCGAGAACGCCGCCGAAGACGCCGGCCAGAACGACGAGAATCCCGATCTTGATCCGGTTTCCGCGCGCCATCGCCCAGCTTCGTTTGAGGCCGCCGACCACGCCGGCGTCTTCGACCCCGACCGCGAAGACGAAGAACACGAACGAGATGGACAGAAAGACGCCCGGAAGGATCAGCGCGGCGAAGCCGAGCGTGACGGCGATCACGACGATCAGTCCGCCGAGAAGCGTCGAGAGAGTCGCGCGACCGATCCGGCGCGCGTACAACGGGGAGGGAAACGCCGAGAGCTCGCGTGCCGGCCGGGTCAGCGCCCGCGAAACCACCACGAGGTGGACCCCGGTCGCGAGGATCGCCACGACTGACAACACGATTCCCACGCGTCCGGAGACGGGCAGCGCGAGCCCAGTAGAGCCGACCTGGCCGGCCATCTCCGCCGGCAGGGAGCCGACAACCGCGGTGTTGATCGCCGCCTGGGTGAACAACTGAATGGCGAGCAGCGTCACGAAGAGGATGCCGCCGGTTCGGGTGAGTACCCGTCCGATGCCGTCGCTAACCGCCTGGCTGAGTTGGAGGGCCATCGACGTATCCGTGACACACGTGTCAGATAAATCGACCGGAATCCGCCGGCCATCGGCCGCGGGCCGGCGGCGCTCGGCCGCGGGGCGTCTCGTCAGTCGCGGCGCTCGTGTCGGGAGCACGGTCAAATCGCCGCTGTGGCTTACCGAGGGTATTACCGCCGATGCGAAGACGGGGGTCGTATGCGGAGACGACAGGTCCTCGCGCTCGCCGGCGGCTCGTCGGCCGTTCTCCTCTCCGGGTGTGGAGGCTCGACCGACGAGACCCGGCCGTCCGACGCGGGCAACGCCACGGGAGAACCGGAACCGGTAAACGACGACGCGGCGACAGCCTCCTCTAACGACCCCGCCGACACACAGGAGGCGGTGTCGGCGAACGCGGACGCCGCACAGACGCCCGACCCGGACCACGCGGTCGCCGTCGAGAACAACGACATCGAATCGGCCACGGTGCGCGTCGCCGTGCGCCGGAAACGGACCGGAAAAGCGGTGTACGACCGGACGCACACGGTCCAACCACACGAGGACAAGACGGTGTACAACACGCGTCAGGCGGGCCCCGACGGCGTCGAGACGTTCCTCGTCGACGTCTCCGCCGCGGGAACGAGCGAACGGGTCGCGGTAGACACGAACGCCTGTTTCGGCGACGTGCGGGCGCTGATCACCGAAGCGGGCGAGTTAGACACGGTCTACAGCACGTGTTAACGGGACGCAGACAGTATCGGCGTCGGCGTATGATTCTCCGTCCGAACGAGACGTGCGAAGCCAGGGCAGGGATTTGAACCCCGGAAGTCTCGATTACAAGTCGAGTGCATGAACCGCCCATGCTCCCCTGGCGCAAGCGCTGGTTCTCGGTCCTCGTATGAGTGCGTGTCGTTTTCCGCGAGCCTTCCGGGGCCGACTCACTCCTCGTCGCCGACCTCCTTTCGAAACTCGATCCGGTGGGCGTCGTAGCCGCGGCTGTCGTAGAACGCCCGCGCCCGGTCGTTGTCGGCGAGCGCCTCGAGCGCCACCGCGTCCGCGCCGGCCTCGGCCAGGGCGCGTTCGGCGGCTCCCAACAACGCCGATCCGATCCCCTCGCCCCGTCGGTCGGACCGAACGAAGAGATTGGTGACCGTCCCGCGCGTACACTCGCGTTCGTATCCGTCGCGTTCGAGCGAGAATCCGACGAATCCGAGAAGCGAGTGTTCGGGGCCGTCGCTGTCGGTGTCGCTCGGGTCGCCGGTGCCGTCGCCCGCGTCACTCCCGACCTCCCCTCCGTCGGAGTCGGCGTCGCGAGCGACGAGCAACTCGCCGGTGACCACGCTCTGGGCGACCCATTCTCGAAC
>CAZKXC010000001.1:80318-94706 GCA_964556645.1 uncultured Halobellus sp.
CGCGAGCGACGAGCAACTCGCCGGTGACCACGCTCTGGGCGACCCATTCTCGAACCGCGGCTCGGTTGCCGTCGGCGAGCAGCGTCGACCCGTGGCGGCGCTGGTCGCGGGCGAGCCGCACCCACTGGTCGGTGACCGCGTCGATGTCGGCGGCGGTCGCCGCGGTGACGCGCGGTCGGTCGGTGTCGGACACGAGCCGTGGTTCGGGCCGCCGCGTGTTGAGCCTACCGCCGGGCGCTCACACCTCCCGGCAGTCCGGACACACCGCCTGCCCGTTGGCGTCGGCCAGCTCCGGGGCGAGCGCGCCACACACCTCACAGACGCCCTGCGTGGACGAGCCCGAGGCGTCCGTCGACGCGGCGGTTCGCGCCCGCTCGGAGCCCCTGGCCGCGTCGGCGGCTCCCGCACGGCTCGTCTCCAGGCGCGTGCCGTCCTGTGTGTCGCCGGCGACGCCCGACTCGTCGACGGGCTCCGTCGGCCGCGACGCGCCGGCGGCGAGCGCGTCCCGGGCGGTGACGACGCCGACCGCGTCGCCGTCGGCGGCGACCACGACCCGGTCGACGCCCTCGGCGACGAGCCGTTCCTCGACGGCCCGCAGGCGGTCGTCGGGCGCGACCGTCGGCAGCGGCGGCCGCATCACCGATCCGACCGTCGCGTCGTCGGCGGCGCCGAGGACCGCCGCGAGCGCGTCTCTGGCCGCGAGCCGTCCCACCGCCTCTCCGCCGCGGAGGACGACGAGACAGTCGGTTTCCTCTTCGACCAGCAACGTGGCCGCGTCGGCGAGCGGGTCGGACTCGCTGACCCCGAGAAACTCCCGGTGCATCACGTCGCGAACCGTGGTATCTGTGCGCATACGTCGCAGATCCGCGGCGAGCGGCTAAAATCTGCCCCCGATACCGTTATGCCGCCGCCGGCCGTACGGTGCCGTTCGGCAGACGAAACGGGAGTCGAGGCGGCTGACGCGTCACGGAGCGGCGCGGGTTCGGAGGCGGCGGTCACGGCCGCGCCGCTGGGGTCAGCGTCGAAGGGGAGCGTTGAAACGGGCCGCCGCCGGAACGCGAGTATGTCCATCCCCTCGTTCGTGATCGGCATCGCCGGGGGAACCGGCGCGGGGAAGACGACGGTCTCGCGGCTCGTGACCCGCAACCTCGGCGACGACGTCACCCGCATTCCGCTCGACAACTACTACCGCGAGCGCTCGGATCTCTCCGTCGAGGAGCGCGGCGAGATCAACTACGACCACCCGTCGGCGTTCGAGTGGGACCTCCTCCGAGACCACCTCGAAGCGTTGTTGGAGGGGCGGTCGGTGGAGATGCCGCGGTACGACTTCGAGGTGCACAACCGAACGGACGAGCGGACGACCGTCGAACCCACCGACGTCGTCGTGCTCGAGGGGATCCTCGCGCTTCACGACGAGGCGATCAACGCGATGTTGGACCTCCGGTTGTACGTCGAAACCGACGCGGACGTGCGGATCCTTCGGCGGATCCGGCGCGACGTGCTCGACCGCGGACGCGACCTGGAGGGCGTGATCGACCAGTACCTCTCGACGGTGAAGCCGATGCACGAGCGGTTCGTCGAGCCGACGCGGGCACACGCCGACCTGATCATTCCGGAGGGCGCAAACGGCGTGGCGGTCACCCTGATCGAGGAGACGCTCCGTGCCGAGATAGAGGGAAACACCGCGCGAAACTGGGAGCGCGAGGATCTCGAGCGCGAACTCGCGGCGAAGCGGTCGGATCTCGCGCCGGAGGAGTGAGCGGACGGCTCGCCGGTCTCAGCCGAGCCGTTCGTCGAGGATGAGCCGGGTCTTCGTGGATTTGACCTCGTCGAGTTCGCGCGCCTGCGTGATCAGTTCGTTGACCGCGCGGGTGTCGACCGCGTCGACGACGAGGACGATGTCGTCCTCGCCGGAGACCTGCCAGACGAAGTCCACCTCGTCCCACTCCACCATGCGCTCGCCGACCGCCGCGGTGTTGACGTTCATCTCGACGGAGATCTCGATCATCGCCTTCACGTTGCCGGTGCGCGTGGTCACGGTGAACCGTTCGATGATCCCCTCCTCCGTCAGCCGCTCGACGCGGTTGCGAACCGTCCCCTCGGAGGTGCCCACGCGGTCCGCGATCTCGGTGTAGGGGGTTCGCGCGTCCCGTCTGAGGATCGAGAGGATCCGGCGGTCGAGGTCGTCCATATCGAGGCGAGGTCTCGCGCCGACTTACCGCTTGCGAACATCGTAACTCCGCTTCGAACTCCACAACCATCGCGGGCCGAGGATGCGATGTTCGTAGCCCGCTTTCTCGTCGGGAGCGAGGGCGTTTCGGAGCCGTATCGGACCGGTGCCGGGGCCGTGCCGGGACCGTACCGAAGTGAACGGGGAGCCCACAGCGGCCGGAAGCGGTCGACTCGCACGGTCGTGTGGCCCGCCCGGCGCGCGTGTTACGAATTTCGTAACGAACCTTCGAACGACGCATTTATTAGGGTACATGTATACGTTTCTCGTAATGTCGGACGCCTACATCGCGCTGGCCGACGGACGCGTGCTCGAAGCGCGCGCCCGCGCACCGGGGCGTACACGTGGTGAACTCGTGTTCACGACCGCGTACACCGGCTACGAGGAGTCGCTGACCGACCCCTCGTACGCCGAACAAGTGTTGACCTTCTCGTACCCCCTGATCGGGAACTACGGCGTCCGATCCGAGCGATTCGAGTCCGACTCAGTTCAGCCTCGCGCGGCGATCGCCCGCGAGCTCACCGAAGACGTCGCCGCGTGGCTCGAGAGCCAGGGCGTTCCCGCGATCGACCACATCGACACCCGCGAGATCGTCACCACCGTGCGCGAGGAGGGAGCGATGGCCTGTGGCATCGCGGCCGGCGAGGACGCCACGCCCGAGGACGCGGTCGCCGAGATGGAGGCGTGCGAGCCGATGAGCGCTCACGTCGACATCGGCGCGGACGTCTCCGTCGCGGAGCCGACCGTCCACGAGGGCGACGGGGCGGCGACGGTGGCGCTCGTCGACTGCGGCGCGAAGGGGTCGATCATCTCCTCGCTGACCGACCGCGGCGCCGACGTCACCGTCTTTCCGTACGACGCGACCGCCGACGACGTGGCCGCCGTCGACCCGGACGTGGTGTTCGTCTCGAACGGCCCCGGCGACCCGGAGAACTTCGTCGCGGCCCAAGAACTCATCGAGGCGTTCGCGGGCGAGGTGCCGCTGGCCGGCATCTGTCTCGGCCAGCAGATCATCGCGAGCGCGCTCGGCGGCTCGACGGAGAAGATGTCGTTCGGTCACCGCGGGGTGAACCAGCCGGTCAAGGACCTCCGGACCGAGAAGGTCGTGATGACGACCCAGAACCACGGCTACACCGTCGACGACACCGGCCCGCTCGAGGTGACCCAGGTGAACGTCAACGACGACACCGTCGAAGGCCTCGACAGCGAGGAACTCGACGTCATCACCCGTCAGTACCACCCCGAGGCGAACCCGGGACCACACGACTCGCTCGGCTTCTTCGACGAGGTGTTGGCGATGGCGGAGTCCCGCCAGCCCGTCACGGCCGACTGACCGGCCGCGTTCCTGTGGCCCCCGAACCGAAGATACCAGTCCGCGCCTGACGCACCGTTCGGCGCCCGCAGTTCGTTCGGCCACCCAGCGTGTCGACCGCCGGCCACGAGCGTCGAAGCCGGATTCGTTCCGGCGGCGTTTTCACCGGTCGGCTCGCACAGAAATCCATGACACGCGAGGTTCTTCTCACCAACGACGACGGGATCGACGCGGCCGGGATCCGGGCGCTCTCGGACGCGCTCTCGCGGACGTACGACGTGACCGTCGTCGCGCCGGCGACGAACCAGTCCGGCGTGGGCGGGAATCGGTCGTGGTGGGAGACCACCATCGAGTACGCGGAGAGGGACCTCGGCTACGCGGTCGAGGGAACCCCGGCCGACTGCGTCGCCGTCGCCTCTGTCGCGCTCGAGTTGGAGCCCGACGTCGTCGTCTCCGGCTGTAACCACGGGCCGAATATCGGCGCACACGTGCTCGGGCAGTCGGGCACCGTCGGCGCGGCGATGGAGGCCTCGTTTCTCGGGATCCCCGCGATCGCGGTGTCGATGTACGACCGCGGCAATCTCCCGTTTCCGCCGACGGCGACCCACGGCGACTTCGGGCTCGCGGGCCAGGTCGCGGCCGACCTCGTCGCTCGCGTCGACGAGGAGGGTCGGCTTCCGTTCGGCGCGGACGTGTTGAACGTGAACGTCCCCGCCGCCGACGACGAGGCGGCCGCCGACCCGACGTATCGGCTGACGGAACCCGCCCGCGGCTTCGACGTGATCGAGTTCCGGCCGGGAACGGAGGCGACGCCGGCCGAGACGAACGGAACTGACGAGACGGAGGCGGACGGCTTCGGCGAGCGTCGCGGCGAGATGGGTATGGAGCTCCGCGACCGGTTCTGGCGGGAGTTTCTTCGGGGCGACGTCGCCGACGACCCCGGGTCCGACCGGCTCGCGACGGTCGAAGGCGAGGTGAGCGTCTCGCCGTTGTCGACGTCGCGGGCGATCGCCGGCGACCGCGCCGGGGAGACGTTCGACGTCGGCGACGGGTCGGGCCTCGCCGACGACCTGTCGGCGTCCGGCGAGTGAGCCGCCGCGAGGCCGCGTGTGGGGCGACAGAACGTCCCAGACGGCCGGCTCGTCACCGGAGCCGGCGGGCGCCTCCCGTGAACTCCGCGGCGAGTTTGCCGAGGTACCAGACCAGAAGCAGCCCGAGGAGAAACCCTCCGCCGGTCGCGACGGCCAGTTGAGCGGTGGTCGGATCGCCGAGGAGACTGATCAGCGGCGGCGAAGCGGTCACGAGAAGCAGGAAGCCGAGCTTGACCCGGCGGTTGCCCGCGTCGCGTTCCTCTCGCGTCATCGGCTCTACCATCCGAACCACCCTCGACCGGCGTCCGATCCCGCCCAGCGCGTCTTCATGTGCCGAGCCACGCTCCGGGGTGGTATCAACCCAGTGGACCGGAGCGGAGTCGCTCGGATCAGATCTTCGATGTACGATATCAGCAGTACATAAATCACTCGATCGTTTACGGCGCGCGCGCCGCCGGTTCGCGTAAACTATCGCGGGCGTTTATGTCTCCGTGGTCCCGTGTGTCAGACGCCCCTACCCGCGGACCCCGAGAGCCGAACGGGACGAGATCGCGACGCCCGCCACGGCTCGAGTTCCGGCTCTGCTGTGCCCGTTCCGCGGCGTTTTTGCGTCGACCCCGACAATCGGAGGTATGGACGACGAACTCCGCGAGCGGGTCGAGGCGGCCGGTGAGACGGCCGCGTTGTTCAACGCGCTCAAACACGGCAGCGATCCCGACGTGGGCGCGATCATGGGGCCGCTGATGGGCGAGAATCCCGACTTCCGCCCGCACGGCGACGAGATCCCCGAGGTGATCGCGCCGATCGTGGCCGAGGTGAGCCGGATGGACGAAGACGAGCGGCGCGAGCGTCTCGAGACGGTCGCGCCGGACCGGCTCGCGGAGCTGGAGGCCGACGACGAGGGCGACGACCACACGCTCCCTCCGCTGCCGAACGCCGAGGAGGGCGCCGTCGTGATGCGCGCCGCGCCGAACCCGAACGGTCCCTGGCACATCGGCCACGCCCGGATGCCGGCCGTGATCGGAACGTACAAGCGACGGTACGACGGCGAGTTCATCTGCCGGTTCGACGACACCGACCCCGAGACGAAACGCCCCGACCTCGACGCGTACGACGCGATCCGCGAGGACATCGCGTATCTCGGCTTCGAGCCGGACCGGATCGTGACCGCGTCCGACCGGCTCGAAACGTACTACGACCACGCCCGCGAGCTGATCGACGCGGGCGGCGCGTACACCTGTTCGTGCGGCGGCGAGGAGTTCTCCGCGCTCAAAAACGCCGGCGAGCCGTGTCCTCACCGCGAGAAGGACGCCGCCGTCGTCCACGAGGAGTTCGAGGCGATGGTCGAGGGCGCCTACGACGCCGGCGAGATGACCCTCCGGGTTCGGACCGACATCGAACACAAGAACCCGGCGCTGCGCGACTGGGTCGCCTTCCGGCTGATCGACACGCCACACCCGCGCGAGGCGGCCGCCGAGTACCGGTGTTGGCCCATGCTCGACTTCCAGTCGGGAATCGACGACCACCTCACCGGGGTCACCCACATCATCCGCGGCATCGACCTCCAGGACTCCGCGAAACGCCAGCGGTTCGTCTACGACTACTTCGGCTGGGAGTACCCGGAGGTCCTCCACTGGGGACACGTCCAGCTCGACGAGTACGACGTGAGCCTCTCGACGTCGACGATCAAGGCGCTGATCGAGGCCGGCGACCTCACCGGCTGGGACGACCCGCGTGCGCCGACGATCCGGTCGGTGCGACGGCGGGGGATCCGCGGCGAGGCGCTCGTCGAATCGATGACGGCGCTGGGGATGTCGACCTCGGACGTCGACCTCGCGATGTCGTCGGTGTACGCCAACAACCGCGACATCGTCGACGACGAGGCCGACCGGTGTTTCTTCGTCCGCGACCGCGCGGACGACCCGGCCGTCGAGCTGCCGGTCGTCGACGGCGACGTTCCCGCTCCGGCGGCCGGACAGCCGCCGCGACACCCCGAACATCCGGAGCGCGGCGACCGAACCGTCCCGGCCGGCCGGGTTCGTCTCGAATCCTCTGACCTCCCGCCGGTCGGCGACCGAGTCTGGCTCAAGGGGTACGGCCCCGTGCGCCGCGAGGCCGACGCGCTCGTCTACCTCGACGCCGACATCGACGTGGTTCGCGACGGCGGCGTCGACGTGGTCCACTGGGTCCCCGCCGACGAGTCGCTCGACACGTTGTTGCGCACCGTCGACGGCGACGTGCGAGGCTACGCCGAACCGGGCGTCGCCGACGCCTCGACCGACACGGTCGTCCAGTTCGAGCGGGTCGGCTTCGCCCGGCTCGACGCGTTCGACCCGGCCGGCACCGACGAGCCGGACGGGCCGACCGGCGAGGAGGAGCTGGTCGCCTACTACGCGCACCCCTGAGCGCTGTCGGGTTCCGCCGCGGAGTTTAACCGTAGCGGCGCGAAACGGCATACACGATGGGTATTGACCCGAACTTCGAGCAGAACCTGGAACAAACCGGCGAGGAGCACGGCGTCGACGTGTGGGGGCCGGTCGAGCCGCCGGAGAAGCTCGGGGTCCGCGGCACGCACGTCGCGGTCGACTTCGACATCTGTCTGGCCGACGGCGCGTGTCTGGAAGACTGCCCGGTCGACGTCTTCGAGTGGGTCGACACGCCCGGACACGGCGAGTCCGAGATGAAGGCGAACCCGACCGACGAGGACCAGTGCATCGATTGTATGCTGTGTGTCGACGTTTGTCCCGTCGACGCCATCGACGTCGACCCCGGCCGCGAGAACCGGATCTGAGAACGCGCGGAACCCGGCTCGGCACCAGTGGTTACAAGCGTTCCCGACGGGAGACAACAACCATGTTCGGAACCAGCGGGATCCGCGGCCGCGTCGGCGACGACGTCACCGCCGCCGTCGCGCTCGACGTCGGCCGCGCGGTCGGCACGGAGACGGAGCGCGTGGTGGTGGGTCGCGACGCGAGACGAACGGGCGAGCCGCTTCGCGACGCGCTGGCCGCGGGGCTTCGCGAGACCGGCGCCGACGTCGTCGACGTCGGCCGCGCGGCGACGCCGACGGTCGCGCGGGCGATCGCCGCGCGGTCGGCCGACGCCGGAATCGTCGTCACCGCCTCGCACAACCCGCCCGCCGACAACGGGCTCAAGCTGTGGACCCCCTCCGGACAGGCGTACTCGCCCGCCGAGCAGGCGGCGGTCGCAGACCGGATCCGCGCGGCGGCGTTCGACCTCGCCGACTGGCGAGGCCAGGGCAGCCGCGAGCGGTGGACGGGGGCGACCGACGCCCACCGCGACGCGCTGGTCGCGGCCGGCGAGCGCGCGGCGGCCGACGAGCACGGCTCGGACCCGTTCTCGTCGGTGTCGGTCGTCGTCGACATCGGAAACGGGATGGGCGGCGTCACGGCCGGCGCGCTCCGCAACCTGGGCGCGGCCGTGGAGACGCTCAACGCGACGCCGGACGGCCGGTTTCCCGCCCGCCCGAGCGAGCCGACCGCGGCCGCGTGTGAGACGCTCGCCGCCACCGTCGAGGCGACCGACGCCGACCTCGGGATCGCTCACGACGGCGACGCCGACCGAACCGTGGCGGTCGCCGACGGCGGCGCGTTCGTCCCCGGCGACGTGCTGCTCGCCGTCTTCGGGCGGGCGGCCGCGGAGGCGGGCGACCGGGTCGCCGCTCCCGTCGACACGAGCCTCGCGGCCGCCGACGCGCTCGCGGAGGCGGGCGCGGAGCTCGTGTACACGCCCGTGGGTGACGTCCACGTGGCCGACCGAGCCGCACGCGACGGGGTCGTCTTCGGCGGCGAGCCGTCCGGCGCGTGGATCTTCCCCGAGGAGACGCTGTGTCCGGACGGGCCGCTCGCGGCGGTGCGGCTCGCGGCGCTCGCCGCGTCGACGCCGCTGTCCGAGCGGCTGGCGGCGATCGAGCGGTATCCGATCCGACGCCGCTCGGTCGAGACGGACGCGAAGACGGCCGCGATGGAGCGGATCGAGACGGCGGTGACGGACGAGTTCGCGGACGTCTCCGCGCTCGACGGGGTGCGCGTCGACGCCGACGACGGCTGGTTCCTGATCCGGGCGTCGGGGACGGAGCCGGTGATCCGGGTCACGGCAGAAGCGCGCGCGGCCGACGCCGCAGACCGACTGCTCGAGCGCGCGACCGCGATCGTCGACCGCGGAATCGACGCGGCGGTCGACGGGTAGCCGACGCGGCTGCGGCGACCCGGCGCCACAATACCTTTCTCCCCGTCGGCTGTCGGTGTCGGTATGCAGACCGTCGTGCTCGCGGCCGGCGAAGGAACGCGGATGCGTCCGTTGACCGCACACACTCCGAAGCCGATGCTGCCGGTCGCGGGAACGCCTCTGGTTATTCACTGTCTCGAGGACGCCATCGCCGCGGGGGCGAGCCGCGTCGTGGTGGTGGTCGGGTACGAGGCCGAGACGATCCGGAACGCCGTTCGGTCCCGCGACTGGCCGGTGCCCGTCGAGACCGTCGAACAGGTCGACCAGCGCGGGACCGCCGACGCCGTTCGTGCCGCTCGGGACGCGCTCCGCGCGGAGCCGTTCGTCGTGTTGAACGGCGACGCGTTGTACGACCGGTCGTCGCTCGCCGACCTGTACGCCGCCGACGCCGCCGTCGGCTCGGCCCGCGTGGACGACCCCTCGGCGTACGGGGTGTTGCGCGTCGACGACGGCCGGGTCCGGTCGGTGGTCGAAAAGCCCGCCGACCCCCCGTCGAATCTGGTGAACGCGGGCGCGTACGTGTTTCCCGCCGAGACGCGCGGGTGGCTCGACGTCGACGAGAGCGACCGGGGAGAAGCCGAGCTCACCGACGTGCTCCAACGGGCGTGTGAGACGACGGCCGTCCGGGCGGTCGGGTTCGACCGCTGGCTCGACGTCGGTCGCCCCTGGGAGCTGCTCGCGGCCAACGAGTGGAAGCTGGCCGAGGTCGACCGCGACCTCGCGGGCGACGTCAGCGACGACGCGGAGCTTCGAGGCCGCGTCGTCGTCGCGCCGGACGCGACGATAGAGCCGGGCGTCGTCATCGAGGGGCCGGTCGTCGTCGGGGCCGGGAGCCACGTCGGCCCCAACGCGTACGTTCGGGGCGCGACGTACCTGGGACCGGAGACGCGGGTCGGCCACGGCGTCGAGGTGAAAAACAGCGTGGTGATGGCGGAGTCGGCGGTGCCACACCTCACCTACCTCGGCGACAGCGTGCTCGGAACCGGCGTCAATCTCGGCGCGAGCACGACCGTCGCGAACCTCAGACACGACGAGGATCCGGTCGAGCTCACGGTGAAAGGCGACCGGGTGAGCACGGGTCGCCGGAAGTTCGGCGTCGTCTGTGGCGACGGCGTCAAAACCGGCATCGACGCCAGTATAAACGCCGGCGTGACGCTCTCAGCGGGCGCGACAGTGGCTCCCGGGGAGACGGTTCTGCGCGACCGGTAGCGCCGTCCTGTGGCGGAACGCCGCGGACGCCGATCAGCTGTTCTCCATCGGCGGGACGAGCCGGGCGACCGTGTCGTCGATCTCGACCTGCGCTCTGGTGGTTCCGTTCGTCACGGTCGCGAGCTGCGGCTCGCTCGTGTCGAACCGGACCTGACAGGAGTAGGCTCCGCCCGACAGGTCGGTGATGACGGACTCCGGGTCGGTTTCCACCCGGCCCGCGTGTTCGGCCCGCGAGTAGTTGCCGTCGCCCGCGACGGGATGCTCGTGACCGGCACCGGTTACCATTTCGAACACCCGGCACGCGTCCGGATACTCCCGAAGCAGCTCTCGAAGCCGCTGGGGCTCAACCTCGCCGACGTGGGTGTCGCCCTCACGTCGGGTTTCCGATACGACGTACGTGTCCGGGTCGTCGGTCTCCCGGAGGCTGTCACGAAGGTCGTCAACGGCACCCATTCCAGATCAATGATCGTGCCGGTTCGTAATATATGTTATTCATCCACATGATCCGACACGTCCACGTTGCTGGCCGCCGCGGCCGGTGGTCGTCCGCCGGCTCTCGGCCGCCGTGGCGGCCGACCGACTCGCGCTCGCGTCAGCGGTAGTCGCGGAGGTCGAGCGGCTCCTCGATCGCGAGGTAGCTGTCCGGTGTCGTCGGGTCGTGAAACGCCAGCTTGTCCGGCGATCCCTCGAGCGTGACGATGTGGGCGTCGTCGGTGTCGAACGACCGCGCCGCGGACGTTGTTTCGGAGGTCATGTGTGTACCGTCACGCGCCCACGGGGAAGACGCCGGTGATTCGATCGTCGCGACGTGCGGCCGACGACGACCCCCGGTCCGCGCCGCTCGCGCCGGCGCGTAGACCCGGCGCGAGGCCCGTCATCCAAACCACTATGTGCCGACGACACCGCGGTACCATATCTCGCTACCTCACGTGGTTCCGGGTACGGCTCCCGGGTCGACGGTCCGGAACGCCGCGGTCGCGGCGGCGTCTCTGCTCCTGATCGCGGTCCGGCCGCTCGTCGCGGCGTGCGTCGTCGCGACGAACCGCGGCGGTGCGGCCGAGTCGGTCTCGGCGGTTCCCGGGATCGGCGAGGACGGCGGCGCCGCGGGAGCGGTGGCGTTGGTCGGGGGGCTCGTCGTGCTCGCCGCGATCGGAGCGACGCTTCTCGGCGGCGGACTTCTCGGCGACGGCGGACAGCCGGCGGGGTCGGCGACGACGAACGGCTCGACCGGCGACGCGGCGACCGTCGAGGTCGTCGGCGTCGTCGACGGCGACACGATGGATATCGAGTATCGAAACGGGACCGGCGATCGCGTCCGGCTGCTCGGCGTCGACACCCCGGAGGTCCACACCGCGGTGAGTCCGGACGAGTACGAGGGCGTCCCCGACTCCGAGCCCGCCCGTCGATGTCTTCGAGACCACGGTCACGAGGCGTCGGCGTTCGCCGAACGAGAACTGAGCGGGGAGACGGTCCAGATCCGGTTCGACGAGGCCGCCGACCGGCGAGGATCGTTCGACCGGCTGTTGGCGTACGTCGTCGACGACGGTGTCAGCTTCAACCACCGCCTGCTCGAACGCGGCCACGCCCGGGTGTTCGACAGCACGTTCTCCGAGTCGGCCCGCTTTTACCGGGCGGAATCGGCCGCACGCGAGACACAGACGGGCGTGTGGTCGTGTCAGGATGCGTGAGACGCCGACGGACCCGGCGACGCGATCCGAACGCCACGCGACACATACTCCTCCGCTCGCGCGGTAGTGATCACCAGCCGAGCCACCGAGAATGGATCACCTCCCCACTGACAGACTCTCGCCGCTTGCCAGCCGCGTCGACGACGTGCTCGCGTCGTACGGCTACGAGATCGGGCCGGCCATCGACGCCATCGACGCCGCGGTCTCGGGGTACAGGGGCTTGTTCAGCCCGCAGACGACCGACGGCGAGATTCGAACCGCCGTCGAGGAGGTGCTCGCCGCCGACCCGCCCCTCCCGGAGGACCGCCGGTGGAACGCGGCCGCTGCCGACGTCGTTCTCTACGTCGACGGGAGTTCACGGGGGAATCCGGGTCCGGCCGGCGCCGGCGCCGTGTTGCGAGCGCCCGACACCCCGACCGTTCGGCTGGGGCGACCGGTCGGCGCCAGATCCGAGAACAACACCGCCGAGTACGCCGCGCTCCACCTCGGGCTCGAGGCGTTGGCTGCGCGCTGTGCGCCGGACGCCGTGGAGGTCCGCATCGACTCGCGGACCGTAATCGACGACATCTGGGGTGAAAACGACGGCATTCCGTCGGCCGCGGCGTACAGGCCGGCGATCCGAGAACGCATCGCGGCGCTGCCCGTCTGTGAGTGGACCCACCTGGCCGATGCCGACCCAAATCCGGCCGATGCGCGCGCCGCGGTCGGCGCCGACATTGCGGCGCTCGGACCGTGAGTTCGGGGAGGGGTACCGAGTCGGCCGGGTCAGACCGAGTCGGTCGGTGCGGCGTGTCGAGGCGCGCCGGCCCCTCCGTCGTTACGGAGCGTCGGCGACCGCCTCGCGTCTCTTCGGGTGAGTCGTCCCGGCGCGGGTCGTCGAGGACGAGTCCGCCCGAGCGGCGTGGTACCGATGGGGTCTCACGGCCGTGTCGGAAGCTCCCCGGCCACGGAGACGTCGTGGCCGGCCGCGTACCCGTTCAGTTTGGCGGCGATCGGCGACTCACGCAGGTCGTCGTCGCCGTATCCGGCCGCCTCGAACGCGTCCATGAACGAGGAGACGGACCGGAGCGTGTACTTTTGATGGTACTCCTCGGCGAGGTAGAACCGCGAGAGCTGTTCGATGCGCGTCTCAATTCCATCGGCGGTGAGCCCGCGCGCGGCGAGAAACTCGTCGAGGGTCGCTCGCTGATCTGCCGTCGCGGCGAAGACGACGTTCTGATACTGTGTTTTTCCGGTCTGGCGTTGGGGGGTGTGCGACTCGAACACCAGTCCCAGAAGGTCCCGATACGTGACCGTGTCGGGATCGAAGTCGACCTGGAACACCTCCGTGTGATCGCCCAAGGAGTGGTACGTCGGGTCGCGTTTCGTCCCTCCGGCGTAGCCCACGCGGGTGCGGACGACGCCGTCGACCGCCCCGAACCGGGCATCCGGCCCCCAGAAACACCCGGTTCCGAACGTCGCTGTGGCAGTCTCCTCGGTGTCTATCGCACGGCGGTCGTACTCGCGTATCTGTGTCTGTGTGAGCGTCATCTGAGTCACCAGCCTGTAGAATCGCCGAAGCGCAGTTCGCGGATCACGCCGCATCTGCGATCACTCGGG
Organism: uncultured Halobellus sp.; assembly: GCA_964556645.1. Taxonomy (GTDB): domain Archaea; phylum Halobacteriota; class Halobacteria; order Halobacteriales; family Haloferacaceae; genus Halorubrum. The sequence goes on from CAZKXC010000001.1 coordinate 93,696, forward strand.
CTCGAAGACGTATATGTTGAGTGCCGGGTGGCGCGTGTCGTCGTCGGTGAAAACGCGGTCCGGGTGGTGTGAGCCACCCGACCGGGTCGGTCGAGAGTTCGGGGACCGGTAGTATCGAGCCGACGGGTGAACAGGAGTACGACGCGACTGACGCGGTCAGCCGAGCGCTTACCAAAGTAGACTGATGTTGACTAGCGTCGTCATCGTCCCGACGAGTACCAGCGTTAGCGGCGGGAAGTACCACATGAACTGGTCGCCGTCCGTGCTCGCCCAGAGACTGAGCGCGAGACAGACGCCGATCGTAAGCAGTTTCAATCCGACCAAGCCGCCGGCGCCGAAGGAAGTAATCGCTGCTCTCACGACCGGATTCGCTTCGCTGTGTGCCGGGCTCATCCAGATTATCGCGGCGGTCGTGACGCCGTCGCCGACGCCGAATGTCGCCAGCACGAGCGCCCACACTCTGAGGGCCGGTTCCGTCGGCGCGGTAACCCTCACAGCGGAAGGCCACGTCGTGTCGACGCTCGGCAGCCAGACGTTCATGTTCCGGTATGGTTTCCTCGATAACATAACTCGAAACGACGCGTTTCAGGCGCTGAAGTTATCGGTACAATAAGTGGTTGGCCCGACGTAGCCACGTGCTGTGCTGTCGAGCGGCTGTTGGTCGAGCCCCGTTACGGCTGGTACTCCGTTCTGGGCCGGCGCGGGGAGAGAACCGCGCGAGGGCCGCGGCTACTCGGCGCTGGCGGGTTCGCCGAAGCCGTCGCGGTAAAAGACCGACACGGCAGATCCGCGTTTCTCTCTGTGGAGCCCGCCGCAAGGGTGATCAGCCCCCCGAAGGAGTGGCCGAACACCGTTGGCTCCCCGTCGACCCGTTCGACGATAGCCCGGAGGTCGGCGACTTTCCTCGCGAGCGCGTAGGCGTCGGCGTCGCCGCTGTCTCCACGACCGCGTCGGTCCGGAACGTAGAGCGTGAACGAGTCGGTCAGGTGCGGTCGGAGCGCGTCCCAGCTC
>CAZKXC010000002.1:0-2384 GCA_964556645.1 uncultured Halobellus sp.
CGACGTCTCCGACCAGATGTACGCGGCGTACGCGGAGGGCGAGGACCTCCGCGACCTCGTGAACATCGTCGGCCGCGAGGCGCTCTCCGAGCGCGACAACAAGTACCTCGACTTCGCGGACGCCTTCGAGACGGAGTTCGTCGACCAGGGCTTCGACACCAACCGAGAGCTCGAAGACACCTTAGACATCGGCTGGGACCTCCTCTCGATGCTGCCGAAAGAGGAGCTCAACCGCGTGGACGAGGAGTTCATCGAGACGTACTACCGCGAGGAGCCGGACCGCGAAGCCGTCGAGGCGGCGGACTGACCGTTCTCACCCGGTGTGTCGGGCCGTCGCGTTTCCCCGGAGTTGAATACCCGGGCGAGCGGACGTCCCACATGGTCGAGGGAGCCACCGGACCGATCGCCGTGTTGTACGCCGGCCCGGACACGGCAGACCGGGAGGCGGTCGCCGACGAGCTCGGATCGGTCGCCGCGACGGTGCGTCTCGCGGACGGCGTCGCGGGCGTCCGCGAGGCGCTCGCGGCGGCGACGCCGGACGTCGTCGTCACCGAACACGACCTGCCGGACGGCGACGCGTTGTCGGTGATCGACGCGGTCGCCGCGGTCGACGCCGCCGTCGACACGGTGGTGTTCACCGACGCCGACGACCCGGGACTCACCGGCCGGGTTTTCGACGCCGGCGCGGAGTTCGTTCCCCGACGCGAGGACGGCGTCGATCGGTTGCGGCGTCGACTCCGCGGGATCGCGGCCGACGAGCCGTCGACGGGGGTTTCTGCGGCGATCAAACAACGGGCGATCGACGAGGCTCCCGTCGGGATCACGGTGGCGGATATGCGGGTGCCCGACGAGCCGCTGGTGTACGTCAACGACGCGTTCGAACGGCTCACCGGATACCCGGCCGCGGACGCCGTCGGGCGAAACTGTCGGTTTCTGCAGGGACCCGACACCGAGCCGGGGCCGGCGGCGACGCTCCGCGAGGCGATCGACGAGGCCGAGCCGGCGTCGGTCGAGCTCCGCAACCGCCGGCGGGACGGCGAGTCGTTCTGGAACCGGGTCGACGTCGCCCCGATTCACGACGACACGGGCGAACTCACCCACTACGTGGGGTTTCAGACGGACGTGACGCGCCGACGGCGCGCGGAGGCGGCCGCGCGGCGGTGGGCGACGGAGTCCCGCGAGGAGCGCCGCGCCGTCGAACACGTTCTCGACCGCGTCGAGGGGCTCGTCACCGAGGTGACCGAGGCGCTCATCGAGGCGGGCTCGCGGCGCGCGCTCGAACGGGCGGTGTGTGAGTGTATCGCCTCGACCGACGGGTACGACGGGGCGTGGATCGGCGCGGCCGACCCGCCGAGAGAGGTGATCACTCCGCGCGCGACCGCCGGTACGGTGCCGGGGTTGGACGCGACCCGGTCGCTGCCGATGCCCGCCGAGGGGCCGGTCGACCGCGCGGTCGAGACGGACACCGTCGTCGTGGACTCCGTCAACGCCGTCTCCGACGGCGCGGACCCGGATCGCGAGGTGGCGATCGTCCCCGTCTGCTACCGGGAGGCGGTGTACGGCGCGGTGTGTGTGTTCCCCGACGACCGGGCGGAGGTCGGCTCACACGACACGACGGTGTTGGCCTCGATCGGCCGGGCGATCGGGACGGCGATAAACGCCATCGAGAGCAAGCGGATGGCGGCGACGGACGGCGTCGTCGACGTGGAGATGACCGCCGAGGGAGGCCCCCTCAGCGGTCTCGCGGCGGCGCTCGACTGCCGATTGGAGACGGAGGGGGTGACGCGCCGGGAAGACGGGAGCGTCCTGTTGTTTCTCCGTGCCGACGCCGCGGTCACCGGAGACGACCTCGACGCCGCGATCGACGACTGCGCTGCCGATCCGGTCGCCGCGTCGGCCGTCGTCGGCGGCGATGGGTCTCTCGTCGAGGTGGCGCTGGCGGCATCCTCGTCGCTCGGACGGGTCAACGACCTCGGCGTCAGGCTGATCGGCCTGGAGGCCGGTCCGGCTCGCGTTCGCCTCGAGTTCGAGGCGCCGGGCGAACCCGCCGCCAGATCGCTTCTGGACGTGCTCTCGGAGCGGTACGACTCCGTCTACATCGAGCGAATCTGCCGTCTCGACCGCGGCCGCCGGCCCGAGTGGACGCGGCTTCGGTCGGCCGACGGGGCGCTGACAGACCGCCAGCGGACGGCCCTCGAGAAGGCGTACCGGGCGGGCTTTTTCGAGTGGCCTCACGCGGTGTCCGGCGACGAACTCGCCGCCAGCATGGATATCACGCGCTCGACGTTCCACCAGCATCTCCGTGCGGCCGAGCGAAAGGTGTTCGGGGCGTTCTTCGACGAGGAGTGACCTCGCTGGGACCCGGTTGCCGGCCGTCCGCGACG
>CAZKXC010000002.1:2484-3761 GCA_964556645.1 uncultured Halobellus sp.
ATCGCCGCCGACGGCGACACGTCTGAAAAGAATTAACCACCTCGGGGCGGAACGTCGTCGCAAGCGATGGCAAAGGACGTCAAACCGACCCGGAAGAACCTGATGGCGATCGAAGACCGGATCGACCTCTCCGAGCGGGGCCACGACACGCTCGAACAGAAGCGCGACGGCCTCATCATGGAGTTCATGGACATCCTCGATCAGGCCCAGGACGTCCGATCGGATCTGGCCGCCGACTACGAGACCGCCCAACGCACGCTCGACATGGCCCGCGCGATGGAGGGCGACGTCGCCGTCCGCGGGGCGGCCGCCGCGTTGAAAGAACACCCCGAGATCACCACCCAGTCGAAGAACATCATGGGCGTCGTCGTCCCGCAGATCGAGTCCTCGAAGGTGAAAAAGAGCCTCGACGAGCGGGGATACGGCCTGCTGGGTTCTTCGGCGCGAATCGACGAGGCGGCCGACGCCTACGAGGAGCTGTTGGAGTCGATCATTCTCGCGGCCGAGGTCGAGACGGCGATGAAGAAGATGTTAGAAGAGATCGAGACGACGAAACGCCGCGTCAACGCCTTGGAGTTCACCCTGCTGCCCCGGCTCTACGAGAACCAGGAGTACATCGAACAGAAGCTCGAAGAACAAGAACGCGAGGAGATCTTCCGGCTGAAAAAGATCAAGGCGAAAAAAGAAGAGGAAGAGGAAGCGGAAGCCGAAGCCGAAGCCGAGGCCGAGGCGGCCGCCGCGACCGAGGAGCCGGAAGCCGCCGACTGAGTCGCCTCGCTCAGACGCCTGTCTCGTCCGTCACATGAGTTGTCCGCGCTGTGAGTCTCCCGTCGTCGCCTTCGCCGTTCCGCCGTCGCTCCGCGAGCACGCGCCGGCCGCGAAGACCGCTATCTGTACGCGGTGTCTCCGAACGACCGCTGTCGCCGACGCGGACCCCGAGGCGGCCGTCGCCGACGATCCCGACTTCGCGGCGGTCGATCCGGCCTTTCCAGCCGGCGACGCCGGAGTCGCGCTGGCGCTTCTGTGTGGGTGTCTCGACTCGTTCGCGCTGCGCCGCGAGTCGATCGAGGCGCTCGTCGCGCACGCGGAACGCGCGGGCACGGACGTCTTCGCGTTTCTCGATCGGCTCGACGCGTCGACTGCGGCGTTCGACCTCGAGCGCCGCCGCGCCGCGCTGATGGACCTGTTGTGAGGTGCCGACCTCCGTCAGAGGTCGACGCCCGCCGGGTCGTTCCACTCGTCGCCGTCGTCGTCGGTCGTCTCGTCGCGGCCGGCGT
>CAZKXC010000002.1:3861-88867 GCA_964556645.1 uncultured Halobellus sp.
GCCGGGTCGTTCCACTCGTCGCCGTCGTCGTCGGTCGTCTCGTCGCGGCCGGCGTCGCCGCCGGGGTCGAGCAGTTCCTCGCCGCGTCTCGACTCGTGTATCTCGAAGGTCGCTCCCTGCGCGTAGGGGTCGTCCTCGGGGTCGTAGTCGCGTTCGGCACGCTCGAACAGGTACGCGAAGAAGCCGAACAACGGGACACAGAAGGCGATCGCCGCCCACCGCTTCGGACGCATTCCGTGCTTCGGCGCGTCGACGTACGCGTACGCCGCGAACGCGACGAGCCACGCGAGCGGGAGGCCGACCAGGATGGCGGCGACGAGGAGCTCCATACGCCCGCTTCGCGGGCATCGACATAAGCATCGGGGTCGCCTTCCACGAAGGTTTAACTCAGTCGCCGAGACAGGTGGCGTATGCCTACCGACGGCTCTGAGACGTACTCGATCGCCCGGTATCTCGGCATCGACGACCTCTCCGATCCGACGTTCACGACGGACGGCACGCTGCTTTACCTGGCGGACACGACCGGATCGCCGGACGTCTGGCGGGCCGCTGACGACACTCCCGAGCGGCTCACGAGCCACTCTCAGCGGGTCTCGTTCGTGTCTGCGTCGCCGACCCGGCCGATGGCGATCTTCGGAATGGACCGCGGCAGCGACGAGCGCGACCAGCTCTTTCGGTACGACCTTCGCGACGGCCGGGAGACGGACCTCACGCGCGATCCCACCGCGATCCACTCGTGGGGCGGCTGGGCGCCGGACGGCGACCGGTTCGCCTACGCGGCCAACCGGCGAACGGCCGACACCTTCGACGTTCACGTTCAACGATACGACGAGCCGGCGAGCGACAGCGACCGAGTTCTGCGCGGCTCGGGCGGCTTCCTGTCGGTCGAGGCGTGGGGTCCGGACGGCGACCGGCTCGCGCTGGTGGACGCGCGCGCCAGCTTCGCACAGGACCTGTACGTGCTCGAGTTGGCCGCCGCCGACGGCAGCGGCGCCGGGCTGACCCGGGTGAACCCCGACCAGGACCGAACCTACGCCGACCCGACCTTCGGCGCGGACGGCGGGCTCTACGCTCGGACGAATCAGCCGGGCGATCACACCGCGCTCGTTCGTTTCGACCTCGACGCCGTCGACGAGCGCCCCGGCGAGGAGCGCGCGTCGGGCCGAGACGACCCGGCGATGGCCGTCGTCGCGGCGCGCGACGGATGGAACGTCGACGGCCACGCGCTCGACCGCGAGACCGGGCGGCTCGCGTACACGGTCAACGTCGACGGCTACTCGGAGCTCGTCGTCGGGACGCTCGACGACCCGACGACGTTTCGTCGGACGGCCGCTCCCGACACCGCGTCCGACGCGGCCGATCCGGGCGTCATCGAGACGATCACGTGGGGGCCGGCGGGCGAACGGCTGGCGGTCGCACACTCCGCCAGCGACCGACCGCATCGCATCCTCGCCGTCGACTGCGCCGCGGCGGAGGCGACGACGCGGGTCGCCGCGAGCCACGGCACGCTCGGGATTCCGGCGTCGAACTTCCCGGCGCCGGAGGTGATTCGTTACGAGACGTTCGACGGACGCGAGATCCCCGCGTACTGGACGCTTCCGCCGGGGCGTGACGACGGCGACGTGCCGGTGATCGTCGACATTCACGGCGGGCCGGAACACCAGCGCCGGCCCTGGTTCTACCCGATGAAGGCCGCGTTTCTCGAACGGGGGTACGCCGTCTTGGAACCGAACGTTCGCGGGTCGTCGGGGTACGGCAAGGCGTACACGCACCTCGATGACACCGACAAGCGGCTCGACTCGGTCGCGGACATCGACGCCGCGGTGACGTGGCTCGCCGACCAGCCGGCCGTCGACGACGAGCGGATCGTCGCGTACGGCCGGTCGTACGGCGGCTTCATGGTTCTCGCGGCGATCACCGAGTATCCCGACCGCTGGGCGGCCGCCGTCGACTTCGTCGGGATCGCCGACTTCGAGACGTTCCTCGAAAACACCGGCGAGTGGCGCCGGAGCCACCGCGAACGCGAGTACGGCGAGTTGGCGAACACGGAGCTGTTAGAACGGATCAGCCCCATCCATCGCGTCGACCAGATCCGGTGTCCGTTGTTTGTCCAGCACGGCGCCAACGACCCGCGCGTTCCGGTCGCGGAGGCGAGACAGATCATCGAGGCGGTCTCGGACCAGAACGTCCCCGTCGAGTCGGCGATCTTCGAGGACGAGGGCCACCACACGACGAGCCGGCGGAACCGGATCGACCAGTTCGAACAGATCGCGTCGTTCCTCGACGAGCACGTCGGCGACGCCTGAGCGCCGCCGGGCGACCGAAGACTCATTGTGTCTCCGCGTGGACTGGCCCGCGTGAACTCCGACCGAGCGGCACTCGTCGACGCGACGGACGACCTCGAGACCGACGCCGTCTCGTTTCTGACCGACCTGGTTCAAACGCCGAGCCCGAACCCGCCGGGCGAGTACGAGCCGATCGTGGACCTGCTCACGGAGACGTACGAGGGCTTCGGCTGGGACACCGCGGTGGCGTTCGCCCCCGACGACCTGCTGGCGGCCGCGGGGCTCGACCGGCCGCGGCCGAACGTGCTGGCCACGGTGACCGAGGGACCGGGACCGACGATCGCGTTGAACGCCCACTTCGACACCGTCCCCGTCAACGAGGACGCGTGGACGCACGACCCGTACGGCGCCGAGACCGCCGACGGCCGGCTCTACGGGCGAGGGGCGACCGATTCGAAGGGACGGATCGCCGCGTACACGCTCGCGGCGCGCGCGCTCGAACACGCCGACCTGCTCCCCGAGGACGCGACGCTCGTTCTCGCGATCACGGCCGACGAGGAAACCGGCGGACGCGCCGGGGCCGGCTACGTCGCCGACGCCGTGCTCCGGCCCGACTACGCCATCGTCGAGGGCAGCAGCGAGCGCGTCTGGAACGCCGGCTGTGGCGTCTTACACTTCGAGGTCGCGGTCGAGGGAGCGGCCGCCCACGCCGGCACCCCGGGAGACGGGACGAACGCGCTGGTCGCCGCGAGCCGGATCGTGCGGGCGCTCGACGCGCACGCGGACGATCTCTCCGAACGCGGCAGCGAAATCGACGGGATGAACGGCCCGACGTGTACGCCCGCGACGATCACCGGCGGGACCAAGACCAACATCGTTCCCGCCGCGTGTTCGTTCACCGTGGACCGGCGGGTCCCGGCCGACGAGGATATCGACGCCGCCGAGACGGCGTTTCGCGAGGTCGTCTCGGAGGCCGCCGCCGACGCCGGCGTGACCGTCGACGTCGACCGGGTGTTGCGGGCACGGCCGTACCGGTTCTCGGCCGACGACGCTCACGTCCGCGCCGTCGCCGACAACGCCGAGGCGATCCTCGGCCGGGAGGTCCCGGTTCGGGGAACCCAGGGCTTCACCGACGCGCGCTTTTTCGCCGCGAACGGGGCGGACTGTGTCCACTTCGGCCCGGGCGACGGCGACTCACACGCCCACGGGGCCGACGAGAGCGTCGCGCTCGACCAGGTGCGAGACGCCGGCGCGGTCGTCGCCGCGAGCGTGCGCTCGATCGCGGATCACTCGTAGGGCCAGCGTCCGCCGATCTTCAGCTCCTGTTCGTACCCCGGGTCGATGCGGCGTTTCGTCTCCGCGGGCGTCCGCGACGGGATCTCCCGGCCCGGCTCTGCGGCCGCACAGACGGCGTTTCCGACGGCGACGGCGTGCGAGCGCAGGTCGCGGATGTCGATCTTGTCGAGCGTGTCGGCGTGGGTGTGGCCCCAGCCGCGGCCGCTCTTGTTCGGATTCGTCGAGGAGATCATGACGCCCGGAACGCCCTCCTGAGCGAACGCCCACTGGTCGCCGTGTGGGCTCACCGTCGTGTCGACGGAGACGGGGACGCGAAGCTCGTCAGTCACCGTCTCGAAGAGGTCATCGAGCGCCGCGAACTGGTTCGTTCTGACCTTCAGCGTCCGGTCGCGTCCCGCGCCGTCGATGTTCAACACCGCCTTCACCGCGTCGAGGTCGATCGTCTCAGCGAGGTGATACGCGCCGCGAAGCCCGATCTCCTCGGAGCCGAACACGACACACCGGACCCGCGTCTCGAGGTCGTCTTCGACCCGCTTCAACAGCCGCGCGACCTCTGCCACCAGCACCGTCCCCGCGCCGTTGTCGTTCGCGCCCGGCGCGATGTCGTGGGCGTCGACGTGTGCGGTCAACAACACGACCTCGTCGGTGTCGGGCCCGAGTTCGCCCGAGACGTTTCGCGAGGTGGTCGGCTCGTTCCGGCAGTCGACGTCGAGTGTCACCTCGGCGCCGTCGGCGGCGTCCCGTTCGAGCGCGGCTCCGACCTCCTTGGAGACGCCGACGGCCGGGATGGGTCCCGGGCGGTTGTTGTATCCGACCTCTCCCGTCGGCGGCAGACAGCCGTCGATGTGGTTTCGGAAGACGAAGCCGACCGCGCCGTTGTCGATCGCATAACAGTACTTCTCCATCCGGTGGATCCACCGCCCGTAGTCGTCCGGCGTCGCGCTCGACGCCATCGCGACGGCCCCGTCGAGGTCGGCCTCCTCGAAGTCCGTCGGCCGTCCGTGTCCCACGTCGACGAGGTCGGCGGTCGCCTCGCCCGACGGGCTTCCCGGCAGTGCGATGACCTCGTGGTCCGCCTCGCAGGTCCGGCTCGAGGGTCCGTCGACGACGAGGCTGGATCGGCCTCGCCACCAGCCGGGAATCTCGAACTCGTCGAGGTGGACGTTCCGGAGGCCGACGTCGCGGAACGACTCGGCCACCCGTTTCGCGCCTTCGGTCTCGCCCTCCTGTCCCGCCATTCGGTTCCCGATATCGACGAGGTCTTCGAGCAGGTCGTACGCGTACGTGGAGGTGTACGCGTCGCCGACCGCCGCGTTCGGTAGTCGCGCCATATCGGTATGGTCCGAGTCACAGGCATATACATGTGGGAGGAGGAAACCCCCACCGGTACCTACGACTCCGGCTCTATCACGCCGGTGTCGCCGTCGACGCGTATCTGCGTTCCGTACGGCTCCGAGAGCTCCGCGAGGCGGGTGAGGATTCGCGTGGCCGCCTCCGGCTCGGCCGCCCGCGGCCACCCCCGCTCGGACCGAGACCCCTCGAATCCGAGCGTTGCGGGGTGAAGCTCGACGCGTTCGAGCCCGTCCGACCCGTACTCACACACCGGAACGACCGTCTCCCAGAACGCCTCGTCGGAGAGGAACCCCGTGCGGTTCCCCGCCTCGTCGAACACGCGCTCGTCGAAGAGGTCGGCCGGAATCGACTCGTGTGGGTCGAGCCCGTATCGCTCGTATATCTCCGCGGGGAGCCGCGTGACCGTCTCGTTTTGCATCATGAAATCCCCGAGACTGTAGAAGATCGGCGCTCCCTCGTACACCTCGATCCCGCGGAGCACGTGCGGGCCGTGGCCGACGACCGCGTCGGCGCCCGCGTCGACGCAGTCGCGCGCGAACGACTCGAGAAACGCCGGCACCGTCTCGTCGTTGGTCGCGCCGTCGCTCCCCTCGTGGGCGTGAACGCTCGCGACGACCCACTCCGCCTGGGCGTCGGCGGCGCGAACCTGACGCGTGACCGCCGCCGCGTCGTCGGGGTCGATCCGCCGTTCGATGCGGTACTCGTCGCCGGCCTCGAACGTGAGGTGGTCGCCGCCCACGTCGAGAAACGCGAACCCGTCCTCGTCTTCGCCCGGAACGCGAAACCCCTTCGAGCCGCGCCGTTCTTTGAGTGCTTCGAGACCCAGCCGGTCGCTCAGTTCTCGAACGGTGTCGTGAGCGGCTTCGGGGACGACGTACCGGGTGTCGAGCGACAACGGCGAGAGCCCCGGCCGCCCCTGGAGGTCGGGGCGTTGTGTGCCGGCGCGCGACCCGGACGGAAAGGTCGTGCACGCCGCGACGAGACCGACCCGCCCGCCGGCGGTCTCCGCATAGGCCGGCGCGCGAGCCGTCGACAACGTTCGGCCGAGCCCCGCGTACGGGATCTCTCGTTGCTCGAGTTCCCGCATCGTGGCCTCCATGCCGCCGTGTGCGTAGTCGCCCGTGTGATTGTTCGCGGCCGCGAACAGGTCGAACCCCGCCCGTACGAGCTCGTCGGCCGCCCACGGCGGCGCCCGCATGTACGTGCCGCCGCTTTCTGCCGCGGGGTATCCCTCGTACTCGTGGAGCAGCACCTCGAGGTTGACGAGCGAGGCGTCCGCGTCGCGGAGCCGGTCACACAGCGCGGAGAGCCGGTCGTTCTCGAGCGTCGAGAGCCGCCGCGTGATTATCGCGTCGCCGGCCGCCGCAAGCGTGAACCGCGCGTCTCGGCTCATTCGACGCTACTGCTCCATATCGGACTCGAGCGCGTCCAGGATCCGTTGTGTGGTGTCGGCGACGACCTCCCGCATGAACTCGGGGTCGGCGTTCGTCGGGTCGCCGAGACCGCCCTGTTCGGTGATGTCCGAGAAGTACTCGTACTGTCTGATCTCGTAGTCGGCCTTCGAGGTTTGCGGCTCCTTTTTCTCTTCTCGCACCAGGTCCGGGTGGAAGAGCTCGATCACGCTGGTCTCGTGGTCGCCGGCGTGTCCCCAGTCCTCGCCGAACTCCTCGACGAGCTGTTCGCGGCCGTACTCCGTCCAGTGGACCGGATACACCTCGAGTCCGTGGTCCCGCTGGAGGCGGTCGGCCGCGAGCTTCATCGGCGACCGGTTGCCGCCGTGACAGTTGACGATCGCGAGCCGATCGGCGCCGTGTTCGGCCATCGAGGCGCCGATTTCTTCGAGAACGGACTGATACGTGTCCGCTCCGAGGGTGATCGTCCCCGGATACGTCATGTGGTGTTCCGAGTAGCCGTACGGGAGCGTCGGGAGCCGCACCATCGAGAGCCCGCGCTCCGGCGCCGCCTCGACGAGCTCTCGGGTGAGGTTCTCGGCCCGCAGCGTGTCCACGGTCACCGGAAGGTGTTTCGAGTGTTGCTCGATGCTCCCGGTCGGAAGGACGACCATGTCCGCCGTCTCGAGCGCCTCGCCGGCGTCCTCCCAGGTCATGCTTCCGAGGTCGTACTCGTCGTAGTCGAGCGACACCGTCATGATCTCGCCTCGATCGATTCGCTGCCGTCTTCGAACCGCCCCGTCTCGTTCGTCATGAGAGAACAGGTGTGAATCGCTCGTATCGGGTTAATAAGTTTCTGTGCGATGGCTCGACACGTCGCCGTCTCGTCGGTCCTCGTGTCGACCGCCGGATAACGAGCGGCCGGTCCGCCGGAGAAAAACGGGGACAAGTAGTTATATTCCGCTCGACGACAGAACCACGACAGATGGAGTACGATCTCATCGAGCACGTCGAGGACGTCCTCTCGCGGCTCGAATCGGTCTCGGACGTCGCCTACGCGGAGGTCGGTGGCGTCTCGCGTGACATCTCGGAGGCGATCGTCTCGGCGACGACCGTCCGGAGCACCGTCGACATGACCACCGCCGGCGTCTGGTGGCGGGTGTTCGTGGACGGGGCCGCCGACTACCGGTACACGTCGGAGCTCGACGACGACCACATCGAGGACCTCATCGAGCGGTCGGTGCGCTCGGCGCGGCTGCTCGACCAGTCGGCGCCGGCGCGGTACGACCGCGGGCGCGTCCACCGGGCGACGCATCCCGGCTGGACGAGCACCGAGACACCGCCGGTCGACCTCCCCGCGGACGACGCGGCTCGACGGATTCGCGAGGCGCTCGACGGGCCGCTCGACGGTCTCGACGTCGACCGCGTTCGCGCGTCGTACCGCGGCGAACGCGTCGACAGCGTCGTCACGACGACGACGGACTCGGCGGTCGACACGACGCTCGACCGGTCGTCGATCGAGACGGTGGTCGCGCTCGCCGACGGCGCGAAGCTCCGCCGTCACGACGGGACGACCGACGGCTGTGTCCTTCGGGCGCTCCCCGACCGGCTCGACTCGCTCGCCGCGAGCGCTCGCGACATCGCCGGCCGCGAGCGGACGACGGCCGACCCGGCGGGCCGCAGAGACGTCGTCCTCCGTCCGCTCGCGACCGGCTCGCTGATCCACCAGCTTTCTCACTACCTCGAACTCGACTCGGCGTACATCGGCTCGAGCCCGGTCGCCGGGGGCGACCGGGTCGCCGGCGACCCGGTGTGTATCGACGACACGATCCCGGCGGGGTCGTGGGCCGCTCGGGCGTACGACGCCGAGGCGACGCCGACGCAGTCGGTCTCGCTGGTCGCCGACGGCGTCGCGGTCGACCGCCTGTACGACAGGCCCGGGGCCATCGAGGAAGACGCGTTCCCGGCGGGACACCTGATCCCGAGTCTCGGCTACGACGACCCGCCGCGTATCCACGCGCGGCACCTGGAGATGGACGCCGGCGACCGCTCCGTGTCGGCCCTGCGCGACGGCGCCGACATCGAGGTCGTTCGGTTCGGCGAGCCGCGGCTGGAAAACGAGGCGACGCGGACGAAGCGTGCGAGCGCGATGCCGCCGAGCGTGTTGTACGCCAAAGACATCGCCGACTCGACGCCGTCGGAGTTCGACGCGGAATCGACGGCACAGGCGATCCGGTTCCCGATACGCGAGGGGTATACGCTCTCGGATGGCGACCGCGACGCGCTGATACGGGACGGCGTGTTGTCGATCGCCCTGTCTGACCTCCTGTCGATCGACGCGCTGGGGACGACCCGCCGCACGCTCACCGGCACGTGTGAGAAACACCGGTCGCGGCTGCCGTTCGCCGCGACCGCGCCGTCGGCGCGGCTGACGACGTCGTTCGAGTCGCACCGGTAGCCGCCAGAACACATATTTAAACGTATGTGAACTCCCGGCCTGTTCGCCGACGTCCAGCGGGAGTGCGTCGACCGACTGACCGCAGAACCGTCAGTACGAACGTCTCCCGGCAGGGATCACGTCTCTGAATAAACACGATTATCTTTTCGCATAACAAAATACTTTTATGTGTGATTATCCAGTCGTCAAACGCGCATGCCAGACAACGACTCAGCTTTGAGAAGACGCAAATTCCTTAAAGCGACAGCCGCCGGCTCGACCGTCGGAATGACGGCGCTGGCCGGCTGCCAAGGCGGTGGCGGCGGCGAGGGCGGGGGGGACACCGACGGGAACGACACCGAGGAGAGCTCGTCGGACGACGAGTCGTCCGAGGAGATGGAGTCGATGGGCGATCAGCTCCCCCAGTACACGTACCTCAACAACCCGGCGAACTACAACGCGGCGCGTCACGATGCGATCAACCTCATCGGCAGCCAGCTGAACGAGCTGGGCATCGACGTCAGCGTCGAGGTGTTCGAGTGGGGGACGTTGTACACCCGAGCGACCCAGGAGTTCGACTACGGGCTGACGACGTGGAACCGCGGTCTCGGCGTGTATCCGGGCACCCGGATGCCCGAGCAGTTCCACTCGTCGAACACCGACCCGGGCGGCGGCAACTTCACCGGCTACGAGAACCAGGATCTGGACCCGCTCCTGTTCGAACAGCTCGAGGCCGCCGAACGGAGCGAGCGGGAGGAGATTCTCTACGAGATTCAGGAGGTCCTCGCCGAGGACGTCCCGATGCACCCGATCGTTCAGATGCCGAACCTGATCGCGTACAACAACAACCAGGTCGAGGGCTTCACCGACCACCTCGCCGGCTACTACCACATGGAGCCGATGACGAACATCGAGGTGACGGCCGACCACGGCGAGCTTCGTGGCGTCTGGTCTGAGACCCTCGGCACGCTGAACGTGCTCGGGTACAACAACGAGACGAAGCTCATCCACCAGTTCGAGATGATGTACGACAAGCTGGTGCGCGTCAACGGCGACCTTGAGCCGGACGCCGACCTGAGTCTCGCGACCGACTGGGGCCGTCCAAGCGCCGACAGCGTGCGATACACGATTCGGGAAGGCCACCAGTGGCACGACGGCGAGGACGTCACCCCGGAGGATGTCCAGTTCACGCTCGAGTACATCAAGGAGAACCAGATTCCGCTGTACTCGACGCAGTGGGAGCTGATCGACTCCGTCGAGGTCGACGGCCAGGACGTCACGGTCAACTTCAACAGCAACCTCGGGCCGGTTCACACGACGTTCTCGAACCAGATTCCCATCGTGCCCCAGCACATCTGGCAGGACCGTCAGGACCCGGCCAACATGTCGAACCCCGAGCCGGTCGGGAGCGGTCCGCTCCAGTACGACTACTGGGACCAGGGCAGCGAACTGGGTCTCGTGAGCTACGACGACCACTTCAACCCGGTCAACTTCGACCGCCGCATCTGGCGGATCATCCCGGAGTCGTCGACCGTCTGGTCGCTGCTGAACGATGGCGAACTCAACTACCTGCCGTTCAGCCGGATTGGCCGGCAGCTGAGCCAGAACCAACAGAACGACCAGATATCTGTCCAGAGTACCGCCGGCGACGGCTGGTGGCACATCAGCCAGAACACCCGTCAGGACGGACTCGGAGACAAGGCCGTCAGACAGGCGATCGTCAACGCGGTGCCGAAACAGGCCGTCAACGACCAGCTCCTGTACGGCTTCGCCGAGCAGGGGTACAACCTCATCGGCGAGTCGTTCGGCTCGTACAGCAACCCGGACGTTCCGGCGTATCAACCGGAGAACAGCCTCGAAGCGGCGAGAGGCGTCCTCGAAGACGCGGGGTACGTCTTCGACGAGGACGGGATGGTCCACTTCCCCGAGTGACCCCGGCTCAGTAGCACCACAACAATGGGAAAAACCGAATTTTTCGTTCGACGGACGTTTCAGCTGGTCGTAACTCTCTGGGCAGTGGCCACGGCGTTGTTCATGCTCTTCCGGCTGATGCCCGGTGACCCCACCTCGTACATCATCTCCCCGCAGATGACGCCGGAGGTCCGGAGACGAATCATCGACAGCTACGGGCTGAACGATCCGTTGTGGGTACAGTACGTTCGCTACGTTCAGAACCTCGCGACGTTCGACCTCGGTCGGTCGTTCAACACGAACGCGCAGGTGAGCGAGGTAATCATGACGTTCCTGCCGAACACGCTCGTGTTGATGTTGTCGGCGTTCGTCATCGCGTACATCATCGGGATTACGCTCGGCGTGCTCACCGGCTGGTACCGGGGCAGCCGGTTCGAGAAGACGACCGTCTTCGGCGCGCTCATCGGCCGGAGCTTCCCGACGTTCTGGGTCGGCATCATGGTCGTCTGGCTCTTCGGCGCGCAGCTCGGACTGCTCCCGCTGAGCGGGATGCGGAGCATGGGGACGAACCCGAGCGGGTTCCTCGACACGGTGCTCTCGCTCGACTTCCTGTATCACCTGATCGGCCCCGCGTCGGTCCTCGCGTTCTACTACATGGGATACCCGTTGTTGATCATGCGAAACAGCATGCTCGAAACCCTCTCGGAGGACTTCATCGAGATCTGCCGGGCGAAGGGGCTCTCCGAGGGAGCGATCATGTTCAAACACGCGGCCCGCAACGCGATGTTGCCGGTGCTCACCGCCGCCGCTATCGCCGTCGGCTACGCCGTCGGGGGGAGCGTTCTCATCGAGACCGTCTTCGGCTGGCCCGGCATCGGTCGTGAGATGATCCGGGCGGTGTTGCGGCGGGACTTCCCGGTCGCACAGGGGACGTTCCTGGTGTTGGCACTCGCCGTCGTGATAATGAACTTCTTCGCGGACCTCATGTACGGCGTCTTAGACCCGAGAGTCACGTACGATTAACAATGAGTCAAAAGAAACAATCCATATTCGCGGAACTCGACGAGTACGAATCGGACGACGAGTTCAGCGCCTGGCAACGGAACGTCCGGCTCTGGAAGGAGACGCTCTCCGAACAGTGGGGGCTGCTCACCGACGACGGGCTCGTCGTCGCCGCGATGGCGGTTCTCGCGACGTTCGCGAGCATCGCCCTGTTGGCGCCGTACCTCGCGCCGCACAACCCGACCGAGCGGCTGTACCGCAACGACGTTCTGATCGCGCGGTGGCTCGAACCGTCGTTCCTCGGCGGCGAAGGCGGCTACGTCCTCGGGACGACGGCCGAGGGATACGGCATTCTGAGCCAGCTGATCTACGGCGCGCGGCCGGCGCTCATCGTCGGCATCGTCGCGGCGTTCATGACCGTCGGCATCGGCACGATGGTCGGGCTGACGGCCGGCTACTACGGCGGCTACGTCGACGACTTCCTGATGCGGCTCGTGGACTTCGTCTACGGGCTCCCGCTTTTGCCGACCGCCATCGTGTTGGTCACGCTGCTCGGTCCGGGGCTCGACAGCATCATCTTCGCGTTCGTCATTCTCCAGTGGCGCACCTCCGCACGGGTGATCCGGTCGCAGGTTCTCTCGCTGCGCGAGCGCTCGTTCGTGAAAGCCGCGAAGGTGTCGGGAGCGAGCAACTGGCGGATCATCTCCAGACACATCGCTCCCAACATCCTGCCGATGGCGTTCCTCTACGGCGCGTTCGCGATCGCGTGGGCGATCCTGACCGAGGCGGGCGTCTCCTTCCTGGGTCTGGGCGACCCCGAGAGCGTCTCGTGGGGCGTGATGCTCCAGAACGCCCGGGTGTACAGCGCGATGACCGAGGGGACGTGGTGGTGGTTCATGCCGCCGGGCATCTGTATCGCCCTCGTCGTGATCAGCGGCTTCCTGATCGGCCGCGGCTACGAGGAGATCGTGAATCCGGAACTCCAAGCAGGCACATGATATCCATGACACATCGAGGTGCGTTCTGATGGCAATGCTCGAAGTGAACGATCTGGAAGTCTACTACGAGACCGAACACGGCTCGGTCAAGGCCGTCGACGGCGTGAGCTTCGAGATCGAGAAGGGAGAAAACCTCGGCATCGTCGGGGAATCCGGCTGTGGAAAAAGCACCCTCGCGAAGGCGATCATCGGTATCCTCCCGAAAAACGGCTACATCAACGGCGGCGAGATCCTCTTCGAGGGAGAAGACCTCACGGAACTCCCCGAGAAGCGCCGCCGAAAGCTCCGGTGGGCCGAGATCTCGATGATCGCCCAGTCGGCGATGAACGCCCTCGATCCGGTGTACACAATCAGAGAACAGATCCTGGAGGCGATCGACACCCACAAGCCCGACATGGGCCGAACCGCGGCTCAAGACCGCATCGACGAGATGTTCGAACTCGTCGGGCTCGACGTCGAGCGACAGACGGATTATCCACACCAGTTCTCCGGCGGGATGCGCCAGCGGGCCATGATCGCGATGGCGCTCGTGCTCGAACCCTCGCTCATCCTGGCCGACGAGCCGACGACCGCGCTCGACGTGATCATGCAAGACCAGATCCTCAAACGGATCAGCAGCATCCAAGACGAGGTCCAGTCGTCGATGATGGTGATCACACACGACGTCGCGGTCGTCGCGGAGACGTGTGACCGCGTGGTGGTGATGTACGCGGGACACGTCGCCGAGGAGGGGCCGGCCGCGGACATCTTCAACAACCCGTATCACCCGTACACCATCGGGCTGAAGAGCGCGTTCCCGAACATTCAGAAGTCCGAACAAGACCTCGTCAGCATCAGCGGCCATCCGCCGGATCTCCAGAACCCGCCCGACGGCTGTCGGTTCGCCGAGCGGTGTCCGATGGCGACGGACGAGTGCCGCGAGGTCGAGCCGCCGGCGGTGGTCAACGGCGACTTGCGCTCGTACTGTCACCACGTCGACAGAGTCGACGCCGAGCTTCGCCCGGTGGCCAACGAGGCGCGCACGTGGAAGAACGCCGAGGAGGTGGCCGATGACTGACGACACGCTCATCGAGGTCGAGAACCTGAAAAAGTACTTCGACGTCGAAAGCGGGCTGGTGAACGACGTGATGAACCGGATCCGCGGCCAGGCGGCCGACCGGGTCCACGCGGTCGACGGCGTCTCCTTCCGGCTCCGAGAGGGCGAGACGTTCGGCATCGCCGGCGAGTCCGGCTGTGGAAAAACCACGACCGGAATGTGTCTCGCGAAGCTGTACGACCCGACGGACGGCAGCATCTACTACGACGGCGAGGATATCGCCGACAAGTCCGGCGCCGAGCTCGCCAGCTTCCGGCAGAACGCACAGATGATCTTCCAGGACCCGTTCGAGAGCCTCAACCCGCGGATGACGGTGTACGACACCGTCGCCGAGCCGCTCCGGATCCACGACGTGCCGAACCAGCGCGCGAAGGTCCGCCGCGCGCTCGAGTTCGCCGAGCTTCTGCCCGCCGACCAGTTCTTCGACCAGTATCCACACGAGCTCTCCGGCGGACAGCGGCAACGGCTCGCGATCGCGCGGGCGCTGGTCATCGACCCGGACTTCATCGTCGCCGACGAGCCCGTCTCGATGCTGGACGTGAGCCTCCGTGCGGGCGTGTTGTCGCTTCTCGAGCGCATGACCGACGAGTTCGGCCTGTCGGTCGTCTACATCAGCCACGACCTCTCGCTTCTCAGACACATGTGCGACCGGATCGCCATCATGTACATGGGGACCATGGTGGAGAAGGGGCCGACAGAGGATATCGTCACGGACCCGAAACACCCGTACACGCGGTCGCTCATCGACGCGGTTCCGGTGCCGGATCCCGGCACGGGCCGCGAGCGCGTCGAACTGAAAGGCGAGGTCGGCGACGCGATCAACATCCCGACCGGTTGTCGGTTCAAGAACCGGTGTGAGGAGTACATCGGCGACGTCTGTGACACCGTCTCGCCGCCGCTCGAGGCGAAGTCGGACATCGACGACGACCGCGACGTCGCGTGTCACCTGTACGAGAGCGCCGAGGAGTTCGACCCATACGCCGAGGCCGACGCCGCTCCCCAAGGCGGCGCTACCGACTAGGGCCCGTCTCTACTCCGCGCCGTTCGTCCGTCACCTGCGGTCCCGCTCGTCGACGTTCGACTCCGCCTGTGCTGCCCGTCTCGCGTCGGCGAGCCGACGGCGATACTCCCAGTAGCCGCCGACCACGAACAACACGGCCAGCACCAGTCCCGTCGCCGCGGTGTCCTGATACCAGAACCACCCGACGGCGGCCGCCGCCGCCAACACCGACAGCCCGAACGTCACCTTCGCGCGGGCTCTGACCCGGTTGACATCGACCATTGACGGAACATCACACGGCACGCATATAATCCGTGCTCCCGTCTCCGCCGGATCGTCTCAGTCGTCCGCCCAGGGCCACGACCGGTCGTCGCCCCACGGCCAGGAGCCGGTCGCTTTCATCCCGACGTCGTACCCCTCGTCGATCGTCTGGTCTCTGATCGCGTCGGCAGCCCGGTTCTCGACGGGGCGGTCGGCCTCGGCGAGCTTGGCGACGCCGGCGGCACACAACACCGACACGTCACGCAGGTCGCGCTTGTCGAGTTTGTCGAGCGTGTCGCCGTGGGTGTGCCCCCAGCCGCGGCCGCTCTCCTCGGACCGCGTGCGGCCCTGCGCCGCGGCGACGCCGCGCTGGACGAACGGCCAGTGGTCGCTGTGTGGCCGGAGGCCGTCCTCGACGTCGACCGGCACGCCGAACTCGTCGCTCACCTCCTCGAACGCCTCGCCGATCGCGTCGAACCCGTGCGGATACACCACGAGGTTTCGCGAGTAGCCGGCGCCGTCGACGTTCACCACACACTTCACGCGGTCGAGGTCGTGCGTCTGTGCCCAGTGGTACGAGCCGTAGAGCCCGGTTTCTTCGGCGCCGAAGACGACGAGCCGCACGCGGGTTTCCAGCTCCGACTCGACCGCCGCGAGGATCCGGGCGACGCCGACGACCAGCGCCGACCCGAATCCGTTGTCGTTCGATCCGGTGCCGACGTCGTGGGCGTCGACGTGGGCGGTGTACAACACCTCCTCGTCGGTGTCCGGCCCGACGACGCCCTCGACGGTGACCGAACTCGCCGGTCCGGTTCGGGTCTCGACCGACAGGGTGGCCTCGACTCCTCCGTCTCCGTCGGTCGCGTCGCAGTGACGACTGAGCCGGGTGCCGACCTCCTTGCTGAGTCCCACCGCGGGGATCGGGCCCGGGCCGTCGGTGTCGCCGATGCTGCCGGTCGGCGGCAGCGCCCCCTCGATGTGGTTGTAGAACAGAAACGCCTCGGCGCCCGACTCGGCGGCGTAGCTGTACTTCTCGCCGCGGTGGACCCAGCGTCCGTACTCGTCTGGCGTCAGACTCGACGCCATCGCGATCGATCCGGAGAGGTCGACGTCCTCGAAGTCCTCCGGGAGTCCGTACCCCATGTCGACGACCTCGCCGGTCACCTCGCCCGAGGGGCTCCCCGGCAGCGCGACCAGCTCGTGGGTGCCGTCGAACGTGCTCGTTCGGTCGCCGTACGCGACCGCTAACGACGCGTCCTCGCGCCACCAGCCCGGAATCGAAAACGGCGTCTGGGTGACGTCCGCGAGTCCGGCCGTCTCGAACGCCTCGGCGATCGCGTCCGCCCCGCGGGCCTCGCCCTCGTGACCGGGCATTCTGTCGTCGAGGTCCGAGAGTTCGGTCAACAGTTCCCATCCGGCCGTGTCGGTGTACGCGTTTCCGATCGCCTCCGGCGGTATGCTCGTCATGCTACTACGCTGCCGGGGAAGCAGCATCATCGTTCGGGAAGCGGCGGACGCCGCCGTCGCCGGCGCCGTCAGTCCCAAAACGACTGTGTTCGGGCGTACTCGCGCTCCTGTCGCAACACGTCGCGGTAGAACTCCGCCTCGTCTTCGCGCAGTTTGTTGATGATCCGGGCGGCGTTGTGCGGCCCGACGCCGCGGGCGGCCATCGCGATCACCGCGCGCTTCCCGTGGGTCTGGACCAGGCTCGCGGCCCGATGGGCGCGCTCGGTGCGCCGCTCCTGTTCGTCGTCCTTCTGTGCGGCCCGGACCGCGGCGAGCGTCTCGTCGTCCCACGGGTTCAACGAGGCGATCCGCGTCGAGCCGCACTCGGGACACTCCGGCTGGTCGCGGACCCGCCGGACCGTGGTGGTTCGGTCCCACTCCGTGCAGTGGAGACAAAACAGGATCACGCGGTCGTTTCGGATGCGTTCACGCACCGTCTCGATCACGTCGGCGTCGGCGTTTTCGGGCACGAGAAACTCCGTGCCGGCCGACCGGCCGGCGGTTCCGAGCGGCGTTCGTTCTCGGGCGGTCGCGAGCCCGATCGCGGCCGACTGGATGCGGTCGAGCACCGTCGCGGTCGACTCGACCGCGAGGTCGGCGTGAAACACCTCACGAAGCGCCTCCTCGTAGACGGGCGTCCCGTCTAAGGCGGCGAGCAGGCGGTCGCCGCCGAACCGCCCGCGACCCTCTCGGTAGCGTTTGACCGACCCGAACTTCGCTGCGACCTGCGCGAGGGTGAACTTCAACGCGTCGGAGTTTTTCAACGCGATCTCGAGATACGCCTCCACCCCCGCCGGGTCGGTCGTCTCGAGCACCTCGCGGAACGTCCCCGGCGTGACCCCGGTCGGCACCTCGAACTCGATCCGGTACGGGTCGACGTCCATCCCCACCGACGACCCCGTGCGTTGGCCGACGAGCGCGGCGAGCAGGCGCGCGAGCGTCTCGTTTACCGCGTGGCCGAACGCCGCGTTGACCGCGACCGTCCGCGCGCTGGCCTCGATCACGACCCGCTCGTCGGTGGGGACGGGATGGCCGGCCTCGACGTGGTCGGCGACCGTCTCGATCGCCGCCGCGATCGTCCGCTCGTCGGCCGGATACCGGTCGGCCAGGTCGCCGGCGACCGCCTCCGGCGTCGCGCCCGCGTCGAGCGCCTCGGCGACCTCGCCGCGAAGCCGGCCGACCTCCTCGGCGACGGGTCGGGGAACGGGAATCTCCTGGCCGATCCACGACGGCACCTCTCCGGCGGGGTCTTCGATCGGCGTGACCTCGACGCGCTCGTCCTCCTCGTCGACCTCCGTGATTCGCCACATCTCGCCGCGCTGGATGAACGTCTCGCCCGGCCCGGCGAAGTTGACGACGAACCGCTCGTCGAGCGTTCCGATCCCTCGCCGCGAGGACATGTCGTACACCTCGTACGTCGACTCGTCGGGGATCATCGAGAGGTTGGCGTAGAAGTACTGCCAGGTGCCGCCCGACTTCTCGAGCGTGTCGGACTCCTCGTCGAGCCACACCAGGCGGTTCCCGTCGAGCTCGCGAACGACCTCCTGAAACGCCGGCTCAGAGAGGTCGCGGAAGGGATACGCGCTCGTGACCGTCGCGTACGCCTCCCGCGCGTGGACCTCGCCGTCGTCCATCACGACACCGACGATCTGGTTGGCCACCGTGTCCAGGCTGCCGTGGTGGATCGCGGCGGGCTCGACGAGCCCTTCGCCGGCCCGCCGGGCGATCGCCATCGCCTCCAGCGTGTCGTCGCCGCCCTGAGTCACGACGGTCCCCTCGGACACCAGGTCTCGCCGGTGGCCAGCCCGCCCGATCCGTTGGAGCAGTCGGGCGACCTCGCGGGGACTCCCGTACTGAACCACGTGGTCGACCCGCCCCACGTCGATGCCGAGCTCCATCGACGACGTGCAGACGAGCCCGTCGACCGCGCCCGACTTGAACCGGTCCTCGACGTCGACGCGCACCTCCTTCGAGAGCGAGCCGTGGTGGATCTCGATCGTGACCGGGTCGTCGCCGTCCGCTCGCTCGCGCTCGGCGAGCGTTTTGAACCGCGAGCCGAGCGCCTCCGCGGTTTGCCGCGTGTTGACGAAGATCAGCGTCGACTCGTGTTCTCGGACCGTCTCGCGGATCGCGCGAACGTGGCTGGCGGTGGTCTCGTCGACCGCGAGCTCGCCGGCGAGCCGCGAGTCGCGGTCCGTGATCTTCGGGTCGAGCACCCGCACGTCGGTCCGCGCTCCGGCGGCGACCTCGACGGTTTCGAACGTCCGGTCGCCGGGCCGGTCCGGGTCGCGGCGACCACAGCCGACCAGGAATCGCCCCACCTCTTCGGGCGATCCCACCGTGGCGCTCAGCCCGATCCGCTGGAACGGTCCCGCGACCCGCCGGAGGCGTTCGAGCCCCACGGTGAGCTGGGCTCCCCGCTTTGCCGACGCCAGCTCGTGTACCTCGTCGACGACGACGTGTGCGACGTCGGCGAGCCCCTCGCGCATCTTCGAGCCCGTCAGGATCGCCTGAAGGCTCTCCGGCGTGGTGATGAGCACGTCCGGCGGGTCGTCCGCCTGTTTCGACCGCTCGTACTGGGTGGTGTCGCCGTGACGCACCGCGACCTCGACGTCGAGCCGGTCGCCCCACCACTCCAGCCGGTCCATCATGTCGCGGTTGAGCGCGCGAAGCGGCGTGATGTAGAGCGCGGAGATGCCCGCTCGCGGCTCGTCGCCGGGCGACGCCCGCGCGTCGTGTATCGCGTCGAAGACGGGCAACATCGCGGTCTCCGTCTTTCCGGTGCCCGTCGGGGCCAACACGAGCGCGTTCTGTCCGGCCGAAAGCGGCGGGATGGCCTTCCGTTGTGGCTCCGTCGGCGTGGTGAACCCGCGGTCGGAAAGCGCCTCTCTGAGGTCCGCTCCGAGGTGAGTGAACGCGTTCATTCCCGACGGCTCCGACATCGTCGGACGTTGGGCGTTCGGGCGATTAAGCCCGTCGCTGTGCGAGCGGTCTCCGCGCTCGTCAGCGGCGGAGCCGTCCTTCGACCCGTCGGATCCGCCCGCAGCCCCGCCGCCCGGAGCGCCGTTTCGGCCGGCGGTACCCGTCCCGTCTCGTCACTGAAGCGCCATCACCTGCTCGACCTTCGACGCCGGGAGGTTTCGGCCGGTGACGGGAATCGCGACGGTCTTGCCCGCGAGTTCGTCGCGCAGCTCGTCCAAGATGGCGAACGGCGGCGCACACGCTCCCTCCATCATGATGCGTTCTTCGCTGAACATCGCGGCGACCGTCTCCACGATCGCCTCCTCGCTGACGGTGTACATCTCGTCTAGCTGCTCGCGCATCACCCTCACCGGCAGGGCGTACGGAACCCGCGCGGCGATCCCGTCGGCGAAGGTGTTCGCCTCGTCTTGGGGGGTGAGCTCGCCCGTCCGCCAGGCCTGATAGGCGGCGTCCACGCTGGCGGCCTGGACGCCGATCACGTCGGCGTCGGTGACGCTCCCGACCGACAGGGGGTATCCGGCGCCGATGCTGCCGGCCCCGACCGGGCCGAGAACCACGTCGACCTCGGGCAGCGCCTCGGCGATCTCGAGGCCGGCGGTTCCGGTGCCGGCCATCACCAGCCGCTCGTTCCCGGGATGGACGTATCGGTACCCCTCATCGGCGGCGAGGTCGGCGGCCCACTCCGCGGAGTCGTCGTAGTCGTCGCCGACGACCTTGATGCGGCCGCCGAGACGCTCGATTCCGTCGATCCGATTCTGGCCGGTCCCCTCGGGGACGGCGACGACCGCCTCGGTGTCGAACCAGCGGGCAGCCTGTGCGAGGGCGCGGCCGTAGTTGCCGGTGCTCGCCGTCACGACCCCCTGATCCCGGAACGCCTCGTCTAGCTCGGCCAGAACGGTCGCCACGCCGCGGATCTTGAACGACCCAGTCGGGAGGGTGTCCTCGCGTTTCAGGTACACGTCGGCGTCGTACTCGCGTGACAGCCACTCGCTTCTGACGAGCGGCGTCTCCGGGAGGTGATCACGGAGCGTCCGCCGCGCCCGGTAGACGTCGGCCGTCGTCGGCGGCGTGAGGTCGTGATACTCGAAGACG
Source organism: uncultured Halobellus sp. (assembly GCA_964556645.1). Taxonomy (GTDB): domain Archaea; phylum Halobacteriota; class Halobacteria; order Halobacteriales; family Haloferacaceae; genus Halorubrum. The sequence continues at coordinate 24,472 of CAZKXC010000002.1, forward strand.
GTCGAGGCGTCCGGGGAGTCGACGCGCTGATACTCGGGCTGTGACATACCCTGACTCCATACTCGAGCATCCTGAAGCTATCCCTCGCGGCCCGGCGCCGACGCCGACCCGCAGTGCCGCCCGAGTATCACCGGTGAAACTCGGTGCGACGTACTCAAGTGTGGCTCCCGCGTCCTCTCGATCATGTGGGGTCTCACGCGATGAGCGACGGCGGGCAGTTCGCTCCGGAGACGTCGGCACGAGCGGTTCTCGGCCGCGTCACCGACCCGATGTTTGCGCTCGACGAGGCGGCCGCGCTCGCCTTCTGTAACCCGGCCGCGGCGGAGTTGTTCTCGACGACGGATCCGGTCTCGCTCGGCGATCCGGTCCGAGACCACCTGCGAGACCGTTTTGGACCCGCGTTCTCCGCGCAGCTCCGGGAGGCGGCGGAGACGGGGGTGTCGGCGTCGTTTCGCGCCTACGATACGGTCTCAAAGCGGTGGGTTCGCGCCGCCGCGCATCCGTCCGCGGGTCGGCTGACGGTGACCGTCTCGCCGGTCCCGGACGACGACGCCGCACGCCTGGCGGAGGCCGCGGACGCGGCGATCGACGGCATCGCGGTTCTCAACCCGGATGAAGAATACGTCTACATGAACCAGGCACACGCCGCCGTCTTCGACTTCGAGCCGGACGAGCTGCTCGGCGACACCTGGCGACGGCTGTACGGCCCCGCAGAACAGGCTCGGATCGAACGCGAGGCGTTTCCACGGCTCCGCCGCGACGGGGCGTGGCGCGGCGAGACGACGGGGCGGCGCCGCGACGGCAGCGTCGTCCGCCAGGACATGTCGTTGTCGCTGCTCGACGATGGCAGCCTGGTTTGTACGAACAAAGACATCACCGAGCGCTGCCGACGCGAGCGCGAGCTCGACCAGCTTCGCGAACGGCTCGACCTCGCGGTCACGGGAGCGAACCTCGGCGTCTGGGACTGGGATATGACGACCGACGAGGTGACGTTCAACGACCGGTGGGCGACGATGCTCGGCCTCTCGCCCGACGAGATCGATCCCCACCTCGACGCGTGGGAGACGCGCGTCCACCCGGCGGATCTCCCTCGCGTCGAAGCACAGCTCGAGGCACACGTCGCCGGCGAGACCGAGCTGTACGACTGTGAACACCGGATGCGGACCGCCGCCGGCGAGTGGACGTGGATCCGCGACGCCGGAAAGGTCGTCGAGTACGACGCCGAGGGCGCGCCGAAACGAGCGGTCGGAATCCACCTCGACATCGACGCGCAGAAACGACAGGAGGCCGCGTTAGAACGCGCCCGAAACGAGCTGCGACAGGTCATCGACCTCGTTCCCGACCCGATCTTCGCGAAGGACGCCGACGGGAGGTACCTGCTCGCCAACGAGGCGACCGCCGACGCGTACGGGCTGACGGTGGCCGAAACCGAGGGCACCCTTGAATCGGAGATCATCCCCGACGGCGACCAGTCGGTCCACTTCCGCGCGGACGACAAACGGGTGCTCGACTCCGACGAGCCGGTCGAGATACCCGAAGAGAAACTGACGACGGCCGACGGCGAGACCCGCCTGCTCCGGACGACGAAGATACCGTACACGGTCGCCGGAACCGACCAGAACGCCGTCTTGGGGTACGCACGCGACGTCACGCCGCTGCGGCGGTACGAGAGCCGGTTGGAAGAACAGCGCGACAGCCTGACCGTGCTCAACCAGATCGTCCGTCACGACATCCGCAACGCGCTTCAGGTCATCACCGGCAGCGCGGAGCTGTTGGCGGACCGCCTCGACGGCGAGGAGACCCGACTGATAGATGCGATCCGGCTCTCGGCCGCGGAGGCGATCGAGATCACCACCTCCGCCAGAGAGGTGACCGACTTACTCGTGCGGACGGAGCCGGACCCGTCTCCGGTCCCGTTGACGCCGGTGCTCACCCGACAGATCGAGGCCGTTCAATCTGGCGACCGGCCCGTTCGCGTCGTCCGGGCGGGCGAGTCGGACGAGCGGCCGGTCCTGGCGGACGACATGCTCGACTCCGTCTTCCGGAACCTGTTAGGAAACGCCGTGGCCCACACCGACGCCGACGTTCCCTCGATCCGCGTCGCGACGACGGCGCTCTCAGACCGGATCCGCGTGAGCGTCGCCGACAACGGCCCCGGCGTGCCCGACGCGGAGAAAGAAGCCATCTTCGAGGAGGGAATCTGCGGGCTGGACAGCGACGGCACCGGCCTCGGACTCTACCTCGTTCGGACGCTCGTCGAGCGGTACGGCGGCGCGGTGTGGGTCGACGACGCCGAGGAGGGCGGCGCCCGGTTCACCGTCGAACTCCCGCGCGCAGACGCCGAGGAGCCGGCCACCGACGACTGAACGAGGTCGCCGACGGCCACCGGTCTGCGACCGACGGCATCGCCGGCGACGCTACGCCGATCCGATCGCGTTCTGTGTCGGACTGGGGTGATCGGCGGCGGGCAACACGACGCGAAGCACGGTCTCGTCGTCCGACGGGGCGGTCGTCGAGGAGCCTCGTTCTCAGGTCACGCCGCCGTCCTCGGTCGCGTACTCCCGGTGTGCGTCGGCGGCGAGAATCGCCTCGATCCGGTCGACCACCTCGAGCACGTCCGCGAAGGCGGTGTAGGGGGCGGCCGGACACACCCGCACCACGTCGGGCGGGCGGAAGTCGACGACGACGCCACGGTCTCTCAACGCCTTGCTCAGCCGCGCGGCCTCGGGGTGTTCGACGGCGACGTGGCCGCCGCGGGCGTCGTGGCTTCTGGGAGTGCCGACGTCGACCGCCGGGAGACGCTCGTCGACGAGCGCGATCAGAAAGTCGGTGAGCGCGAGCGACTTCGCGCGCAGGCGTTCGAGCCCCGCCGCCCGCAGCGTCTCGATCGATCCCTCGAGCGGCGCGGCCGCGAGCAGCGGCGGCGTGCCGATCTGCCACGCGCCCGCCGAGTCCGCGGGCGTGTACGTCGCCCGCATCTCGAACTGCGTCGCCTTCTCGTGGCCCCACCACCCGGCGAGTGCGGGCGTCAGGCCGTGGTGACGCTCGGCGACGAACAACGCGCCGATCGAGCCCGGCCCGGCGTTGAGGTACTTGTACGTGCACCAGACCGCGAAATCGACCCCGGCGTCGCCGAACGCGTGTGGCACCGCTCCGACCGAGTGGGCGGCGTCGAACCCCGCGTACGCGCCGGCGTCGTGAGCCGCCCGCGTGATCCGTTCGACGTCGAACAGCTGGCCCGACCGGTACAACGCGGTCGGCATGAAGACGATGCCGACGTCGTCGTGGGTCTCGAGCGCCGCCTCGATGTCCGCCGGGTCGATCGTCCGCCCGTCCTGACTCTCGACGACCCGCAGCTTCTCGTCGGGGTCGATCCCCCGCTGGCGCAGCTGTGCGCGGATCGCGTAGTGGTCCGACGGGAAGTCGAGTTCGTTCACCAACACCGCGGGGGCGACGTCGGCTCCGCCCTCAGGCCCCCAGGTTCCGTCGGCGGCCGCGTGACCGGCCCGGTCGGGGCCGTTTCCGGCGAGGAGTTCGTCGAGAAACGTCCCGACGAGCGTGTGGATGTTCACCGTGATCGAGTTGCTCGCCACCACCTCCGACTCGCTCGCACCCACGAGCGGCGCGAGCGCCGCCCCCAGCCGCTCGCCGACGCCGAACCACGGCGGGTCGGCGTCGGTCCAGCCGCCGATCAACAGTTCTCGCCACTCGTCGACGACGCGGTCGAGACTCGCGAGCGCCGCGTCGCTCGGCGGGCCGAGCGAGTTGCCGTCCATGTACAACCGGTCGTCCGGCAGCGAAAACCGGTCGGCGACCGCCGAGAGCGGGTCGGCCGCGTCGAGGCGGGCGGCGGTCCGAACCGGGTCGCGCTCGAAGCCGTCGCCGTCGAGCGCCGCGCTCGCGGGCGCGTACGGGTCGTCGGCGTCTGAGACCGGATCGTCCCTTTCTGTGCCGTCCATACGGGACACGACGGCGCGGGCGACTAAGCCCTTCCGGGGTCGCCTGCGACGCGCCCGCGGCTCACTCGACGATGTCGATCGCGGGCCGCCCCGGCGCCGCCTGTGCGGCGGTGTCCGGGTCCGCGTCGGCGGCGCGTTCGACGGCGACCGGCGCGTCGAACTCGCGTTCGATCAGCCAGGCGGCCGCCCGCAACGCCGCGTACTCCTCGTCGCCCGAGAGCGTCTTCGAGAGCGCCTCGCGTTCCGCCTGGAGGTCCTGTCCGTAGGCGGCGGCGGCGTCGCCCTGCTCGCGGATGTGGTCTTCGGCCATCAGCTCGCCGATCAGGTTGTCCGCGTCGCTGTCGGCGGCGATCGCGAGCGCGTCGTACTTCCAGTCGGGGGCGACGACGACGTCGATCCGCTCGGGATCGTCGATGCCGGCGACCTCGACGATGTCACGGACGTCCTCGCGGGTGTTCTCCACCAGCCGCCGGCGGCGCTCGACCGTCTCGCGGTCGACGGTCGCGGCCGGCCAGTCGGCCGCGACCACGAACCCGTCGCGGCCGAGCGTCTCCCACAGCTCCTCGGCGAGGTGTGGCGTGACCGGCGCGAGCAGCCGAACCGCGACGTCGAGCCCTCGCTCGTACACCTCCGGGTGAGGGTCGGCGTACTCGCGGTAGCTCCGGAGCGTGTTCACGAGCGCCTGCGCCTCGCGCAGCGCGACGTTGAACGTGAGGTCGTCGTACTCCGCGCCGGCGATGGCGACGGCGGCGTCGATCTCGTCGGCGACGTAGTCGTCGACCGTCGCGCGGTCGGCGTCGGTCGCGGCGTCGCCGGCGACGTACTCCTCGACGAGGTCGGTCAGCCGCGCCAGAAACCGGTGTGTCGACCGCACGCCCTCCTCGGACCAGTCGAAGTCGCGCTCGGGCTGGGCCGCCTGCAACATGAACAGGCGGGCGGTGTCCGCGCCGTACTCGTCGACGATCCGTTGTGGCGAGACCACGTTCCCCGTGGATTTCGACATCTTCTCGCCGTCCAGCTGGACCATCCCCTGTGCGAGCAGGTTGGTGAACGGCTCGCGGTGGTCGAGCCCCTCGTGGTCGGCCAACACCTTGGTGAAAAACCGCGAGTACAACAGGTGCATCACGGCGTGTTCGATGCCGCCGACGTACTGGTCGACCGGCATCCAGTCGTTCGCGCGGTCGCGGTCGAACGGGGCGTCCGCGAGGTCCGGCGAGACGTATCGCAGGAAGTACCACGAGGAGTCGACGAAGGTGTCCATCGTGTCCGTCTCGCGGACGGCGGGCTCGCCACACGCCGGGCAGGCGGTCTGTTTCCACTCCGTGGCGGCGTCGAGCGGGTTGCCGGTGGTGTTGACGAACTCGGGCAGCTCGACCGGCAGGTCGGACTCGGGCACCAACACGGGCCCGCAGTCGTCACAGTGGACGACCGGAATCGGCGTCCCCCAGTAGCGCTGGCGGGAGATCCCCCAGTCGCGCAGCTGGTACTGGACGCTCTGTTCTGCGGTCTCGATCGCCGCGGTGAGCCGCTCGCGGGCCGTCTCGCTGTCGAGGCCGTCGTACTCGCCGGAGTTGACGAGCACCCCGTCGTCGGTGAACGCCGCCTCGCTCACGTCGGGGGCGTCGGGCACCGACTCGCCGTCCCAGTCGTCCGGCGTCGGGGCGATCACCGGCTCGATGTCGACGCCCATCTTGGCGGCGAACGCGTGGTCGCGCTCGTCGTGTCCGGGAACGCCCATCAACGCTCCCGTCCCGACGTCCGAGAGGACGAAGTCGGCGACGAACACCGGCAGCTCCTCGCCGGTGACGGGGTTCGTGGCCGTCAGCCCCGTCTCCACCCCGTTCGGCTCGTCGCCGTCAGGGTCGGCCTCGTGGTGAACGAACTCGTGGACGGCGTCGTCCTCGGCGGCCAGCGCCTCGCTGATCGGGTGGTCGGGCGCGAGCGCGAAGAAGGTGGCACCGCAGACGGTGTCGACGCGCGTCGTGAACGCCTCGACGGCGCCGTACTCCCGCGGCTCGGTCTCCTCGCCGGCCGCGTCAGATCCGCCGTCCGGCTCGCTCACGTCGAACGTCAGCGTCGTTCCGTGCTGGCGGCCGATCCAGTTGCGTTGCATCTGTCGGACCGAGTTGGGCCATCCCTCGAGCTCGTCGATGGCCTCCAACAGCTCGTCGGCGTACTCGGTGATCTTCAAGAACCACTGGTCCAGCTCGCGGGCCTCGACGGCGGTGTCACACCGCCAGCACAGCTCGTCGTCGCCCTCGACCTGCTCGTCGGCCAGCACCGTCTCACACGAGGGACACCAGTTGACCTCGGCGTCGCGGCGCTCGACGAGCCCCGCCTCGTGGAACCGGCGGAACAGCCACTGGTTCCAGCGGTAGTACGCCGGCGTACAGGTGGTGATTTCTCGGTCCCAGTCGTAGCCGAACCCCATCGACCGCATCTGGCTCCGCATGGTGTCGATGCAGTCCATCGTCCAGTCGCGGGGGTTGGTGTCGCGCTCCTTGGCGGCGTTCTCGGCGGGGAGGCCGAACGCGTCCCACCCCATCGGGTGGAGCACCTCGTCGCCACACATCCGGCGGAAGCGGGCGTACGCGTCCGTGATCGTGTAGTTGCGGACGTGGCCCATGTGGAGCTTTCCGGACGGATACGGGTACATCCCGAGAACGTACGTCGGGTCGTCGACGTCGTCCGGCGTGCGGTACACGGCGGCGTCCGCCCACGCCTCCTGCCACCGATCCTCGACCGCGGTGTGGTCGTAAGCCTCCTGAGACATCTGCTTATATACTCGTGGTGGAGTCGGTGTTCTATACTTTTCCATCCACCGCCGAGACGCCGACCGCGACGGGCGCTCCGTCGGTCTCGGCGACGGGTCTCGCGGACGGGGACGTTTTCGATCGGGGACATACTTATATAATCATCTGTGTTAATCGTGAGCATGCTGTTCTCAGACGAGATCACATTCAACAACCGCGACCGCAGGGACGTGTACGACCGCATCGAGCGGGCGGGAACGATCGACTACGAGACGGCCCGCCGCTCGCTGGACATGGACCCGGAGGCGTTCGGCCATCACGTCGCCGTGCTCCGGCGCGACGGGATCGTCACCCGCACCGCAGACGACGAGCTACGGATCGCCTTCGAGGACGAGTCGGAGCGCTTCTCGCTCGACGACGATCTTGAGGTAACGATCAGACAGGCCCAACAGGACGACCTCTCCGGGCTCGTCGGCGCGATCCGCGAGGCGCTCTCGGATCAGCGGTACATCGAGGCCGAGACCGTCGCGGACGTCGTCGAGAGCGAAGACGTCCTCCTGCGGCACAACGACGTCGAAAAGCGCGTCTTCTTCGTTGCCACCGTCCACGGCGACGTGATCGGCTGGATCCACATCAACGCGCCGACCGTCGAAAAGCTCGCACACACCGCCGAGTTGACCGTCGGCGTCGTCGAAAGCTACCAGGGACGGGGGATCGGCACTCGGCTCTTGGAACGCGGCGTCGAGTGGGCGGCCGAAAACGGCTTCGAGAAGCTGTACAACAGCGTCCCCTCTTCGAACGAGGGAGCGATCGAGTTTCTCGAACGCCACGGCTGGGAGGCCGAAGCCGTCCGCGAGAATCACTACAAGCTCGACGACGAGTACGTCGACGAGGTGATGTTGTCGAAGGAGATATGACGGCCCGCACCCTTCTCACTTTGCGAGCCGCTCAGCTCCAATGACACTACGTCACACATCTCACGATTCGGGGCACTCGAACCGCGGCCGGGCCGACCCGTCTTCGCGCCCGGCAGCGCGAACTGATCGCTGCCGTCTCCCTTCTTCGGAGCCGAGAAACGGGGGGTGTTTCGTTCCGTGATCGTCGGGGTACCGGCAGAGACCGATCCGGACGAAACCCGCGTCGCGCTCGTTCCCCCGGTCGCCGCCGACCTCGTCGAGGAGGGGTTCGACGTGTGTGTCCGCTCGGGGGCGGGTGACGCCGCCGACTGGTCCGACGAGGCGTACCGCGAGGCCGGCTGTACGGTCGTCGCCGACCAGGCGGACGTGTTCGAGCGGTCGGACCTCGTCGTCCGCGTCAACGGCCTCGGCGGCACGGCCGCCGCCGACCTCGACTCGTATCGATCCGGCCAGACGGTCGTCGGCCTGCTCGGCCCGTACGACCTCGACGACGAGCTCGAGGTTCTCGCCGACCGAGGCGTCACCGCGTTCGCGCTGGAGCTGATGCCCCGGATCAGCCGGGCACAGAGCATGGACGCGTTGTCGTCGATGTCGAGCATCGGCGGCTACAAGTCGACGATCGTCGCGGCCGAGCGCCTCCCGAAGCTGTTTCCGCTGCAGATGACCGCCGCCGGCACGGTCCAGCCCGCCGAGGTGTTCGTCATCGGCGCCGGCGTGGCCGGGCTCCAGGCGATCGCGACCGCCGAACGGCTCGGCGCGTCGGTCCGGGCCTACGACATTCGTCTCGAGGCCCGCGAGGAGGTCCAGAGCCTCGGTGCCGACTTCGTCGAACTCGACCTCGAGACCGAAGGGTCGGGCGACGACGAGGGGTACGCACGCGAGATGGACGAGGAGTTCTACCGCCAGCAACGCAAAGAGCTCACCCGCGTCGTCGGCGAGTCCGACGTCGTCATCACGACGGCTGCCATCCCCGGCAAGCCGGCGCCCGAGCTGGTGACAGAAGAGATGGTCGCGGGCATGGAGCCGGGGTCGGTCATCGTCGACCTCTCTGCGGCCACCGGGGGCAACTGCGAGCTCACCGTCCCCGACGAGACGATCGACCACGACGGCGTCGAGATCTACGGGCCGACGAACCTCCCGGCGACCGTCGCTCGCCACGCCAGCCAGCTGTACTCCAACAACGTGTACAACTTCATCCAGAACATGTTCGACGACGAGCGGCGACTCGAGACGGACGACGAGGTCGTCGAGTCGACGATGCTCACCCACGACGGCGCGGTCCAGTGGGTCCACCCCGCCGAGCGCGACGCGGAGGAGCCGGCCGACGACGAGACGGAGGCCGAGACCGATGCCTGATCTCATCACCAACCTGACGTTGTTCGTCCTGGCGGCGTTTCTCGGCTACTCCGTGATCACGAAGATCCCGGCGACGCTCCACACTCCGCTGATGTCGGGCGCCAACGCGATCACGGGCATCACGCTCGTCGGCGCCGTCGTCGTCGCGGGGTCGGGGTCGACGACCCTCGCGACCGTGCTCGGCTTTCTGGCGGTCGTCATGGCGACGATCAACGTCGTCGGCGGCTACCTGGTGAGCCACTTCATGCTCACCGACTTCCAGGGCGGAGGTGGTCGGTGATGCTCAGCGTGCTTCCCGAGTCGATGCTCCGGCTCGCGTACCTCGCTGCCGCCGTGTTGTTCATCCAGGGACTGCGAGACATGACCCACCCCCGCACCGCCGTCAGGGGGAACCTCATCTCCGCGGCCGGGATGTTCGTCGCCGTCGCGGTGACGGTGCTCTGGTTCGAGCTGCTCTCGCCGGTCGTGTTGATCGCCGGTCTCGTTGTCGGCGGTCTCGTCGGCTCCGGGCTCGCGATGCGGGTCGAGATGACACAGATGCCACAGCTGGTCGGCGTCTTCAACGGCTTCGGCGGCGGCGCGTCGGCGCTTGTCGCCGGCGCCGAACTCGTCCAGTATCAGGCCGAAAACGGCGGCGCGTTCCCGACGGAGATGGCCGTCGCCGCGGCGGCGTCGGGCATCATCGGCGCGGTCACGTTGTTCGGGAGCACGGTCGCCGCCGGCAAGCTCCACGGCGTGATCACGGGCTCTGCGATCCGGTACACCGGCGAGCAGGCGGTCAAGGTCCTGGTGTTGGCTCTCGCCGTGTTCTCGGGGATTCTGCTCGTCGTTCAGCCCGACGCTCTCCCGGCGGTCCTTCGCGGAGAGATGGTGCCGACGTACTGGATTCTCGTCGGTACGGCCTCCGTGCTCGGCGTGCTGCTCGTGATCCCGATCGGCGGCGCCGACATGCCGGTCGTCATCGCGTTGTTGAACGCCTACTCCGGGCTGGCCGCCGCCGGCACCGGCTTCGTGTTGGACAACACCGCGCTCATCATCGCCGGCACGCTCGTCGGCGCGGCCGGGCTCATCCTCACCGTCATCATGTGTGAGTCGATGAACCGCTCGCTCGCCAACGTGCTCTTCGGCGGATTCGGCGAGGAAGCCGCCACCGAGGAGATGGAGGACATCTACGAGGGGAACATCACCGAGACCTCTCCGGAGGAGCTCGAGATGTTACTCGACACCGCAGACCGCGTCGTCATCGTCCCCGGCTACGGGATGGCGGTCGCACAGGCACAACACGCCGTCGCCGAGCTCGCGGACATGCTCGACGCCGACGGCGTCGACGTCGAGTTCGGCATTCACCCGGTCGCAGGCCGCATGCCCGGCCACATGAACGTGCTTCTCGCGGAGGCCGACGTGCCGTACGAGCAGATGCGAGAGCTCGAAGAAATCAACCCGACGTTCTCACAGACCGACGTCGTCATCGTCACCGGCGCCAACGACGTGGTGAACCCGCGCGCCAACGAGGACGATTCCAGCCCGATCGCCGGGATGCCGGTGTTGAACGTCGGCGAGGCCGGCACCGTCGTGGTGAACAAACGGAGCCTGAGCCCGGGCTTTTCGGGCATCCCGAACCCGCTTTTCGCCCAGGACAACGCGTACATGTTGTTCGGCGACGGCAAGGAGATGATGCAGGCGGTCGTCAACGAGTACAAAGAGTCGTAGCCGTTCGGGCCGAGGTCGGTCCGGAACGGTGAGCGCCCTGCCGGCCGTCTCCACGGACGCCGCCCCGCCCGGCGGCCAGACCAGAACCGCCTCCGGCGGCGACACCCCATCGTGGAAGGCGTGGAACTAAAACGCCCCCCGCCTCTCCCTTCTGTAATGCCACGAACGATATCCGGCGAGCGGCTCAGAGACCGGTTCGACCGGTTCAACGAGATCGGCGCGACGGAACGCGGCGGCGTGAACAGGCCGTCGCTCTCCGAGGCGAACGCGCGAGCGCGCGACACGCTGGTCGACTGGTTCGAGACCGCCGGACTCGCGGTCCGCGTCGACGAGATGGGCAACATCTTCGGGCGGCGCGCCGGACGCGACGACGACCTCCCGCCGGTGTTGCTCGGCTCGCACGTCGACAGCCAGTACAACGGCGGCCGCTACGACGGCGTCATCGGCGTGCTCGGCGGTCTCGAGGTCGTCGAGACGCTCAACGACGCCGGCGTCGAGACGGAACGCCCGATCGAGGTGGTCTCGTGGAGCAACGAGGAGGGCGTCCGCTTTCAGCCCGACATGCTGGGCAGCGGGGTGTTCGCGGGCAAGTTCGACACGGCGTTCGCCCACTCGCTCGAGGACACGGGGGGACGCGTCTTCGGCGAGGAGCTCGAACGCATCGGCTACCGCGGGGAGACGCCGTGTGAACCCCGAGACCTCCACTGTTACCTCGAGCTCCACGTCGAGCAGGGACCGACGCTCGTAGACGCCGGTCTCAGCGTCGGCGTCGTTGAGGGCGTCTACGGCTTCGTCTGGTTCGACGCCGCGTTCACCGGCAGCGCGGACCACGCCGGGCCGACGCCGATGGACCTCCGCAACGACGCACTGGTCGCGACGGGCGACGTGATCGAGGCGGTCCGGCGCATCGCCGGAACAGAAAGCGCCGACCTCGTCGGCACCGTCGGCTCGGTCGACGTCTCGCCGAACGCGATCAACGTGATCCCGGAACGCGTGGAGTTCACCGTCGACCTCCGGTCGTACGACGACGCCGCCGTCGACCGGGCGGCCGACCGGGTTCGCGAGGAGATCGACCACGCCGCGGCGCGCGAGGGGATCGCGGCCGAACACGAGGTGATCATGCGGATCGAATCCCAGTCGTTCGACGACGGCGTGATCGAGACGGTCGCCGACGCCGCCGACGCGCTCGACGCGGACGCCACCCGGCTCGTCAGCGGCGCGGGCCACGACGCGAGCTACCTCAACCGGATCTGCCCCACCGGGATGATCTTCGTTCCCAGCGTCGACGGCGTCAGCCACACCGAAGCCGAGTTCACCGAGTGGTCGGACGTCGTGACGGGCGTGAACGTGCTGTTGAACGCGGCGGTCGCACAGGCGACTGAACGGCCCGACGAGGCGTGAGACGGCCTCCGTCCGCTCCTCGCGGAGTCGTGGGTCCCGTCCCGCCGCTGGCGCCCACTGAACATGATAGGGGCCGATCTTAAGCCGTGATGGGCGGAACGGCTCCGCATGACGGACGAAACCGTGCTGCTGGGCGGCTTCTCACACGAGACGAACACGTTCGCCGACGGCACGACCGGCCGGCCGTTGTTTCAGGAGCGACGCGAGTACGTCGGCGAGGAGATCCCCGACCGGATGCGCGGAACCAACACCAACGAGGGCGGCGCCATCGACGCCGCCGACGCCGCGGGGATCGACCTCCGCTACACCGTCTCCGCGTCGGCCACGCCGAGCGGCGTCGTCGCCGCGGAGGCGTACCAGTTCTACACGGACCAGATTCTCGACGGGGTCGCCGACCACGCCGACGAGCTCGACGGCGTCTGTCTCTGTCTCCACGGAGCGATGGTCCCCGAAGGGATGGACGACGGCGAGGGACCGCTCGTGGCGTCGGTCCGCGACCGCGTGGGCCCGGACGTTCCGATCGCCGTGACGCTCGACCTCCACGGCAACATCACGGACCAGCTCGTGCGGGAGGCGGACATCCTCGTCGCCTACGAGGAGTACCCGCACACGGACACCGGCGACACCGGCCGCCGCGCGATGCGGTTTCTCGCGCGGACGATGCGCGGCGAGCTCGACCCGGCGATGCACATCGAACGGCCGCCGGTGCTCGCGATGGGCCCCACACAGAACACGCGCGAGGGGCCGATGGCCGAGGTGATGGCGCTCGCCAGAGAGTACGAGCAGCGCGACGACGTGATCAAGGTGAACGTGTTTCCGGGGTTCCACCAGGCCGACGTCCCTTCGGCCGGCTGCTCGGTGCCGGTCGTCGCCACGAACGCCGAGACCGCCACGGACGTCTCTCGAGAGATGGCCGAACACATCTGGGAGCGCAGAGACGACTTCGTCGCCGACTACCCTGACCCCGAAGAGGCGGTCGCGACGGCGATAGACCACGCGACCGACCTCGAAGACGATGACGGACCGATCGTGTTGGCCGACGTCGGCGACAACCCCGGCGGCGGCGGCGCCGCCGACGGGACGACCGTGCTTCGAGAACTGCTCGACCAAGGGGCGACGAACGCCGGCTTCGCCATCATGCGCGACCCCGACGTGGTCGACACCTGCGTCGAGGCGGGCGTCGGCGAGCGGGTGACCGTCGACCTCGGAGGAAAAACCGACGACAGACACGGCGAGCCGATAACGGAACTCGACGGCTACGTGAAAGCGATCACCGACGGTGAGTTTCACAACACCGGCCCGATGGGGACCGGCAGCGAGAACCACCTCGGACGGACGGTCCACATGAACTGCGGCCACGACGACGGCGTGAGTGTTCTGTTGACGGAAAACCGACTTCAGCCTCTCGACGCCGAAATCTGGCGTCATGCGGGCATCCAGCCCGAGCGGCTGGACACACTGGTGGTCAAAAGCATGAACCACTTTCGGGCGGATTATGAGCCCATGTCCAGCGAGGTTATTCCGATCAACAGCATCGGCCTTTGTAGCATGGATCCCCGAAACTTCGAGTTCGACCGCATTCGCCGGCCGCAGTTCCCGCTCGACGACATGACAGACGACGACTACCCCGACTGGGCGTAGACTCGCTGCGTCCTCTGCTGCCGGCAGGCCGGTTGGGGCCTCCAACTCACGGCACCCTCCGTGACTCACGTCGAGTGCGGCTACGCCGGGCCGTTCACCGACGAGAGGGCTTCCTGACGCGGCCCTCGACGAGTTCGAACTCCACTCTCACGATCACACCTGGCGTTATCGGGTGACCTCCTCGTACGTGTTCCGCAGGACGTAGCTTCCGAACGTTCCCAAAGTCAGGAGCGTTATCGCTAGCAGGGTGAACAAGAACGCGTCCCGGAGCCCCGACAGATAGATGCCTCGTTGTACCGCAGGATCGTTGTACCAGCCGACGAGCGCGGGGAACGCGTAGCCGGCGAAGCCGGTCACGAACGCGACGAGAGACCCACCGAAGACGGTCATCAGTCGGTCGAACATTGACTCGGCGTAGTAGTCGACGTAGAATCCAAGCCCGACGACGCCGACGAGCGTGTACTTGTGAAGCGGAAGGGACGAAACGGGGTAGATGAGCACGTACGCGACCCAGCAGCCGGTGGTTATTCCGACTAACAGCGCTGCGAGGACGCTGCCGCGCCGGCCGCGGACGACCCACGCCACCGCGCTGGCTGCTGCCGTGGTGCCCGCCACGTCAGTCGGCAAGCCCTTCCGACACGCCGTCGCCCTCCTCCTCCTCGAGTTCAACACGGCGGTGAGGATCGGTTTTCGCGTCCTCGGGCACGTCGTCAATCGCCCGCAGTTCCTGTTCGAACTCCGTTACGTCCTCGTCTTCGTAGTAGGCGTGACAGGCGACGCGCCGCTCGTTGTCGCGGATACTCAACAGCGGCGGATCGATGTGGTCACAGATGGCTTCCCGCTCGGGGCAGCGATCTTTGAACCGGCACCCGGTCGGGAGATTGATCGGGTCCGGAATGGAGCCACGTATCTCGACGTGTTCTCGCTCCCGGAACGGGTCTGGCTCCGGCGCCGCCCCGAGCAGCGCCTTCGAGTACGGGTGTACCGGCTCCTGTATCACCGTCTCTGTCTCGCCGAACTCGATGATGCGGCCCAGATACATGATACCGATGCGGTCACACACCTGCCGAAGCAGAGAGAGGTCGTGGCTGATGAACAGGATGGTGAGCCCCATCTCCTCGTTGAGCCGCTGAAGCAGGTTCAACACACCCGCCCGGATGCTCACGTCGAGCATCGACACCGGCTCGTCGGCCAACAGGAAATCCGGTTCCAGCACCAACGCTCGCGCGATGGCGACGCGTTGTTTCTCCCCGCCTGACAGCTGATGAGGATAGTTCTCCAGCCACGTCTCCGGCGGTGTGAGCTCAGCGCGTTCGAGTGCCTCGATAACTCGCGCGTAGCGCTCCTCGGCGTCGCCGATGCCGTGGATTTTCAGCGGCTCGACAACCGTGTCGTACACCTTCATCCGCGGGTTGAGACTCTCGAAGGGATCCTGAAAGATGATCTGGACGTCGCGTCGGAACCGCTGGAGTTCCGCGCCAGAAATTTCGGTCACGTCCTCGCCACGGAACCGGATGGTGCCGTCGCTGGGCTCGAGCAATCGAATAAGCGTCTTGCCAGCGGTCGTCTTCCCACAGCCAGATTCTCCGGCCAGCCCGACGATCTCACCCTGCTCGATCTGGAGATCGATACCGTCGACAGCCTTCACGTGTTGTTCGTTGCCGATGAGGCTGTCGAGCAGCCCCTGTTGGGAGCTGAAGTATTTTTTCAACCCCGAACATTCCATGATATACTCCGCTTGGCTATCAGTCATCGGTCCCCTCCGCGGCGATGGTGGCGTTGTCGTCCCGTGCTGTTTGCCAGGTGGAACGTTGTTTTGCTTCGGCCCGCATGCTTTCGATCCGCTCGTGATGGTAACACGCAGAGTAGTGGTCGTCAGCGACTTCTTCTAGCGGCGGATGAGCGTTCTCACATTCTTCGGTGGCGAACGGACACCGCTTCATAAACCGACAGCCGTCCGGCAGGTCGGCGATATCCGGCGGACTTCCCGGAATACTGATGAGATCTGACTGGTCGCCTCGAAGCGTCGGGAACGCGTTTTGCATCCCGAGCGTGTACGGGTTAAACGGATTCGCGAAGATGTCTCGGAGGTCGCCGTACTCCATCAGCTTTCCCGAGTACATTACGCCGAGGCGGTTACACGTCTCCGCAATGACGCTGATGTCGTGAGAGATGATGATAACCGAGATATTCAGCTCATCTCGGAGCTCCTTCAATCGCTTCAGAATCTGGTCTTGTACGATGACGTCGAGCGCCGTCGTCGGCTCGTCGGCGATGATGAGGTCGGGATCCAGCGCCAGCGACATCGCGATGTACGCTCGTTGTTTCATCCCGCCGGAGAACTGGTGTGGATAGTCATCCATTCGCTCGGGATCTAATCCAACCGTCTCGAACAACTCGGCGGCGCGCTCGCGTGCCTCGTCGGTCGACACGTCGCGATGTGCTTGGATGGCTTCGACGATCTGACTGGAGATCCGGTGAACCGGGTTGAGAGCGTTCATCGCGCCCTGGCTGATGAGCGAGAGATGCTCCCAGCGTAACGCGTCGAGTTCACGCTTTTTCAGTTCAGTCATCTCGACGCCGCGGTATTTGATCGAGCCGGCGTTTATACGCCCGTTGGACGGGAGCAGACCGAGTATCGCCTGTGCGACCGTGCTCTTGCCACAGCCGGATTCGCCGACGAGTCCGAATATCTCGTTCTCGTCGACGGAGAAGCTGATGTGATCGACCGCCGTCAGATCCCCGGCGCTCGTCTCGTATACAACTTCCACGTCGGTCACGTCGAGCAACGGTGCGTCGTCGTCAAATTCGAAGTCTGCGGTTGCTTGTTTCATTATTTTTCTTGGAGCTGCGGGTTGACGACCTCCTCGTAGCCACGACCAACGAGATACGCGCCCGTGACGACGAGGGTGATCGACACGCCCGGCGGGATGACCCACCACCATGCGGTGCCGAACGCCTGGGTGACGAACGCGCGCTGAAGCATCACACCCCACGAGGGAACCGTCGGGTCACCGAAGCCGAGGAACGCAATACTCGCCTGTGCGACGATCGAGTAGCCAACCGCGATCGCGGCGTACAACGCGGATAACGGGATGACGTTCGGGAGAATGTGGACGGCCATGATGCGGAAGTCACTCGCGCCGGCGGCTTGAGCGGCCTCCACGTACGGCCGTTCGCGCAAGGTAAGCACCTCTGAGCGTATCACCCGTGCGGTCGAGAGCCAGTACAACAACGCGATACCGAGGATGATGTTCCAGACGCTCGCGCCCAACACCGTCACGAGAACGATGACGAACGGAATGAACGGCAGGCCGTAGAGCACGTCTACGACCCGCATGATTATCTCGTCGACCCAGCCGCCGTAGTAGCCGGCGACGACGCCGAGAGTGGTCCCGATAACGGCGACCATGAACGCGCCGAGTATGCCGACGAACATGGCGATGCGCGCTCCCAACAACAACTGCGAGAGCACGTCGTGAGCGGACTCCGTCGTCCCGAGCGGATGGGCGGCCGACGGCGGTTGTAGCGAAGCCCACGAGCCGTCGGCCATATAAAGCCGCTCGTACGGCGCGTACGGGACGATGTACGGCGAGATGATCGCGATCAGTAAGTAAAACAGAATGATGATCAGGCCGGCGACCGCCATCTTCGAACGCACGAAGATGCGGCCCTGTTCGATGGTGCTCCGTTTGAGGTTCTGGACGAAGCGCTGCCATCCCTGTTTGGTCTCCCTCTGCCGCGGATCGCGCATCTGTGCGGTTTCTTCGCTCATGTCAGCTTTCCTCCAGACGGACCCGTGGGTCCAGATACGAGTACGCCAGGTCGGCGAAGAAGTTCATCGTGATCACGATGATCGAGAGCAGCGTGAACGCACCCTGTGCGACGGGGTAGTCGCTGCGGAGCGACGCTTTCACCATCTCCCGTCCCAACCCGGGCCAGGAGTACACCGTCTCGATGAGCACTTGTCCGCCGACGGCGAAGCCAATCGCGATTGCGAACGCCGTCACGACCGGAAGAATCGCGTTCCGCGCGGCGTGTCTGAGCAGGATTCGTCGGTCCGTCAGTCCCTTCGCGCGCGCCGTGTCGATGTAGTCCTCCGAGAGCACTTCCAACAGGTTGTTTCGCATCAACAGAAGCGGCAGCCCGGTGTAGAACGTACACAGCGTGAACACCGGTAGGGCGAGATGATACAGAAAGTCGGTGCTGAGGAACTTCTCGCCGACCGTCGAGTAGTCCGCCTGCATCCCTCGCATCCCGCCCAACGGGAACAGATCGAGTTGGAACGAGAACAGATAGAGGACGATCATTCCCGTCCAGAAGACGGGCGTCGACCGGATGATGAGGACGATGAGCATTCCGAATCGCTCCCTGGTTGTCCCCCTGACCCAGCCGAGCTGTGCGCCGAGGTAGGTGCCGACGGTGTACGAGATGAGGAACGCCGTCACCATCAGACTCATGGTGTTCAGGAAGCGGTCAGCGACGAGCGACCGGACGGACTCCCCGTAGTAGAACGACTGGCCGAAGTTCAACTGCAACACGTTCCAGATGTACAGGACGTACTGTTTCCAAAGCGGTTCGTTTAGACCGTAGTCTTCGATAGCCGCCTGTCGTGCTGCCTCGTTCATCCGTGGACTCGTGATGGCTGCCATCGGGCCACCAGGGACCATGCGGAAGAGAAAGAACAGTATGGTGACGACTGTAAACAATGACAGCACCATCAACAACAGGCGTCGGGTTACGTATCGTTTGTTGACCATTTATTTCGATGAGAGTTCGTGTGGCGGTGGAGAAATGCTCGGCGAAAATTACTTTCCGGTCTTCCCTTCTGGGTAGTGGAGGTTTCCGTCGCCGTCCCAGACGTAGCCGGCGTCGGCGAGAATCTCGATGGCGGCCTCGGTGCCGCCGTCGAAGTAGGTCGTTTCTGGGTTGTGCCAGAAGCTAAGCGAGGGATTGATCGGAGTCCGTGCCTGTTGTCCGAATCCCTCGTACAGCTCGTTGATTATCGTTTGTTGAGCGGCGGTGATCACCGCGTTCGTCGCCTGGCGCACTGCGACGTCGTCGAACGGCGGACGCTGGTTGTTGAGCCACGCACACTGCCGGCAGTCGTCGAGCGAGGAGAAGAACGTCAGGTGGTCCTGCTCGTCGCTGGTGTCCTTGAGCTGCTGTGGATCGCCGAACCAGTAGTCGAGCAGGTCGTAATCGCCGTTGATCATCGCCTGCATCTCCGCGTCACGCGTCGACAACGGCCGCTGGATCCGCGCGTCGATATTCGGCGCGGCGAACGCGTGGTCTTTGTACGCCGGCATCTCGAAGCGCGACCCCTGGTCCCACTCGCCCCACTGGAAGGGGCCAGAGCCGACGATCGGCTGGTCGTTGCTGATGTTGATGTTCCACGGCTGGTCCGTGTTGCCGGTGTCCTCCATGAGCTGTGTCCAGTAGTGCTCGGGAAGAATCGGCGTCGTTCCCGCGGTGATGAGAATAAATGGCACGTACGGCTCCTGGAGGTTGAACGTCACCGACAGGTCGCCGTTGGCCTCGACGCTCTCGACGACCTCGACGACGCTGTTGAGGTACGCCGGCGGCTCCGTCTCCATGATCAACTCGAACGTCCACACCACGTCGGAGGCGGTGACGGGTTCGCCGTCGTGGAACGTCATTCCCTCCTTCAGCTCGAACGTCACCGTGGTGTCGTCCGACCAGTTCCATTCCGACGCGGCCCAGCCTGCTGGTTGGAGTTCGGGATCTGCCCGGACGAGGAAGTCGTGCATGAACCGCGTCGGCGTCCAGTTCCGGCTCGGGCCGACTCCGTTGATGTGGAGCGGATTGAGCTGGTCCGACGGGTCCCAGTTGTTGGTGACGATGGTGTTGCCCTCCTCGTTTTTGGGCTCGATCTGGGTGTAGTTCCAGATGTTCCGCATTCCGGAGACGTCCACGACCGTCGAGTCCTCCTCGAACCGGTCGGAGTTGAACGCGTACGTGTTCTTGTTGTAGAGGTACTGCGTCTCGGGGCGTTTCTCGCCGAGGATGTTCTGGGCCTCGTAGATGAGTTCCTGCCGCGCCTCCCTGTCGGTTTCCTGCCGCTGTGCCATCGCGACCTCGTTGTACCGCTCGTCGTTGAACCCCGCGTAGTTGGCGCTCCCGTCCTTGTGGAACCGGTTGACGATGATGCTGTCAGGCTCTCCGTTGTTCGCACACCAGTTGTACGTCACGAGGTCGAAATCGCCGTTGCTTTCGCGTTCTCTGAGCACGGTAAACTCGATCGGGTCGACCTCTGCCGGGATGCCGAGTTCCTCGTTGAGCCGCCTGTCGACCAGGACGTTCGCCTGGTAGCGCGCGGCGTAGTAGCGCTCCGTGTTGCTCACGTGGATGACCGGGTCCATCATCCGTTCCTCGGGCAGGTCTTCTTCGATAACTTTCGCGGTGTCGCTTCCGCCGCCGCCGCCACCGCTACCGCCGCCTGCCGGTTCACTCGAACACCCGGCGATGCTGACGGCGCCGACCGCCGCGCCTGCCGCGCCCATCTTCCGCATGAATCCCCGCCTGTTCTCCCCCTCGCTGTGTCTATTGCTAGACATACACACGGGTACGTGTCTCCATCTCATATAATACTATCCCCTTTCATGAGAGGTACACGATTATTCAGGACGAGGCGCGCTCTACCGCCCTGATAGTATGCGTTCGCGTCGCCGTGGTTTCACGAGAAAGTGGGCGCTACTACACCAGGTAGGCGTTGAGAATGGTCATGTTCGTGCTCAACCCCTCGACAGCGTCGTTGTGAGCGGTGAGCGCCTCGTGAGCGCGTTCGAACTTCGGCTCCGGATCAGCGTCAACCGCCTCCGGCCCCTCGTCTTCTAGCGAGTCGAGATTCGCTTCAACGATGTCGAGTGCGGTAGTCATCGCGTCGTGGAACGTCCGGAGATGATCGTTGTGGTCTCGGAGCTTTTCGACCGTCGCCTCTCGGTGGCGGACGGCTTGCTCTACCGTCAGAAACTCCGTACTGTCGACGATTTCTTCGATGTTCGATTCCTCGTCTTCGAGTTCGGTCTCCAGCCTGTCGAGTGCCTCGCGCTCTTTGAGGAGCGCACTGCGTGTCTCGTCGAACGCCGTCGTCTCTCCGGCCTCGTAGGCGGCAAACTCCTCTTGAAACACGTCGCGTCGCTCGCTGTCGTGGCTTCCGACCTGTTCGGCGGCTTGGAGAATCTCGTGTAATCCCATAACGAGCGTCTCCGTCTCGCCGCTGTTGTAATTTTCGCCCGCCGTGCGGCCGTGTGGGGTCCCGGCTGTAACCGGCGGGCGAAGTTTTTAGCTCTTCGCTGGCACACCACACGGTGTGCAACTCCGAATTCGCGCCCCGCAGTACACCGGCCCCAACCGCTGCTGGCCGTGTACTGTCCTCAACGTCGGTATCGTTCTTCTCGGCGGAGCGGTGCTGACGACCGTCGCCGGCGTGATGGCAGCGCTCCCGGCGGTCGTCGTCGGTCTCACAGCCGTCTGGCTCAGGGGGTACCTCGTTCCCGGAACGCCCCGCCTTGGTCGACGGCTTCCCCAGCCGGTGCGGTCGTGGTTCGGCACGCACGACCCCGTGGCGGAGCGACCGGCAGCCGACGCGCTCGTTGCTGCCGGCGTGCTCGACACGGACCTCGTTCTCACTCCCGAGGCGAACGCGACGATACAAGCACGAGCGAGCAGCTACGTCGACGACCGCGAGGCGTTAGAGACCGCCGCGTTGACCGAGTTCGACGCGACGACGGTTTCTGTCAACCGTCGGCTCGGCGGCGGAGAACGCTGGTTCGTTCTCGACGATTCCGAACGAACCGTCTGTCAGTGGGGAGCACGGCCGGTCGCGGCGCTCGACGTCGCCGGTGCGGCGTACCTCGACGACCGGCTCCCGGACTGGGACGGGCGGGGAGAGCGCGAGCGGTCGACGATGCTCGCGTTGCTCCGCTACGGGACACCGAACTGCCCTGACTGTGGCGCCGCGTTCGAGTCGACAGAACGAGACGTCACCTGTTGTGGCGGTCGGTCGCTCGCGGGCGCACGCCGGTGTGCCGAGTGCGATTACGCGCTCGTCGACCGAAACGACCTCCCGGCCCAAACGGTCGAAAAGACACCGGAGAACCAGGGGGAAAGCCCGCAGGCAGGGGTCGGAGAGTGAGAACCACCCGCCTGCTCGTGACGGCGTCGTTGCTGTTTTTCACTCTCGTTTCCGTGGGCGTCGTTGCGGAGGCCGAGCGCAACTACGCGACGGTAGCCGAACGAGACGATTCGACCGCGGCGGTCGACGACGTCGCACTCGATGATGGACTCGAGTTATCGATACGGGTGTACAACTCGATGAACCGACCGCTGCGCGTTCAGTACGTCAACATCGACCTCTCTCACGACGAGGGACGCGGTGGGTCGAGCACCCCGTACAACGGCTACCGAACGGTCGACCCCGGAGCGGAGACGCTGACGGTCTCGGTTCCGGAGCGACTGATGGGTGGGTCCCTTTCTCGAGGCGACACCGTCAGGCTTCGCGGCACCGTCGTCGTGGAAGTGTACAACAACTACCGGTTCGACATTCCGATCGAGCCGACGGAGGTGACGCTGTGAGCAGAGACGAGACCGATGACCGACAAGAAGAGTACGCCGGCTGGGAACTCCCAGGACAGTCGAGCGAGGACGAGGATGGACCGGGAGGCGAGGCCGCCGGCCCCTCACACGCCGAGGAGGAACCGGTCGGGCCGCCTCCAAAAATGCGCGATCAGATCCTTCGAGACCGAATCCGAGACCGCCTCGGCGTCACTCCACGACAGTGGTACGTCGCCGAGACGGTGTTGTTGGTCCTGCCGTACCCGTTGTTCGTCTTCGTGTACCTCAGCTTCGACGTGGCTGAGACGCCGTTTCTCCTCGTGACGCTCGGCTACTCGCTGGTCGCGATGTACTTCGGTCTTCTCTCGTGACCCGGAGGCCTGCTCGAAACAAGGACCCTCGTTTTGTTTCCGAACCCACCGATATCCTCGGTCGGAGCAGGGGTACTGTTTAATCAGTTGCGCACGGGCGTTAGTCCGATGACACACGACGCTATTCTGCGAAACGGCCGAATCGTGGACGGCACCGGCTCCCCGTGGCACCGCGGCGACGTCGCGATCGCCGACGGCCGGATCGCCGCGGTCGGCGCGGTCGACGCGGACGGGGCCGTCGAGGTCGACCTCGACGGCGACGTCGTCGCGCCGGGATTCATCGACATCCACACCCACTCGGATTTCACCCTGCCGGCGAACCGGGACGCCCACAGCAAGGTCAGACAGGGCGTGACACTCGAGATCGTCGGCAACTGTGGGACGAGCGCGGCGCCGCGATACGGCTCCGCGTCCCGCTCCGTCGACGACTGGTTCGCGAGCAGGGGGCTCGACGACGCGGTCGATCCCACGGCGTGGGAGTCGATGGCCGGCTACCTCGAGTACCTCGCGTCGGACGGCGTCTCGCTCAACGTCGGGTCGCTCGTCGGACACGGCAACGTCCGCGCGGCCGTCGTCGGCTACGAGGACCGTGCTCCCTCGCCCGACGAACTCGACGAGATGCGGGCGCTCGTCGCCGAGGCGATGGCGGACGGCGCGGTCGGACTCTCCACCGGGCTGTTTTACTCGCCGGGCTCGTACGCCGACGTCGACGAGGTGGTGGCGCTCGCCGAAGTGGCGGCCGACCACGGCGGCTTCTACGCCACGCACATGCGCTCGGAGAGCGACGAGCTCGTGGCGAGCGTGCGAGAAACCATCGAGATCGGGCGTCGGGCGGACGTTCCGGTGCAGATCTCCCATCACAAGGCCGTCGGCCCCGACAACTGGGGGCTGGTTCGAGCGACCCTCCGCCGGATGGAGCTGGCCCGCCGCCGCGAGGGCATCGACGTGCAGTGTGACCAGTATCCGTACGTCGCTTCCTCGACGAGCCTCGGGGCGATCCTCCCCAACTGGGCTCACGACGGCGGCGACGACGCGCTCCTCGACCGACTCCGCGATCCCGAGACCCGCGCCCGCATCCGCGAGGAGGTGAAATCGGGTCGCACGGCCGACTGGGACGGCGTCCTCGTCGCGGGCGTCCAGAACCCCGATCTGAAGTCGTACGAGGGGAAGACGCTTGCCGAGCTCGCGTCCCGGGACGGCGAGGAGCGCTCGCCGGTCGAGATGCTTCTCGACATCGTGCTCGAAGACGAAAACCGGACCATGCACGTCAGCTTCGGCATGGACGAGACGGACGTCCGAACGGTGATGCGGCACGACCTCACCATGGTCGGCAGCGACGGCTCCTCGCTGCGGCCGACCGGCCCGCTCGGAGACGGGGTGCCGCACCCGCGCAACTACGGCACGTTCCCCCGCGTGCTCGGCCACTACGCCCGCGACGAGGAGGTGCTCTCGCTCGAGCGTGCCGTCCACAAGATGACCGGCATGCCCGCCGCGCGGCTGGGGCTCGACGACCGCGGCGTGGTGAAACGGGACGCCCGCGCCGACCTGACGGTGTTCGACCCCGACACCGTCGCAGAGACCGGCGACTTTCTCGACCCCGCCGTGTATCCCGCCGGCATCGACCACGTGCTCGTCAACGGCGAGTTCGTCGTGCGCGACGGCGACCACACCGGCGAGCGGCCCGGAGACGTGATCGGCGCATGAGCGCCCGCGTGACGGCCGTCGAGACGGTGCCGGTGTCGGTGCCGACGGAAACCGCCTACGAGACGAGCCTCTCGATCGCGGCCGGCGAGGCGGAGTCGTACGACCACGTGCTGGTTCGCGTCGAGACCGACGCCGGCGTCACGGGTCTCGGCGAGGTCGCGCCGCTCCCGACGTGGCCGCACGGCCTGACGCAGTCGGCCGTCGTGGACCTGATCGCCGACCGTCTCGCGCCGCGTCTCGAGGGGGAGTCGCTCGACCGGATTCCCCGGCTCGTCGACCGGGCGGAGCGAGCGCTCTCCGACGAGCCGTTCCCGCTCTGTGGCGTCGACGTCGCGTTGTACGACGCGCTGGGAAAGACGCGCGACCTCCCGGTGTACGACCTGCTCGGCGGCGCTCCGGACGGCGAGGCGGCGATCGACTTGCACTACTCCATCGGGATCCGCCCCCCGGCGGAGGTTCGCGACCTGGCCGTCGAGGCCCGCGACGACGGGTTCACGGCGTTCAAAGTGAAGGTCGGCGGTCCGGACTTCCCGGCCGAGCGGGAGGCGATCGCGGCGATCGCGGACGCGGTGCCCGACGCCCGGATTCGCGTCGACGCCAACCAGGGGTGGTCGGCCGCCGAGGCGGTGCGTCGCGTCCCGCTTCTCGACGCCGACGCCGACGGGCTCGTGTTGGTCGAACAACCCGTCCCCTCCGACGACATCGCGGGGCTCCGGCGGGTGCGGGAGGCGACCGGCGTCCCGGTGTTGGCGGACGAGGCCTGCTTCTCGCCGGCGGACGTCGCCACGCTCGCCGCCCGCGACGCCTGTGACCTCGTCAACATCAAGCTCGCGAAGACGGGCGGGCTCACCCGCGCACGCGACGTCGCGACCGTCGCGGACGCCCACGGACTCCCCTGTTTCATGGGGAGCATGCTCGAACTCGGCGTCGGCACGGCCGCGAACGCGCACTTCGCGGCGTCGTCGCCGGCGGTCAGTTATCCGACCGGCGTGTTGAACGTCCACGCGGCGTCGACGCTGATCGACGCGCCGGAGGCGTGGTCGCCCGCCGGAGACCGGTTCACCGTCCCGGACGCGCCGGGTCTCGGCGTGACTCTCGACGACGCGGCGGTCGAGCGCTACCGCACCGACTGAGCCGCCGCCGGACCGAGCCGGATCGGGCGCGGCTCGGAAACCCATCATGAAAGGCTGTGGGGTTTTGTCACACAGGGCGGTACGTGGCTCAGACGATGAACGTTCGAAACGCCTTCGACGCGCCCGTTCCCACGGTCGTTCTCGCGGAGGGCGAGTTCGGGAAGACGGGCGGGAAGACCGCGAACGGGGTCGTCACACACAGCGAGGTGTTCGACGCCCGGGCCGTGGTCGACTCGACGACCGCGGGCCAGACGGCGGCCGACGTGCTCTGTCAGCCCGGCACACCGGACGTCCCGATCGTGGAGTCGGTCTCCGCCGCCCTCGATATCGCACCCGACGCCGAGGCGCTCGTCATCGGCGTCGCGCCCGCCGGAGGCCAACTTCCCGATCCGTGGGTCGACGAGATCGAAGACGCCGTGCGGGCCGGCTGTGATATCGTCTCCGGGCTCCACGTCTTTCTCGGCGACGACGACGAGTGGGCGAGCCTGGCGGCCGCTCACGACGCGCGGATCTTCGACGTGCGAAAACCGCCCGCCGAAGAGGCGCTTCGCGTCGGCGACGGCTCGGTCGACGACGTCGACGCCGACGTCGTGCTCACGCTCGGCACCGACTGTGCGGTCGGAAAACGCACCACGACGTTCGAGCTGTACCGGTCGGCGCGGGACGCCGGGCTGAACGCCGGCTGGGTCGCGACCGGTCAGACCGGGATCATGGTGGGGGCTCACGCCGGGGCGGTCATCGACCGGGTGCCGGCCGACTTCACCGCCGGCGTCGTCGAAGACCTGGTGGCGTCGGTGGCCGCCGACGCCGACCTCGTCTTCGTCGAGGGACAGGCGTCGCTCACCCACCGGGCGTACTCCGGTGTCACGCTCGGGATCCTCCACGGCGCCTGGCCGGACGCGGTGGTTCTCGCCGACGACCCGGACCGTGTCGGCCGGACGCACTTCGACCGGTTCGCCGTCGACGGCGTCGACACGGAGGCCGCGCTCATCGAGGAGCTCTCGGACGCGGTCGTCGCCGCGATCTCGACGTGGGGTGACCCCGAGACGGCGCGGGACCGCCACGGGCTGCCGGCGGCGAACGTGTACGAGGACGGGGGTGCCGACGCCCTCCTCGACGCGGTTCGGGACGCGCTGGCGTCGCCGGCGAAGCCCCCCGCCGAGCCGAGCGAGGGTGAGCGATGAGCTCCGTCGTCGACGTCGCCGTCGAGCCGCTCGACCTGCCGTTGTCGGAGCCGTTCGAGATCTCGCTCGGCGTTCAACACGCCGCCTCGAACGTGCTCGTGACCGTCGAGACGGAGGCGGGGATCACGGGATACGGCGAGGGCTCGCCGCTCCCGCCGGTGACCGGCGAGACGCAGGAGGCGGCGGTCGCGACGGCCCGGGCGGCCGCCGACGTCGTCGAGGGACGCGCGGTCGGCGACTACCGACGCATCGTCGACGACCTCCGACACACGTTTCCGGGCGCCGCATCGGCGACGTTCGCCGTCGAGACGGCCGTCCTCGACGCGTTCTGTCGGGAACGCGAGCTACCGTTCTCGGAGCTGTTCGGCGGCCCGCCGTCGCCCGTCGAGACCGACATGACGATCCCCATCGTCTCGCCCGAGACCGCCGGCGAACGAGCACAGGCCGCCGTCGACCGAGGGTACGAACACCTCAAGATCAAGACCGGCACCGACGTCGCCGCCGACGTCGAGCGGGTGGCCGCGGTCGGGACGGTCGCGCCGGACGCGCCGATAACGGTCGACGCCAATCAGGGCTGGACCCCGAAGGAGACGGCGCGGTTCGCCGACCGACTCGCCGACCGAGACGTCCGGATAGACCTGATCGAACAACCCGTGCCGGCGAGCGACCTCGCCGGGCTCGCGGACGCCCGCCGCCGCGTCGACGTTCCCGTCGCGGCCGACGAGGCGGTGTTCACGCCACAGGACGCGGTTCGGGTCGTCCGAAACGACGCGGCCGACGTGATCAACGTCAAACTCGGGAAATCCGGGCCGCTGGCGGCCGCCGACATCGCCGCGATCGCGAGGGGTGCGGACCTCGATCTCATGGTCGGGTGTATGCTGGAGAGCGCGATCGGCATTCACGCCAGCGCGCACGTCGTCGCCGGCAGCGGCGCGTTCTCGTACGTCGATCTCGACGGGAACCGGCTGCTCGCCGCGGACGTCGTCGATCTCGACGACGGTCCGGTCCACGAGATCGCCGGGCCCGGACACGGCATCACGCCGGAGCGTTGAGCCCTACAACGTCTCGGCGTTTCGCGCCTGTTCTGCGCGCCGGTCGGCCTGTTTTATCCGGCTGCTCGCCGCGTTCGAGAGCCCGGGCGGCAGGTCGTTTCTGGCCGCCTCGAGCCGGTCTGTGACCCGTTGGAGCCGCTCGGCGACAACCTCGAGCTGTCGGTCGGTGTTTCCCGGGTGTCCCTCTCGGGCTCGGGTTCTCGCTCGTTCCGCGGCGTCGACGACGGCCGCGAGCGCGCGCTCGAGCCCGGTGACCGCGTTCGCCGGACCGCCGGTCGCGTTTCCGCCGCCGGTGGTGTCGCCGTTGCCGTCGCCGTCGTCGTCATCGTCGTCG
This sequence comes from uncultured Halobellus sp., assembly GCA_964556645.1. Classification (GTDB taxonomy): domain Archaea; phylum Halobacteriota; class Halobacteria; order Halobacteriales; family Haloferacaceae; genus Halorubrum. Next base: position 52,564 of record CAZKXC010000002.1, read on the forward strand.
CCGTCGTCGTCATCGTCCCCGTCGTCGCTCTCCTCTCCGACCGCCGCGACAGACGCCCGAGTCTCCTCGGCGATGTCGGCGATGAACCCCGCGAGCGGCGCCTTGCCGGTCTCCGGTCTGTCGATCCGGATCCCCGTGTCGGCGCTCGGGTCCGGGTTGACCCGATACGCGCCGATCTCCCCGTCGCCGTCCCGCACCTCGGCGGCGTAGGCTCCGCCGGCGTGGACGTAGACGGCGTCGGACCCCTCCTCTGTCGGCGACTCGTAGATCCGTCCGGCGAAGTCGTCCTCGATGGCCGTGGCGACGACGTCGGCGTCGGCCTCCTCGTCGGTGAGTTCGAGCTTCGTGGCGTTCGCACGCGCGACGAGCGGGATTTCTCCGTCGACGCCGGCGGCCGTCACGGGGTCGTCGTCGTCGGTCACCGACAGCCGCTCGCTGTGTGGCTCCCGGCCCGCGCCGTTGAGCGTGAGCCGGTGGTCGCCGGATTCGACGCCCTGGACGACGGCGACGCCGCCGAACGTCGGCACCGCCTCGGGGTCGCTCTCGAGGAGCGCGACCGACTCGACCCCGGCGTCGACCGTGGTCAGCCCCTCGTTCTCGGGGGCGTCGTCGCTCGTCGTCGCCTCCGTCACCCGCGCGACGATCGTGTTCACCGGCGCTGGCGCGCCGATGGCGTCGTAGCGGTCGGCCAGCTCTCCCCGGTGGTTCGGCGCGGTGATGTCGGCGGCCGGGTTGTCGTACCGGGGCTGCTCCCACGGCACTCCCGTGGTCGTGAGGTGGCCGGCGACCGCGTCCTCGGCGACCGCGGGGACCGCGAACTCGAAGCTCAGCTGTGGCCCGACGAAGGCGTCGATCCCTTCGAGCTCGGCGCTGTCGACGAGGTCGTAGGCGACGGTGTCGTCGCCGGCCGCGCCGTCTCCGTTCTCGACGCGGTCGACGTGTTCGAACGTGATTCCCGTCTCGCGCAGCGGCAGGTCGGTCGGCGGCGAGCGCACCTCGGCGAGCGAGCGGACGGTGAGGGCGTCGTCGACCAGCGATGCCCGATCGACCGCGGGGAGCCGGTCGTGGTCGTATATCGGCTCGCCCTCGAACTCCGGCACGACGAACGGGAGCCGCGCGCCCTCGTCGCGAGGGAGCCCGTACGCGAGCGGCACGTCGGTGAGGTCCTCGATGCCGTCGATGGCCGTGTTCGTGATGTCGGCGAGCAGCCCGTCGGTGCTCACGCGCTGGAAGTGGTCGGCGACGTCGTTGACAGACAGCGTCGAGGAGTGCGAGCCGAGCTCCGGGAGCACCCGCGGAACGACGTCGGGATCGGGGTCGAGAAACTCGTTGTTGGGGACGCGCCGCGAGTGTGAGCTGGCGACGAACAGCTGTGGCTCGTCGGTCTCGAGGTCGACGAACGCGTGAAGCACCTCCCAGTCGTGCCAGTGGAAGTTGGCGGTGAACTGGTCGAACGCGGAGTACAGCCAGAACTGGACGACCCCGAGCGAGGACCCCTCGTACGTGACGCCGTGGTAGAACACCGTCGGATTCGGCGGCGCGGGCGGCTGCTCCGGGTCGCCCGCGGTCCCCTCGATTCGCTCGTGGTAGCCGTTCATCGCGTCGAACCCGTCGACGACCGTCTCGCCGTCGCGGTCCGTGGCGTACGGCCGCGGGTCCGTCGGGAACCACGGCTCGTGGACGTCGAAGTACAACGCCGGGGCGAACCGGACCGCGAGCTCGCGGACCCGCTCGTCGTCCATCCCGGTCGTCCCCCCATCCTCCTCGCGCTCGACGGCCGAACAGCCGGCGAGAGAGGCGGCGCCGACGCCCGCGACGGCCCCGAGAAGCGTCCGTCGACCGACGCCCGACGACGTCTCCGGCTCGGTCGTCGACTCCTCAGTCATGGACCGACTCTGTACTGGTCCACGCGCGTCGGCTGGTTCTCGGCCGGGTCGATCGCAGAGCCATTGCGTTCGGACACCGACACAGAACGGAATAAGCCTTCTGACCCCCGCGAAAGGTATTTGCGCGCGGAGTCGCCATCTCGGGTATGGCGTGGAAGCGGGTCCTCTACTACGGCGTCATCGCGCTCGGAGCGTTGTTCGTCGTCAGCGTCGTGGTGTCCGTCATTTCGACCATCCTGAGCCTGGCGTGGGCGGCCGTCTCCGCCGCGGTCTCGCTCGCGGTCCTCCTCGGCGTCGTCTACGTCGCCTACAGGGCCGTCTCGTGGTTCTCCGACGGCGCCGACACTGCCGACACCGCCGACCGCACCGGACGACCCGAGACGACGGCCGACGAGAGCCCGGCCGACAGACAGGACCGCCTCCGACGACAGTACGTCGAGGGTCAGATCAGCGAGGCGGAGTTCGAGCGCCGGATCGCCCGCGAGCTCGAGGCCGAGGACCACGGCGACATCGAACGAGCACTCGAACGCGAGCGTTAGAACCGGTCTCGAAGCTCCGCACGGAGGTCCGCGAGCCCGACGTCGTTCATCGACAACACCACGAGCAGGTGATAGACCAGGTCGGCGCTCTCGCCCGCGAGCGCTTCGGTGTCGCCGTCTTTGGCCGCCAGAATCGCCTCCGTCGACTCCTCGCCGACCTTTTCTAACGCCGCGTTGTCGCCCTTCTCGTGGGTGAACAACGAGGCGGTGTACGACCCCTCGGGGAGCTCCCGCTTGCGCGACTCGATCGTCGCGAACAGCTCGTCGAGCACCGCGTCGTCCGGGACGTCCCCGTCTGCCGCTCCGTGACCGTCTCCGGCCGTCTCGTCTCCGTCGCCGCTCACGCGACCACCCGGCTGTCGGGGAAGAACGCCAGGTCGTGGATCCGCGAGTCCTCGGTGAGTTCGGGGTGGAACGAGGTGGCCACCACGGGGCCGTCGCGCACCGCGACCGGCCGGCCGTCGACCGTCGCGAGCGTCTCGACGCCGTCGCCGACGTCGTCGATGGCCGGCGCCCGGATGAACACCGCGTGGAACGGCTCCTCGAGCTCCGCGACGGGCACCTTCGCCTCGAAGGAGTCCTTTTGTCTGCCGAACGCGTTGCGGTCGACGGAGACGTCGACCACGCCGAGCGCGTCGACACGGTCGTCTTTGGCGTCGCGCGAGCAGACGATGAGCCCGGCACACGTCGCGAGGACGGGTTTGCCCGCCCGGACGTGGTCGCGGATCTCCTCGGCTATCCCCTCGCGGTGGATCAGCCGCGATATCGTGGTCGATTCTCCGCCCGGCATGAGGAGGACGTCGCAGTCGGGGACGATCCCGGAGTCCCGGATCGTGACGACCTCTGCGGGCTCGTCGTGGGCGGCCGCGGCGCGGCGAACCGCCTCGGCGTGTTCGGCCACGTCGCCTTGGACCGCGATGACGCCAGCTTTCATACGCCCACTGTGGGCGGGATCGTCAAAAATGGCGCGCTGCCGGCCAGAACGGGCGAGTCCCCTGCGGCTCAGTAGACGACGAGCGCGAGATACAGCTGGCCGACCCCCGCGAGCACCATCACCGCCCCGGCGAGCCGTTTTAGTTGCCCCGAGTACGCCGCCAGTCGGCCGGCGTTCGTGAGCAGCCCCATCCCGGTCGCGACCGTCGTGGCGACGAGCAGCGCGGCGACGACCCCCGCGTACGTCACCACCACGACCGCCGCCGCGTCGGCCGGCAGCGCGATCGACCGAGCGATCACGGCGAGAAAGATCGGCGCGACACAGCCGGCCCCGGCCAGCGCGTATCCGGCGCCGAAGAGTCCGAACCCGAGCACGCTCGCTCGTCGCTTCGGAAGCGGAACCGTGACCGACGGCGACCGTCCGGCGACGACGAGCAGCCCGAACACGACGAGCAACCCCCCCACGAGCGACTCGAAGACGGTGATCTTCGAGAGCGTCGCGTGGCCGACCCGCACGGTCGCGCCCGCGAGCACGCCGAACGTCGCCAGCACGCCGATCCCGGCCGCGATCCCGCGGATCCCCGCGCCGCCGATCGAGACCTCGTCCGCGTCGGTCTGGTTCACGTAGAACCCCACGTAGCCCGGCAACAACGGGTACGCACACGGCGAGAAGAACGTCGCCACGCCGGAGGCGACCGCGAACGAGACGTCCGTCGCGAGCGCCGTCCCGGTCATCTCACCGCCCCACGGGCCGGATCATCGGTCCCGTGCGGTCTCGATCGCCTCGACGAGCGTGTCGGCGGTGTGGACGCCGCTGTCCGACCAGCGGATCCGGCCGGTGGCGTCGATAGCGATCGCCGCCGGGAACGAGCCGACGTCCAGCCGCGAGGTGAGCGCCGCCGTCGGGTCGGCCGCGACGAGCCAGTCGCCGCCGTTGTCGCGCCACCACTCGGCCACCGCCGCCTCGGTCATCGACCGGCCGACCGCCTCCGGCGTGACCGACACGAACTGGACCGCGTCGTCGACGCGGTCTGCGGCCTCGCCGAGCGCCGGCATCTGTTCTTCACACGGCGCACACCAGGTCGCGAAGACGTCGACGAACGTCGGCCGACCGGGCGCCGGTATCGTCACCTCCCCGTCGCGGCTCCCCGGCGCCGGAATCGTGTCGACCGTGAGCGGCTCGACCGGCTCGACCGACGAGCCGCCGAGCGCGGTCGGGACGGTCCCCGTCGCCAGGAGCCCGCCGCCGCCGACCACGCCGGCGCTCGCGACCCCGGCGAGCAGGTGACGGCGGTTCATTCAGCCGGTCACCACCCGCTCGACGTCGTTCACGAGCCGCTCGACGTCCGTCTGGGGGCCTCTGGGGTACGCCCGCTCGACGATTCCCTCCGTGTTCGCGAGGAGGATCAGCCCGTAGTGGGGGAACCGGTACGACAGGTTCTCGTACTCGTCGGCGTCGGCCTTCTCGATGACGAGTCCGAACTGCTCGTCCAACAGCTCCTGACCCCGTTCGTAGCTCTCCGGCCGGAGGAAGTGCCAGTTGCCGGCCTCGAGGTTCACGCCCTGCTGGTCGGCGTACTCGCTCAGAACGTCGGCGGTGTCCCGCTCGGGGTCGAACGTGAGCGCGAGAAACGCCGTCTCGTCGCCGTACCCCTTCTCGGCGGCGACCTCCTGGACGCGCCGGAGCCGGAAGATGAGCGCCGGGCACACGCCGTCCGGACACATCGTGTAAAACGAGGTCCACAGGACGGCCCGCTCGCCCTCGTACGCGGCGGTCGAAACCGTCTCGCCGGTGATCGGGTCCGGCACCGTGATGTGCGGCAGCTCGTCGCCGTAGCTCGGATGCGACGCCTCGCTCAGGTCCTGGTCGGGAGGGCCGAGCACCGTCCCCTCCGCGCCGGCGCTTCCCAACACGCCGAGACAGCCGGCGCTGCCGGCGACGGCGGGAACGGCGAGCGACCGCAGGTAGTGACGGCGATCCATGGTGGAAGGCGGGTTCTCGCGTATAAGTTCGTTTCGTCGATCCCCAGTCGGCGGGGTCGTTCTCCGCGGGCGAATCGTTCGGGTCTCGGTATCGGCCTCGGCCGCTCGCCGGCACGCGTGTCGGCCCGAAGCGATCGGGACCAGTCGCGACGCGGCCTCAGGCGACGGTCAACGAGAGGACCTGGACGAACACGCCGAAAAGCACACAGAAGGCGATGACCGTCTTCGGGTCGATCGCGATCGCGTTTCGGTCCTGCGAGTCGAAGTACCGAACGAGCCCCGCGCTGGACATCAGCCCGCCGGAGTTGCTGCCGCTGCTCATACCCGCGATACCTCACCGCCGCGTGTAAGCGTTTCGTCTCGGGCGAACCCGCCCGGCCGCGTCCGCCGCGTGAGAAACCCTTATCGGCGAGCCCCTACTACCCGTCGGCGAACCATGACCGTTCGAGTGCTGGATTTCTACGCCGACTGGTGTGGCCCGTGTAAAACGCAGGACCCGATACTGGAGGAGGTCGAAGACGAACTCGGCGACGCCTTCGAGCTTCAGAAGGTCGACGTCGACGAAGAGCAGGACGTCGCCAACCAGTACCAGGTGCGCTCGCTGCCGACGCTCATCGTCGAGAACGACGACGGCGTCGTCGACCGGTTCGTCGGCGTCACCCAGAAAGAAGACATCACGGCGGCGATCTCCGAGGCGGGCGCGTAGCCGCCGCGTCACGCGGGCGTTCTCGGCGGCGTCTCGCAACCTTTTATGCCGGCGGCGTGCTCCCGACGTGTATGGCCAGATTCGACGCCGCCGAACGCCGCAACCTCGACCGACAGATCTGCATGCGGTGTAACGCCCGCAACGCGCCGGACGCCGACCGGTGCCGCAAGTGCGGCTACACCAATCTCCGTCCGAAGGCGAAAGAACGCCGCGCGACCTGATCCGACGCCGCTCGGTTCGTGCCGCCCGTCTTCGTTCTCGTTTCGTTCGCGAGCCCGTCGGCCGTCCCCGGGGTCCACTCCCCTCACGCGTCGACTCAGTCGTCGGTCCCGGACTCTCGTTCTCCGCCGCTGCCGCGTTCCGCCATCATGTCCGCGGCGCGGGGCGCCCAGCCGGTGTAGTGGAAGCCGGCCGCGACGACGACCGCCATCCACCAGTACGCGAGCCCCACTCCGACGTACGCCCCCGTGGGACCGAGCCCCGCCGTTCGGCTCAACAGCCAGGAGGCGCCGAGAAAGAGCCCGAACATGCCCGTGACCCGCGCCACCAACGGGATCCGGGTCTCGCTCGCGCCCTGGAGTGACCCCGACAACGCCGAGAAACAGGCGAGCCCGCCGCCCGCGATTCCGTACACCCGCGCGAAATCGACCGCGTAGCGGGCGGTCTCTGGATCGCCGGTGAACACCGAGACGACCCGGGGGGCGGCGCCGATGAGTCCGACCCCGATGCCGCCGATGGTACAGAGCCCGAGCGCGGCGACCGCCCAGCCGTTGAACCGGGCGTCGCTCGGGTTCCCCGCGCCGAGCGCCTGCCCCACGAGCACCGAGGCGGCGACGTTGTATCCCCGCGAGAGCGGCCCGGTCACCTGCTGGTAGACGCGGCGACCGATCTGGAAGCCGGCGTTGACCGCCTCTCCGAACCCGAGCAACAGGGCGTTGAACGGAAACTCCGCGGCCTCCGAGCCGAACCCCTCGGCCACCCGCGGCGCGCTCACCCGCAGAAGCTGTCGGGTGATCGTGAGATCGCGGGGGCGCGCGAAGTCGGCCTCGGTGTGGGATCCCCAGATCGCCGCACACAACAACGCGGCCGTGAGGACGTTCGCGCTCGCGGTCGCGAGCCCGACGCCGACGATCTCCAACCGAGGGAGACCGAAGAGGCCGAGCCCGAAGACGGCGGAGCCGACGATGTTGACGGAGTTGGCGAGAACGTTGACGTACATCGGGGTGCGGGTGTCGCCGGTTCCCTGTAACGACCGCGCCCCGACGAGCGCGACGTGGCGTGCCGGCGCGGTCACGAAGACGATCGCGAGGTACGCGGAGCCGAGCGCGACCACCTCCGGCGGGGTCTCCCGGCCGACCAACTGTCCGAACACGTCGATCGCGGCCTCGCCGAGGAACAACCCGAAGAGCGCGAACGGGATCCCCGCGAGCGCGCCGATCAGGATCGCCTGTGTGACCGCCTCGTCGCGGTTCGCGGTCGCGTCCGCGCCGGTGTCCTGTGAGGAGAGCGCGATCGCCCCGCCGCCGAGTCCGAGTCCGATCCGCAACGGGAACCGCGCGTACAGGTCCGCGAGCCCGATCGCGACGACCGCCGCCGGCGAGAACAACGCGGTGACGATGATGTCGGTCGTCCGCATCGCGGTGCGGAACGTCTGCTCGGCCATCACCGGCCAGGCGAGCGCGAAGACGCGCGCCCAGACGCGCCGGAGACGCGGGAGGTCCATGCGTTCCGGTGAACGACGGGGGTCGGGTTTTACCTGTCGGAGCCGGGCGGATCGGTCGGGCGCTCGGCGCCGCCCGAAGGTTGAAACCCGAGACCGACCCAGACGGCTCATGGACGCCTTCGTGTACGGGACCCTCACCGAGCCGGCTCGGGTCGGCGACCTGCTCGACTCCTTCGTCTTTGTGGGGCCGGCGACGCTCCGCGGCCTCCACCTCGTCGAGGGCCGGTATCCGACGCTCGCTCCGGGCGGGGAGACGGCCGGGCGGCTCCTCCGCACCGACGAGGTCTCGGCGCTCGACGGGTACGAGCGCGTCGACGACGGGCTCTACGTTCGGGTGACGGTCCCGCTCGACGCCCCGGACGGGTACCCCCCGGAGGCGGCCGTCTACGTCGGCGAGCCCGACCGGCTCGACGCGAACACGACGTGGCCCGGCGCGGGTAGCTTCCGCGACCGGGTGACCGACTACCTCGCCGCGAACGACGTGGCCGTCCGGCTCGGCGATCGTCTGACGGGCGGATGACGCCGCTTTCGTCCCCCGATTTCACTTTCACTCCGGCTGCCGGACCTTTTTGTATCCCGCGGCGTTCGTTTCAACCGCACGTCACACGCGTGCATTCCCCCACCCTTTCGCGGCGTCGACCGGAACCGATTAGCCCCCGGCGTCGCCACCACGGGTATGCTCTCGTTGTCTGACATCCGCGACGCCCGCGAGCGGGTCGCCGGCGTCGCCCGCCACACCCCGTTGGAGCGGTCGCGGACGTTCTCGGAGATGACCGGAGCGGCGGTCCACCTCAAACTCGAGAACTTCCAACGCACCGGCGCGTTCAAGATCCGCGGCGCGACCAACCGGATCGCGACCCTCTCGCCGTCGGCGCAGGCGGCCGGCGTCGTCACCGCGAGCGCCGGCAACCACGCGCAGGGCGTCGCGCTCGCGGCCGAGCGCGCGGGCGTCGACGCCACCGTCGTGATGCCGCGATTCGCCCCCGTCTCGAAGGTGAAAGCCACCCGCGGCTACGGCGCGACCGTCCGGCTCGAAGGCGTCGACTACGACGAGGCGCAGGCCGCTGCCCACGAGCTCGAACGCGAGCAGGGGCTGACGTACGTCCACGCCTTCGACGACCCCGCGGTCATGGCCGGACAGGGCACCCTCGGATTAGAGATCGCCGACGACTGTCCCGACCTCGACACGGTCGTCGTTCCGATCGGCGGCGGCGGCCTGATCGCCGGCGTCGCCGTCGCGATCAAGGAGACGCTCGGTCACGACGTCCGCGTCGTCGGCGTTCAGGCCGAGGGAGCCGCCTCCGCGGCCGCGTCGATCGCCGACGGCGAGCGCCACGAGCTCGAGGGCGTCGACACGATCGCCGACGGGATCGCCACCCGCGCGGTCGGCGAACGACCCCTGGAGGTGATGACGACCTACGTCGACGAGGTGGTCACCGTCGACGACCGCGAGATCGCGCTCGCGCTCACGCTGCTTCTCCAGCGGTCGAAGACGCTCGTCGAGGGAGCCGGCGCGGTCGCGCTCGCGGCGACGCTCTCCGAGGCGTTCGCGTACGACGACGACGAGCGGATCGTCGCCGCGTTGTGCGGCGGCAACATCGACCTCAACCGGCTCGGCACCGTGATCCGCCGCGGGCTCGTCCAGATGGGTCGGTACCTCAAGATCACCGTCGACCTGAAAGACCGCCCCGGCGAGCTCGAACGCGTCTCCAGCATCGTCGCCCGCGCCGGCGCGAACGTGTACGCGGTCCACCACGACCGGACCTCCCGAGACGTCGCGGTCAACGCCGCCGAACTGGAGCTCGAATTGGAGACCGACGACGCCGACCACGCCGCGAGCATCGTCGAGGAGCTCGAGGCGGACGGCTACGAGGTGGAGATACTCTCGTGACGGTCGCCCGGCGCCGACCCGACGGCGCGCGGCCGGCTCAGTCGTCGCTCTCCGCGGCGACCGGCGCGGGCTCGTACAGCCCGCCCGCCCGCTCGAGGTCCGAGAGGTAGTCGTCGGCGTCGAGCGCGGCTTTCACGCCCATCCCGCCGGCCGTGACCGCCTGCTGGTAGTGGTGGTCGACCACGTCGCCGGCGCCGAAGAGCCCCTCGACGGCGGTCGCCGTCTGGTCCGCGCCGCGGCCGTCCTCCGTGTACAGGTAGCCCGCGTCGTCGCGCTCGACGCCGGTGTCCTGGAGGTACTCCGTGTTCGGGGTGTGGCCGATGGCGTAGAAGACGGCGCCGACGTCGAACGCGTACTCGTCGACCTCGTCTTCGGTCGCGGGGTCCGCGAGCTTCTCTTTGGGGTGGCCGTCGGGGTGTTCGACGAGGGTGACGTGGTCGATCCCCTCCTCGGGGGTCCCGTGAATCTCGGTGAGCTCGGTGTTGCGCAGAATCTCGATCGCGCCGTCGTCGACCTTGTCCATCACCCGCTCGATCCAGACGTCTTCGGCGCGGAACTCCTCGCGGCGGTGGGCGATATAGACGGTGTCGGCGAACTTCGTCAGAAAGTTCGCCTCCTCCATCGCCGCGTCGCCGCCGCCGACGACGAGCATGTCCTCGCCGCGGAAGAACGCGCCGTCACACGTGGCACACGTCGAGAGGCCGTACCCCATCAGCTCCGCTTCGCCCGGCACGCCGAGGGTCCGGGCGGACGCCCCGGAGGCGGCGATCACGGCGTCGGCGGTGTAGACGTCGCCGTTCGTGAGCTCGACCCGAAACTGTCCTTCGGGCTCCTTTCGCACGTCGGCGACGATCCCGTTGCGCAGCTCCGCCCCGAACTTTCGGGCCTGGTCTTTCATCCGCGTGATGAGGTCCGGCCCGGAGATGCCGTCGGGAAAGCCCGGATAGTTCTCCACGTCGGTCGTGAGCGTGAGCTGGCCGCCGGGCTCGTCGCCCTCGACCAACAACGGCTCGTTGTTCGACCGGGCCGCGTAGATCGCCGCGCTCAGGGCGGCGATCCCGCTGCCGGCGATCAACAGTCGTCGGTGCTCGAGTATTTCGTCGCTCATACTATACTGTTCGGTACGACGGGATATGTAGGTTGCGCTGGCGGGATCTGAGCCGAATCGCCGGACCGCGACGCCGGCCCGCGGCGGCGGCCGACCCGCCGACGCTCGGCCCGCGGCGACAGCCGGGCGCTCTCACTCCGAGGGCTCTTCTCCCGGCTCGGCCGCGGCCGGCGTCGGCGGGTCGGCGAGCGCCGCGAAGAACCGCCCACGGATGTACTCCTCGACGACGGGCGTGAGGTCCTCGTCGTCGTCGACGGCCTCGAGAATCCCCAGAGGGACCTGCGCGCCGGCCATGTTGGCGTGGCCGCCGGCGGAGCCCGGGCCGCCGAGCGCGTCTCGCACCACCTCGCCGACGTCGAGGTCGGTTCCGCGCGCCCGCGCCGACCCGTAGATGACGCCGTCGGTGTAGCCGTACACGAACGTCACGGAGATCCCCTCCATGTCGAGCAGTCGGTCGGCCGCCTGCGCGAGGGCGTCCCGGTCGCCGATCTCGCCGACGCAGCTGGCGACCGCCGACCCTCGGACCTCGCGTCGATCGATCGCCGTCGCGAGCACGCGAAGCGTCTCGTGGCTCATGCTGGGGCTCTCGACGCGCTCGAGCGTCGCCTCGTCGACGCGCGGCAGCAACGACGCCGCGGCCTCGAAGTCGGGGATCGACACCTCTCGGGTGAAATCCCGGGTGTCGATGCGGATCCCGTACAGCAGCGCGGTCGCGACCGCGCGGTCCGGCTCGACGCCCAGCCGCGAGAGGTACTCTTCGATCAGCGTGCTCGTCGCGCCGGCGTCCGGCCGCACGTCGACGAACGTCCCCGTGACCGGCCCGCGCGGCGGATGGTGGTCGATCACGACGTCGACGGCCGTCTCCTCCGGCAGCGAGTCGTTGATCCCCGCCCGCGAGTGGTCCACGAGCGCGATCCCGCCGTAGTCGTCGAGCGCGATCTCCTCGACCGTCCGCAGCGGGAGATCGAGCAGGTTCACCATCGCGCGGTTCTCCTGGTGGCTGATCTCGCCGCCGTAACAGACGTCCGCGGAGACGCCCGTCGCCTCGGCGATCCGCGCCAGGCCGAGCGCGCTCGCGATCGCGTCCGGGTCGGGGTTGTCGTGTGCGACGACGAGCAGCGGCCCGTCGAGCCGGCGGATCGTTCCGACGAGCCGCGGCGGGCGCTCGTCGTCTTCGGCCGTCTCCCCGTCGACGTCGACGGCGTGACAGACTCGGTTCGCCATCGCCTCTACGGGGTCGACGACGCGGTCCGCGATCGACCGCAGCCGCTGGCGCTGGTCGGTGGTCGGAGCGGTGCCGACGTGCGCGACGATCATCGCGGTGGGGTAGCGCGTCCGGGCCGCGGACGCGGCCGCGACGTTCCGCGCGGGGTCGTCGTCCGCGACCACCACGACCGCGGCGTGGTCCGGATACGCGCCGGCGTCCGTGGGGTCGGCCTCCACGGTCGCCACCCCGCGGTCGCGAAGCGTCGACGCCCAGCCGGTGTCGTCGGTCACCGCGAGAACGTCGTCGCTCCCCTCGTGGCCCCGTTCGACGAGCGCGTTCCCCACCGCGCTACAGCCGAGCAGCAGACGGCGGATCATGTGTCACCCGGAGGAGACGGCGACGCAAAACGCTGCCGTCCGCGAGGCGAGTCCCCGTCGCCTCAGCCGCGGTTCTCGGGGTCGGTCGCCGCCGCGACGACGTCCACGGCGGCGCGGTTTTCGGCCACGTCGTGTACCCGGACGATGCCCGCGCCCCGCTCGGCGGCGAGCGCGGTCGCGGCCACGGTGGCGTGTTCGCGGTCGTCCGGCCCGCGCCCCACCGCGTCGAACATCGACTTGTACGAGTGGCCGACCAACACCGGACAGCCGAGCGCCGCGAACTCGTCGGTTCGCCCGAGCAGTTCGAGGCTCTCGGCGGCCGACTTGCCGAAGCCCAAGCCGGGGTCGACGATCACCCGGTCGCGGTCGATCCCGGCCACCTCCGCGAGCGCGAGCCGCTCGCGGAGGTCGGCGATCACGTCGTCGACCACGTCGCCGTACTCGGGGTCGTTCTCCGGGTCGACCGGCGCGTCGATGCTGTGCATCACCACCACCGGACACCCCGCGTCGGCGACGATCTCGCGCATTCGCGGGTCCTCCAGTCCGGTCACGTCGTTGATGATGTCGGCGCCCGCCTCGAGCGCGGCCGTCGCGACCCGCGGCTTCCGCGTGTCGGCGGAGACGAGCACGTCCCCGTCGGCGACCGCGTCGACCCGTTGAACCGCCTCGATGACCGGGACGATGCGGTCGATCTCTTCTTCGGCGGGGACGACGTCGGCGCCCGGCCGGGTCGACTCGCCGCCGACGTCGATCACGTCGACGCCCGCCTCGACCATGCGGCGGGCTCCCGCGACCGCGTCCGCGAGCGCCTCGTGGCGGCCGCCGTCGTGAAACGAGTCGGGCGTCACGTTGAGCACGCCCATCACGGCGGTGGCGTCGGTCCAGGGATACTCGGCGGCCGCCTCGCCGTCCGAGCCGTCGTCGCTCCCGAGACGCGATCGGAGGTCCGCGGCGACGCCCGCGAGCCCGCCGCCGCCCGCGGCCTCGAGACGGGCACACAGCGCGCGGAACTCGGCGACGGACCCGGCCAGCGTGACGGGCGAGAGCTCGCCGCCGCCGAACCCGTTTCCGCCGTCGACGTCGCTCCCCCGGCCGTCCGCGCCGACCCCGCCGACGGCGGCCTCCCCGCCGACCGTCCGGAGCGTCGCCGCGACCCGCTCGGCGCGGTCCTCGCGGAGCCGCAGCGTGTACACCCGGTGGTCGATCCCGTCGCGCGCGCGGCCGACTCCCGACGGCGGGACCCCGCCGCGTTCGAGCGCGCGCCTGGCGTCGGCCGGGTCGTCGACCGACCGCGGGGTCACCGTCCGGGTCATCGCCGCACGGGCCTCTGCGACCGCGAACAACGACCCGGCGACGAGCACGCAGTCGTCCTCGCCCGCCCGGTCGGTCGCCGCCGCGACCGCGTCGGCGACGTCGTCGCCGGCGGTCACGTCGTCGACGCCGGCGGCCCGCAGCGCCGCCGCCAACACCGCCGGGTCCTCCGCGCGGTCGATCGCCGGCCGACAGGTGATCGCGGTGTCGGCCGTCTCGAGCGCGGCCGCCGTGCCGGCGTGGTCCTTGTCGTGCATCGCGGCGTACACGAGGTGGAGGTCGTCGTAGTCGTAGTCGGCGAGCGTCTCCGCGAGCGTCTCGCAGGCGGCCGGGTTGTGTGCGCCGTCGAGCACGGTCAACGGCTCGATGCCCGCGACCTCGAACCGCCCGGGCCACGTCGCCCGCGCGAACCCGTCGGCGAGCGCGCGTCGGCTGACGCCGTCGCTCGCGGCGTCGACCGCGTCGGCCTCGTCGGCCCCATCGTCGACAACCGCCGCCGTCCGTCGCGCCAGCGCGGCCGCGACGGCCGCGTTCGTCGCCTGGTGTTCGCCGACCAGCGGGACCCGATACCGCCCCGCCGACTCGCCCTCGAACGCGACCTCGGCGTCCGCCAGGCTCACGCGCCCCTCGTAGCTCGCGACGATCGCCGGCGCGTCGCCGCCGTCGCTTCCCGGCCCCGCGACCGTGGTCACCGGCGCGCCGGCCTCCTCGGCCACCTCGCGGACGACCCGGAGCGCCTCGCCCGCACAGGCGGTGACCATCGGCGCGTCGGGCGCGGCGATGCGAGACTTGGTGCGGGCGATCTCGGCAATCGAGTCGCCGAGCACCGCGGTGTGTTCCAGCGAGACGTTCGTCACCGCGGTCGCAACCGGGTCGACCGCGCTCGTCGCGTCGTACTCGCCGCCGAGTCCCACCTCGAGAACGGCGACGTCGACGTCGCGGCGCGCGAAGTCGTGGATCGCCATCGCGGTGACGACCTCGAAGAACGTGAGCGGCTCGCCGGCGGCCGCCCGCTCGACCAGCCACGGCTTCACCTCCGCGACGAAGTCGGCGATAGCCGCCTCCGTGATCGGCCGGCCGTCGACGCGAATCCGCTCGGACAACGCCGTGAGGTGCGGCGAGGTGTACAATCCGACCGAGAGACCCGTCTCTCTGAGGATCGACTCGACCATCCGCGCCGTGCTCCCCTTTCCGTTCGATCCCGTGATCTGGACGCACGCCAGGTCGGATTCGGGGTTGTCCAGCCGGTCGAGCAGCGCCTCGACGCGCTCGGTGCCGGGCTTGACCGAGAAGCGACGGAGGTCGAACAGGAAGTTCGCCGCCTCGTGGTAGTGCATACGCTGTGGGTCGGCTCCGCGGCGTTTAGGCGTACCGGACCGATGCGGTTCGCCGGCCCGCGTCATCGCCGCCCGTCGCGTCCCGCCCGCCGAAGAGGAACGCTTACGCGCGCCGCGACCCGACCCCGTCTATGAACGAGAGGGCGGCCGACACGGCCGCGGCGTCGTCGGCGACGGCGGCCACGCCACCGACGGACGCCGGCGCCGACCCCGTCGTCGTCGGCGACGAGCTGCGGAAGTCGTACGGCGATGTCGTCGCGCTCGACGGCGTCGAACTGACCGTCGAACCGGGCGAAGTGTTCGGGCTGATCGGCCCCAACGGCGCGGGGAAGACGACGCTGGTCCGCGCGCTCACGGGAACCACGGGCGTCGAGGGGACGGTCCGCGTCTTCGGCTCCCCGCCCGACGAGGTGGACCCACAACGGATCGGCCTTCTCCCGCAGTCGTTCGACCCGCCGGAACGGCTCACCGCCCGCGAGCTCGTCGACTACTACGGCGGCCTCTACGACGACGCCCGCGACACCGCGAGCGTGCTGGCCGACGTGGGGATGGCCGACGACGCCGACGCGTGGTACGAGACGCTCTCGGGCGGCCAAAAGCGTCGGACCTGCGTCGCGACCGCCATCGTCAACGATCCCGACCTGCTCTTCTTGGACGAGCCGACGACCGGCATCGACCCCGCGGGCCGGCGGGCGATCCACCGGCTGGTCGAGCGGCTCGCCGGCGGCGGCACGACGGTGTTTCTCACCAGCCACGCCATGGACGAGGTCGAGCGGCTCGCCGACCGGGTCGCGCTGGTGCGCGGCGGGACCGTCGTCGCCGTCGGCCCGCCGGCCGCGCTGATCGCCGAACACGGCGGCCGGCCGCGCCTGGAGGTGACGCTCGGCGAGCCGACCCGCGGCGACGCGGTCGCCGAGGCGGTCGCGGACGCGGTCGACGGCGCGTCGGTCGACTCGACCGACGACGGCCTGCGGGTGCTCGGCGTGCGGCCCGAATCGATCGGCGCGGTCGTCGACGCCCTGGGCGAGACCGGCGTCGGGTTCGACTCGCTCGCGTGGGCAGAACCCACCCTCGAGGACGTCTACCTCCGGCTGACCGGCGAGGAGTACGCGTCCCGGTCCGAGCCGTTCTCGGCCGACGGCTCGGAATCGACCCGAGGCGGGTCGCGATGAGCCGCGCCGCGCGGGTCGTCACGGAGTCGACGGCCGCGACCCGGTCGTTCCTCCGGCGGCGGACGGCGGTGTTTTTCACGTTCTTTTTTCCGGTGATCCTGGTCGTCATCTTCGGGGCGCTCGTCCGGACGCAGCCGACCGGCGGCGGGCTCTTCGCGGAGCCGGCGGGCTACTACATTCCCGGCTACCTCGCGGTCGTCGTCCTCTTCACGCCGCTGTCGCGGGTCGGCTCGGAGATCGCGCGCCACCGCGACGGCGGCCGGTTCGAGAAGCTGGCGACCACCCCGTTGTCGCGCGCCGAGTGGCTGCTCGCGCACACGGCGGTCAACGTCGCGATCATCGGCGCGGCGAGCCTGTTGATCTTCGGGCTCGTGCTCGCGGTGACCGACGCGGCCGCGGACCTCCGCGTCTCGCCCGCGCTCGCGGTCCTGCCGGTGTTCGTCGCCGTCGGCGTCGCGTTGTTCTGCGGGCTCGGAGCGGTTCTCGGCGCGCTCGCGGACTCACAGGACGGCGTGATCGCCGCCAGCAACACGGTCGCGCTCCCGTTGTTGTTCCTCTCCGAGACGTTCGTCCCGCCCGCGCTGCTCCCCGAGTGGTTTCTCCCGGCGGTCGCGGCCTCGCCGCTGACGTACTTCGCGCGCGGCACGCGGGCGATCGTCGTTGAGGGCGGCGCGTGGGCCGGCGACCTCGCCGTCCTCTCCGTGCTGGCGGTCGGGTCGCTGACGCTCGGCGCGTACGCCGTGCCGGACACCGACTGAGCCGCCGTCGCCCGGCGGGATCGCCGCCGACCCGAAAGCCGATGGTTTATACGCTCCGCTGCCGTTTCGGCGCCAACAGGGCTCTACCGTGACCACCGCCGAGTTCTCGTGTCCGAGCTGTCGACAGGTGATCGAGGTGAACGACGAGATGCGCGAGACGATCCTGCGAGCGGGTTGTCCGGTGTGCACGGCCGAGGTGACCGACGACGACTTCGGGGCGCCGTGAGCCGAGGCGTCACTCGGTCTCGACGGTGATCTTCCGCCCGGTCAGCCGCTCGGGAGCGAGTCGATAGAGTTCGATGTCGAGGTCGGCCTTGCCGTCGGCCCACATCTCGAACAACGGCCGACGGGTCTCGCCGTACCGGGCGATCGTCTCCGCGGTGAGCGTCTCCGGGTCGACCCGTTCGAGCGTCCCGACGGCGATCGCGCTGGTGTACACCCGCTCCGTCTCGTCGTGTACGACGAGCCGGGCCTCCGGATCCGACGCGAGAAACGCGCGCTTCTCGCTGTCGGCCGCCGACACCAGCCGGAGAAACGCCTCCCGCGAGGTCTCGTCGTAGCCGTAGGAGACGGGAATCGCGTACGGAGAGTCGTCGCGGGCGAGCGAGAGCACGCCGGTCTCGTGGCGGCCGAGAAACGCGTCGACCGCCGACGCGGACATCTCGGCCTCGCTGCTCGTCGTCATACCTACGTCTCCGCACACGTGAACATAAACCACACGAGACCTCGACCCGGGCCGCTCAGTCGACGGTGACGGTGAGGTCGGCGTCGGCGATCGGCGCGCCACAGACGGCACAGCCCGCCTCGAGCAGCGTCTCCCGCATTCCCGCGTCCACCTCGAAGGACCGGTGACACTCCGGACAGACGAAGGTGTGTGTCGGCGTCGTCATGTCGACGCCTCCCACGCGAACGCACATCAATCGACCACTAGGTTCTCGTGGCGCCGGAATCCGATCTCCGCTCAGTCCAACACCGTCGCGAGCAGTTTTCGTTGTGCGGCCGCGATGTGCTCGCTGAACGTCGACCGGTCGATGTCGAGCGCCGCCGCCATCTCGCCCGCGTTCGCGCCCTTCGGGTGGTCGAAGTAGCCGGCGTCGTACGCCGCCGCGAGCACCTCGCGCTGGCGCTCCGTCAGCTGGCTTCTGTCGACCGTGACGAGGTCGCTCTCCTCGGGGGTCGACGACGACTGCAACAGCCGCAACACCTGCATGTCCGCACACGACTCCCGGAGCCCGTCGAGGACCGACCGGAGCGTCGGGAGGTCGGCCGCGTGAAACGTCACGAGGAGCCGCCCGTCGCGGACGACGGTCTCCGTGGCGGGGACGCCGTGACCTTCGAGCACCGAGAACGGCGATCCCGCCGTTTCCGGGGTTTCGAAGCGGTAGGCCGCCTTTCGCCCGTAGTCGAACACCGTCTCGACGCCGTCGGAGACGGCGAGGTCGGCGTCGGCGATGAACTCGATCACGACGGTGTCGGGGTCGCCACCGGAGCCGGTCTCCTCGCTCTCGCCGGCCTCGGTGGCGTCGGCGGCGGCCGACGCGTCGCCGTCGGCGGGGTGATCCCCGTCGGAGTTGTCTCTGGGCCGACACCGGGCGACGTTGTAGATAGCCGTCGACCCGTCGACGACGCCGTCGAACGGCGACGGCGACGACGTCGGCAGCGAGACCTCTGCTCTGATGCCGGCTCCCATCATTCGTCCGTGTTCGCGGCCGAACAAAACGCTGGCGGCGGGTCGATCCGCGCCGTCGCCGCGGTGCCAGTATAAAACACCCCACATATACAGGGACGCCGTTCGGGGTGCTGTGGCTCCGACGTACTCGTATGAAACGAACCCCGTCCCGCGTCGGCGGACCGACGACCCTGACGGAAGCAGACGAGGGCCTCGATGCGGCGCTCGACGCGCTCTCGGACCCCGACTGCCGGCAGATTCTCGCGACGGCCGACGAGCCGATGACCACCTGTGAGCTCGCGGACGCCTGTGACCTCGCCCTCTCGACGGCGTACCGCAAGGTCGAGCGGCTGAACGAGACGCCCCTGCTCGCCGAGGGCGTCCGATTCGACCCCGACGGCGACCACGCCGCCGAGTACTCCCGGGCGGTCGCCGGCGCCGCGCTCGAGCTCACCGACGCCGGGGTGCGACTCACCGTGGAGCCCGACGAAGACGGCGCGATCAGCGCCACGTTCGACGTCGACGCGGGCGTCTCCGCGGACTGAGCCCGGCCGTCGGGCGGCTCACGCCCCATCCGACAGTCTCGACGCTGATAATTGGCGGCGTACGATTATGTAACCCGATCGGCGAATCACGTCACATGGAACAGACCCCGGACGCCGCGACCCTTCTCGATCTCACCCAAGACAAGGTCGCTGTCATCGACGACCGGGGTGTGTATCGGTTCCTCAACGCGGCGGCCGGTGACCTCCTCGGATACGACCCGGACGAGCTCATCGGCACGGACGCGTTCGACCGGCTTCACCCGGACGACGAGCCCCGGCTCCGGGCGTCGTTCGAGCGCATCGTCGCCGGCGACCCGCCTCCGACGGAGCCCATCGAGTATCGGTACGCCACCGCCGACGGCGGCTGGCTCTGGCTGCAAAGCGAGCTCCACCCGCCCGAACACACCGGTATCGACGGCTACGTGTTGAGCTCGCGGGACGTGACCGCCGAGGTCGAGTCGATACGCCGCCTCGAGACGATCGTCGCGAAGTCGCCGGACGTCCTCTGGATGTTCGACGCCGACTGGTCGGAGCTGTTGTTCGTCAACGAGTCGGTCGAGGCGGTGTTCGGCATCCCGCCGGCCGAGCTCCGCGAGCGGCCGTGTCGGTTCGTCGAGCTCGTCCACCCGGACGACCGCGCCCGCGTCGAGCGCGCGATGGAACGGCTCTCGGCCGGCGAAACCGCCCGCATCGACTACCGAATCCAGCCGCCCGACGACGAGATCAGGTGGCTTCGCGTGCCCGCCGAGCCGGTCTTCGAGGACGGAGAGGTGGTCGCGGTGTCCGGGTTCACACGCGACGTCACGGACGAATATCGGCGAAACCGCCAGCTCGCGGTGATGGACAACCTGTTGCGTCACACCATTCGCAACGACATGAACATCGTCATGGGGACCGCAGAACGGATCGCCGAGCAGACGACGGGGAGACCGGCGACGGACGCCGAGACGGTCCGACGCGTCGCCGAACAGCTCACGCAGACCGCGGAGAAACAACGCGACGTGATCGACCTGTTGAGCCAGGGCGGGTCGCCGTGCCCGGTCGCGGTCGAGCCGCTCGTGCGCGAGTCGATAGCCGCGGCGCGGGCGGCCGAGCCGAGCGGCGCGTTCTCCGTCTCCTGTCAGCCGGCGGCGACCGCGCTCGCGCTGCCCGAACTCGACCACGCGATCTCGGAACTCGTCGAGAACGCGGTCGAACACGCCGAGTCGACCCCGGTCGTTCACGTCGAGGTGACCGTCTCCGAGGCGACGGTCGCGATCGCCGTCCGCGACAACTGTCCGCCGGTTCCGGCCGAGGAGCGCCACGTCATCGCCGACCAGTGGGAGATGGACGACCTCCGACACACCGACGGAATGGGGCTCTGGCTCGTCTACTGGATCGCCGAGCGCTCCAAGGGACGGCTCGACTTCGACACGCACCCGAACGGCAACGTCGTCACCGTCACCGTTCCGCGCGCGCACGACGCCGCCGCCGAACGGGTGTTCGGAGGGGGGTCAGTCGCCGACGGCGATACCGTCGACGCGGCCGGCGAGGAGACCACGGCCGATTCGCCGCCGCCGACCGCCTCCGTTCGCCACGACGGGGGGTCGCCGCCGGACGACGGCGAGTCGCCGCCCGACGGGAGCGACACCGACCCCACGTGACCGGCGCGGCCACCCGCGCTCGGCATCCGTCCGATCGTTCGTGATCAACTCGCCCGCTGGCCGGCGTTTCAGGGCTCTTAAACCGGTGGTCCGCGTAGACGGACGCTGATGGGTACGCTCACCGAACTGTTCGACCCGAAGCGGGTCGCGGTCGTCGGGGCGACGGCCCGTGACGGCGCGGTCGGCCGCGCCGTCACGTCGAACCTGCTCGACGACTTCGACGGGGTGACGGTTCCAGTCAATCCGAACTACGACGCGGTGCTCGACACCCCCTGTGTCGACGACGTCGCCGAGGCCGACGCCGACCTCGCGGTCGTCGTCGTCCCGCCGTCGATCGTCCTGGACGCGATCGAGGCCTGCGGCGAGGCGGGGGTCCGCAACGTCGTCGTCATAACCGCGGGGTTCGGCGAGACGGGCGAGGCGGGCGCCACGCGCGAACGGCGCCTCGCCGACATCGCCGAGGAGTACGACCTGAACCTCGTCGGCCCCAACAGCCTCGGGATCATGTCGACCCCGTCCGGGATGAACGCCACCTTCGGCCCGGAGAACGCGCTCTCCGGCGGGCTCTCGTTCATGAGCCAGTCGGGGGCGTTCGTCACCGCCGTCCTCGACTGGGCCACCGACAACGGCGTCGGGTTCAAAGACGTGGTCTCGCTCGGCAACAAGGCGGTTCTCGACGAGACGGACTTCGTCGACCACTGGGGCGACGACGCCGAGACCGACGTGATCATCGGCTATCTGGAGGGGATCGAGGACGGCCGCGAGTTCATCGAGACGGCCCGCGAGACCGCCTCCGACACCCCCATCGTGGTCGTGAAGTCCGGGCGAACGAGCGCGGGCGCCCAGGCCGCCTCCTCGCACACCGGAACGCTCGCGGGCTCCGAGACGGCCTACGAGGCCGGCCTCGACCAGGCGGGCGTCATCCGCGCCGAGTCGGTCGACGAACTGTTCGACGCCGCCGGCATTCTGGGCAGCCAGCCGCTGCCGGACACCGACGCGGTCGCCATCGTGACCAACGCCGGCGGGCCGGGCGTGATGGCGACCGACGCGGTCGGCGACGCCGGCCTCGACCTGGCCTCGTTCGCCTCCGAGACCACCGCGGCGCTTCGCGAGTCGATGCCGGACGAGGCCAACGTCCACAACCCGGTCGACGTCATCGGCGACGCCGACGTCGACCGCTTCCGCGAGGCGTTACGGACGGTGCTTGCCGACGAGAACGTCGGCGCCGCGCTGGTGTTGGCCGCGCCGACCGCCACCATCGACTTCGACGACCTCGGCGACGCGGTCCGCGAGACGGTCGCCGAGACGGACGCGCCGGTGGCCGCCTGTCTGATGGGCGGCGACCGGACCCGGGAGCCGAAACGCATGCTCCAGAACGCGGGAATTCCGTGTTACTTCGATCCCGCCCGCGGGATCGAGAGCCTCGCGACGCTGGCGGAGTACCGCGACATCCGGGCGCGCGAGTACGCGGAGCCGATGTCGTTCGACGTCGACCGCGAGCGCGCCCGCGAGGTGCTCTCGTCCGTCACCGACCGGAGCGACAACCGCCTCGGCGTGGAGGCGATGGCGCTGCTCGACGCCTACGGCATCCCGACGCCCACGGGCGAGATCGTCGACTCGCCGGGTCGCGCCCGCGAGGTCGCCGCCGACATCGACGGCGGCGTCGTGATGAAGATCGTCTCGCCGGACATCCTCCACAAGTCGGACATCGGCGGCGTCGCCGTCGACGTCGCCGACGCCGACGTGGCCGACACCTACGAGGACCTCGTCACCCGCGCGCGAAACTACCAGCCGGACGCGACGCTTCTTGGCGTCCAGGTGCAGGAGATGGTCGACCTCGACGCCGGCGTCGAAACCATCGTCGGGATGAACCGGGACCCGCAGTTCGGTCCCCTCCTCATGTTCGGGCTCGGCGGCATCTTCGTGGAGGTGATGGAGGACACGACCTTCCGCGTCGCGCCCGTCTCGGCGCCCGAGGCCCGCGAGATGACCGAAGAGATCCGGTCGGCTCCCCTGTTGCGCGGGGCGCGCGGCCGCGACCCCGTCGACGTCGACGCCGTCATCGAAACGATCGGCCGGCTCTCACAGCTGGTCACCGACTTCCCGGCGATTCTGGAACTCGACGTGAATCCGCTCGTCGCACTGCCCGACGCCGACGGCGGGACCAACGCCGCCGCCGTCGACGTCAGACTCACCGTCGACCCCGAGAAACTCGACCCATGACAGACACACCCACCACACTCGTCACCGCGATCGAAGAAGGCGCCGGAAAGACAGCGATCACCCTCGCGCTCGCGCGGCTCGCGGCCGCCGACGACCGCAGCGTCGGCTACATGAAACCGAAGGGCACCCGTCTGCGGTCGAACGTCGGCAAGACGCTGGACCAAGACCCGATGCTCGCCCGCGAGATCCTCGGACTGGACGCCGAGATGCACCAGCTGGAGCCGGTCGTCTACTCGCCGACGTTCATCGAGGGAGCAATTCGCGGCACCGAAGACCGCGACGCGATCCACGAGCGGGTTCACGAGGCGTTCACGGGGCTCGCGGCCGACCGCGAACACATGTTCGTCGAGGGCGGCGGCGACTGGGTCACCGGCGGCGTCGTCGACCTCACCGACGCCGACGTGGCCGACCTGTTCGACGCCCGGGTCGTTCTGGTGGCGGGATACGAGGCGCCCGGCGACCTCGACGAGGTGCTCGCGGCCGCCGACGCGTTCGGCGACCGGCTGGCTGGAGTGATCTTCAACAAGGTGTCCGACGCCGCCTTCGACTCGCTCGACCGGGACGGGATCCCGTTTCTCGATTCCCGCGGGATTCCGGTGTTCGGCGCGCTCCCTCACGAGAAGGCGCTCGCGGGCGTCACCGTCGAGGACTTAGCCGACGAGCTCGGCGCGGAGCTGTTGACAGATGCTCCCACGGACGCGTTCGTCGAGCGGTTCCTCGTGGGCGCGATGGGCGGCGACGAGGCGCTCCGGCACTTCCGGCGCGCGCGCGACACGGCGGTGATCACCGGCGGGGACCGCGCCGACGTCCAGACGGCCGCCCTCGACGCCTCCGGAGTGAAGTGTCTCGTCCTGTCCGGCGGTCACCGCCCGTCCGGCGCGGTGCTCGGCCGGGCCGCGGAGGCCGGCACGCCGGTCCTCGCGATGAACACCGACACCGCGACCGCGATCGACCGCGTCGAGGGCGTCATAAGCGGCGGCCGAACCCGAGACGCGCGAACCGTCGACCGCATGGCGGAGCTGTTGGACGCCCACGCCGACGTCGACGCGCTGTTTTGAGCCGGAGGCGTCGCGCGGTTCGGCGACCGCCGCTCGGCCGACGCTCCCGCGACGACCGGCCGAGCGGGAGAACGTCTGACATACTGTTTTGAGGGAGGACGACGAAGAAGGGGTATGACTAGTCTCTCGGAGACGTACGGAGGGAAGGGGCGCTCCGAGGTGGACCCGCGTCGGCTGTCGCTCGGCGTCGGGTTGTTCGTCGGGGGGACGCTGCTCGTCGTCGCGGGAATCGTCGCGGCGGCGGAGGTGCTCGTTCCGAGCGGCTACACCTCCGGCGCGGCCCGACGGCTCGGCGGCATCCTCGGCGGTCTCGGCGTCCCGCTCGTCACCCTCGGGGTGATGACCGTGCTGCCGGCCGACCGACGCACCCGAACGGCCGCGGTCGTCGGGGCGGCGATCATGGCGCTGGGCGTGGCGTTGTTCTCGCAGGCGTACCCGGACCACTGGGTCGGGGGTCCGCGCCCGGAGCTCGTGGACCTCACGCTGCCGACGGCGGGCGTGTACTTTCTCGGCGCCGCGACCGCGATGTGGTGTGTGTTCGTCGGCGTCGCCAACTTCAAAACCAGAAACGATCCCGGCGGAACGGTGACGATGGAGGTGACCCACGAGGGCGAAACGAAGGTCATCGAGGTCGAACGCGACCGGATCGAGGGGCTCGGCGGCGGCGTCGGCATCTTCGGCGGCACTCCCGACGGCAGCGTCGAGACGCAGACGAACCGTCCCGGCGGGCCGGAGGCGGCCGGGTCGCCTCCCGACCGGGCGCCGGCGGCCGGTGTCGACGGCGCTGGAGCCGGCGGCCCCCTCTCGCCGTCGCCGTCGGGGCTCAGCGATGGCGGCAACACGACGGCCGACATCTCCTCGCCGCTCGACGAGACGGCGCCGGACTCGCCGACTGCCGACCCGCCGGCCGGCGGCACGCCGGACGCCCCGGCGGCTCCGTCGCCGGGCATCGACGCCTCGGCGCGCGACGGCCCCGGCGACACCTACTGTGGCAACTGCGCGGAGTTCGACTACGTCAGAACCGACGAGGGGATGCGGCCCTACTGCGGGCACTACGACGAGCTGATGGACGACATGGAAGCCTGCGATCAGTGGACGCCGCGGTGAGCCGGGCGGCGCGGCGCTCCGTCACGCCGGCTCGCCCGACGGCAGCTGTGATTCGGCGATCGCGAACGTGAGCGTGCTCAACACGCCCAGCAGCGTCCCGCCGGCCAGCGCCATCGCGAGGTCCACGAGCGCCAGCGACGCCACGCCGGGAGCCGACGGGAGAAAGAAGCCGGAGACCCCGTACAACACGATCGCGATGGCGACGACGTAAAACGGCGCGTTGAGGTGGCGCCACCGGAACCGCCCGGCGAGGTACTCGTCGGTGATCTGGCCGAGACTGGAGGTCACTCCGGCGACCGCGAGCCACTGGACGAAGCCGTGGACGAAGGCCGTGACGACGACGCCCGGCGGAAGCGACCCGGCGGCCCCGCGGACGGCCTCGACCGTCTCGGTTCCCTGAACTCCGCCGACGAGGATCAACGCGACGGCGACGACGTACGTGACGAGCGTCACCCGCCCGGCGTAGAGCACGTTCCGAACGGCGTCTGCGGCGCCGTCGACGGTCGCTTCGAGCCCCAGTCCGCGGAACAACGAGTAGAGCCCGACCGCCCCCGAGATGAGCCCCAACACGGCCGCGCCCGCGACGTCGAAGAGGTTCGCGAGCACCACGAGCGGGTAGATGAGCAACAGGACGCCGAGCGGGACCAGAATCGTCCCGCGGGTCTCGGGGTCGGCCAACACCTGCTTGATCGTGTAGTAGAGCGATTCGAGGTCCTGTGCCTGGCGGACGACCACCCGCCGGACCCCGTCGATCGGCATCCGGGAGCGGATCACCGGGAGCACCGACTCGTCCTGTGCGCCGTCGGTGATCACGATCGCAGACACTTCTTCGCCGGTCGACAGCTCGGCGAGAACGCGGTCGACCTCCGCGCCGACCGCGCGGTTCGCCTGGACGTCGGGACCGTCGACGCCGGTGACGGCGGCGACCTCGACCGCCTCGCCGTCCGCCGCCAGCTGGTCGTGAACGGTCACGCCCTGGAACAACACGTTCACGTCCGAATCCTCCGGGTCGGCGGTCGCGAGCGCGACGGCGGCCTCGGTGACGTCGTCGTCGCCGATCACGGGGGTCGGAATCCCCGTCTTGCGACCGAGGTCGTCGTCGAGGTCGACACAGAGGACGAGCAGCATTCAGCGAGGCTATGCGAGGCGCCGGCATATGCTTTCGGCCCGCGGTCGAGGGGGTCGTTCGGGGGGTCCAACGTCGTTTTTGCCTCGCGCCGTGCGTTTCGTCTCGTGGCACGCGTTTTGCCTCGCGGCGCCGGAGACGCTATGTCGTTCGAGTCCGGAATCGAACGAGCCGTCCGGTCGAGACGGCGCTTCGGACGCTTTTTCACCCCGGAGCGAGTACCGGGACGTAGATGATCTCCAAGGGCTGTGAACAGTGCGCCAAGGGCGGCAAGATGGTGCTTTTCGTCTACGGCTACTGTGACCAACGGGACTGTTTCTACTGTCCGCTCGGGGAGAACCGCAAGAACGTCACCGACGTGTACGCCAACGAGCGGCAGGTGGAGTCCGACGAGGACGTGATCGCGGAGGCCAAACGCATGAGCGCGCTCGGCACCTCGATCACCGGCGGCGAGCCCCAGGAGGCGATGGCGAAGACGACCCGGTACCTCTCGCTTTTGAAATCCGAGTTCGGCGAGGACCACCACACACACCTCTACACCGGGATCACGGGCGGACGCGAGAACATGCGCCGGCTGAGCGAGGCCGGCCTCGACGAGATCCGATTCCACCCGCCCTTAGAGCTGTGGGGCG
Source organism: uncultured Halobellus sp. (assembly GCA_964556645.1). Lineage (GTDB taxonomy): Archaea > Halobacteriota > Halobacteria > Halobacteriales > Haloferacaceae > Halorubrum. The sequence continues at coordinate 79,498 of CAZKXC010000002.1, forward strand.
ACATGCACGGAACCGAGTGGGAGGAGATCTTATACATCGCCCGCGAGGAAGGGCTCACCCCCGCCTTCGAGATCCCCGGCATCCGCGCGGAGCCGGAGTTCTTGGAGTTTCTCGACGAGGGAGCGGCCGAGTTCTGCAACATCAACGAGTTCGAGATGAGCGACGGCAACTACCGCCGGATGCAAGCGGAGGGCTTCGAGCTACAGGAGGGACACATGTCCGCCGTCGAGGGGTCGAAAGACGACGCGATCGTCTCCGAGATGGCGTCTCACGAGAAGGTGTACTTCTGCACGTCGGTGTTCAAAGACGCCGCCCAACACCGCAACCGGCTCAAGCGGATGGCCCGGAACGTCCGCCGCGAGTTCGACGAGGTCACCGACGACGGCACGCTCGTCTACGGCAAGGCGTTCGCGCCGCCCGAGCGGTTCGAGGCGCTCGGCGTCCCCGAGGAGTTCTACACGGTCAAAACCAACCACGTTGAGGTCGCCTGGTGGCTGTTAGAAGAAATGGTCGAGTCCGGCGACCTCGCCGAGGGCGAGATCGTCGAGCAGTACCCGACGGTGAACGGAACCGTCGTCGAACGGACGCCGGTCGCGTCGGCGGCCGAGGCGGGTCGGCCGTCCTCGTCGGTGGCCAACGACTGAACGCGGTACTTCTCCTGTGACGGATCGGAAGCCGGACGCGGCCGACCGGAGGTGGCGCCCGGCCGTCGCACGGCGGCGACCCCATCACGCTTTTCGCATCCCGGCGTCTACGTCGACGCGATGAACGCAGTCACGCTCGGCCCCGCCGGCACGTACTCACACCGCGCGGCACGGGCCGTCGCCGCCGAGGTGTCGTTTCGCGAGTCGGTCACGGCCATCGTTGACGCCGTCGCGAGCGGCGCGTTCGAGCGCGGGGTCGTCCCCATCGAGAACAGCATCGAGGGGTCGGTCTCCGAGAGCCTCGATGCGCTCGCGGACCACGAGGTCTCCGTCACCCGCGAGGTCGTCACGCCGATCCGCCACGCCCTGCTCGCGCAGTCGCCGGAGTTCGAACTCGTCGCGAGCCACTCACAGGCGCTCGCACAGTGCCGCAACTGGCTGGAGGAGACGCACCCGTCGGTGGGTTTGGAGGCGGTCGCCTCGACCGCCCGCGGGGTCGAGCGCGCCCGCGAGGACGCCCGGGTCGCGGGCATCGGCCACCCGGACAACGCGGGCGAGGAGCTCGAGATTCTCGCGGCCGACATCCAGGACCGCACCTCGAACGCGACCCGATTTCTGGTCGTCGGCCCGACGAGCGCCCGGTCGGACGCCGGCGGCAAGACGACCCTCGTCGTGTATCCCAACGCCAACTACCCCGGACTCCTACTTGAGCTGTTGGAGGCGTTCGCGGACCGAAACCTGAACCTCTCGCGGATCGAGTCGCGCCCGAGCGGCGAACGCCTCGGCGACTACCTTTTTCACTTCGACGTGGAGGCCGGCCTCTACGAGGACCACATGGCCGCGGCCGTCGAGGACGTCGAGGCGATCGCCGACAACGGCTGGGTCCGCGTGCTCGGCTCGTACGACACCGAACACGTCCTGGAGTGAGCCCTCACTCGAACCGGTACTCGACGCCCTCCGGTCCGTCTTCGACCGCGACGCCGACCGCGTCGAGGGCGTCCCGCAGCTCGTCGGCGCGCTCGTAGTTGCCGGCCGCGCGCTCGGCCTCCCGGACGTCCAACACCAGCTCGACCAGCTCGCCGGCGAGCTCGACGTCGCCGTCCGTGGCGGCGCCGAACTGGAGGCCGAGCACGTCGCCGCCGAGCGCCTCGAAGGCGGCTACCGCGTCGTGCAATCCCCGGTAGTCGTGGGGCGGCTCGGCGTCGACGTGACGGTTCACGGCGTCGGTCAGCTCCAACAACGCCGCCGTCGCCTCACGCAGATTGAAATCGTCGTTCATCGCGGTCTCGAAGTCGGCGCGGGCGTCGGCGACCGCCCGCCGGAGCTCCTCGTCCGTCGCCTTCGACCGCGCGTCGACCGAGTCGAGCGCGTCGACCGCCCGCTCGTACGACCGGGAGAGCCGGTCCCAGCGTTCTTCGGCCTCGGCGACCGTCTCCTCGGTGAGCGCCTGCTCGGAGCGGTAGGCGGCGCCGGCGTAAAACGTCCGGATCACGTTGACGCCGAGCTCGTCCAAGGCGTCGGGGACGGTCCAGAAGTTGCCGATCGACGACGACATCTTCTCGCCGTCCATCGCCAGCAGGCCGACGTGGAGCCAGTGGCGGACGAACGCCTCGCCGGTCGCGGCCGTCGACTGGGCGATCTCGTTTTCGTGATGCGGGAAGACCAGGTCGCGCCCGCCCATGTGGACGTCGAGGGTGTCGCCGAGGTGGGTCGTCGACATCGCGGAACACTCGACGTGCCAGCCGGGCCGACCCTCGCCCCACGGCGAGTCCCACGTCTCGCCGGTCGGCGTCTCCGCGCCGTGGTCGTGTTTGGCGTGTTCGCGGGCGGCCGTCTCGCTCACGCCGTCCGCCTTCCAGAGCGCGAAGTCGGCGGGGTGTCGCTTCTCTGCCCGCTCGTCCGGCTCTCCCTGTGCTTCCAGCTCTTCGACGTCCTGGTTGGAGAGTTTCCCGTAGTCGTCGAACGCCGTGACGTCGAAGTAGACGGAGCCGTTCGACTCGTAGGCGTACCCCGCCTCGACCAACCGCTCGACGAGGTCGACGATCTCCGGAACGTGTTCGGTGACGCGGGGGTACACCTCGGCGCGCTTGAGGTTCAGTCCGCGCATCGCCTCGAACGTGTTCGCGGTGAACGTCTCGGCGACGTCGCGTTCCGTGGTCCAGCCGTCGCGCTCGCCGACGCGGGCCGTGATCTTCTCGTTGACGTCGGTGACGTTCTCCACGTGGCGCACGTCGTAGCCGAGGTGTTCGAGCCAGCGGTGGACCACGTCGGCGTGGAACCACAGTCGGGCGTGTCCGAGGTGAGGGTCGTCCGACACCGTCAGCCCACAGACGTACAGCGTGACGTCGCCGTCGGCCGTGAACTCGACGCGCTCGTCCGACAGGGTGTCGGTAACGACGAGGCTCATTGCCGGACGATTGCCGAGGTGAGCGTTTTAACCCGTCGGATCGAGCGAGATCCGCTCGCCCCGACGGCGGCCCCGCGTCACCGCCGCAGTCCGTCAGCCGGGCTCCGTCGTACACCGCACCGTGTACCCCGCGCCGCGGACCGCCTCGACGACCCGGTCCATGTGGGCGGGACCGTTCGTCTCCACCTCGAAGACGAGGTCGGCGTCGCCGACGGGGAGGTCCGGGCGGCTCCGCTCGTGGCGGACGGTGCGGATGTTCGCGCGCTCCTCGCCGATCAGCGTCGCGATCTCGCCCATCTTCCCGGGGGTGTCGTCGATGCGGACGGTGAGCTCGATCAGCTGGTGGCGGTCGACCAGCGCGTGGGTCAACACCTCCTGTAACGACGTGATGTCGATGTTGCCGCCACACAACAACGGAACGACGGTCTCGCCGGCCAGGTCGAGCTCGGCGACGACCTCGTCGTCGAGGAGGGCGGCCGCGGCGGTCGCGCCCGCGCCCTCGACCATCTGTTTGGCGCGCTCGAGGAGCAACAAGATCGCGCCGGCGACGTCGTCGTCGCTGACGACGACCACGTCGTCGAGGTGGGTCCGGAGTAACTCGAACGTGAGGTCGCTCATCCCGCCGGTGGCGATTCCGTCGGCGATCGTGTCCGGCTCGTCTCGGGTGACGAGCTCGCCGGCGGCGAGGCTCTCGGAGAGCGTCGAGGCGCCCTCGGTCTGGACGCCGACGACGCGGGCGTCCGGCGCGCGCGCTTTCACCGCCGTGGCGACCCCGCCGGCGAGCCCGCCGCCGCCGACGGGGACGAGCACGGTGTCGACGCCGTCGGCCTGTTCTACCACCTCCAAGCCGATGGTTCCCTGGCCGGCGACGACGTCCGGGTCGTCGAACGCGTGGATGAACCGCGTCTCCGGACCGGTGACGAGCGTCCGCGCGTGCGCCATCGCCTCCGCGAAGGCGGTTCCCTGAAGCACCACCTCGGCGCCGTACGCCCGGGTCGCTTCGATCTTCGCGCCCGGAGCCGACTCCGGCATCACGATCGTCGCCTCGAGCCCCACGGTCGTCGCGGCGAGCGCGACGCCCTGCGCGTGGTTGCCGGCGCTCGCGGCCACCACCCGCTCGACCGACGGCTCCGCCTCCACCAGCCGCGTGATCGCGTTGTACGCCCCGCGCGGCTTGAACGAGCCGGTGCGCTGGAGGTGTTCCATCTTCAGCCAGACGTCCCCGCCACACCGCTGTGACAGCGACCGGCTCCGCTGGACGGGGGTGCGCTGGACAATCTCGGCGTCGGCGAACCGCCTCGCGGCGGCCTCGACGTCGTCGATCGTGACTCGAGACATGGCTACCCCGTTCACCCCCCGGAACAAAAGAACTCGGTTCCGAAAACGCGATAACCCCACGCGTCGCTCGGCGGGCGTCGTCGAGGCGGCGCGGTGCGGACCGTTATCGCCGGTCGGAGCGTCTCGACCCCTACCGGCCGGCCGATTCGGCGACCGGGATTTATCACTCTTCGCCCGGCGCGGTCAATCGAGCTCAACGGGTGGTACGACCGACAAAAGCAATGCTTAACGGCGTTCGTCACCTTCGTTCTAGCACGTTCCTTTATGAGCGAAAACCCGATCAGTGAGTCGATACGTTCGTTCCGCGCCGAGGTGGACGCGGTGCCGTTCGCCGCCGGCGCGCTCGTCACGTTCGCGTTCCTCGCGTACACCATCGCCGACACCGAGGGCGCCGCCGCGGCGATCGACGCGGCCTTCGTCCGCTTCGGCCAGGGGCTCGCGTGGCTGTACCTCGGAACCGTGCTCGTGTTGGTCGGACTCGGCGCGTACCTGCTCGTCGGGCCGTACGGACGCGTCCAACTTGGCGACGGCGACCCGGAGTACGGCACCCTCTCGTACGTGGCGATGTTCTTCTCGGCGGGGTTGTCCGCCGGCATCGTGTTCTTCGGGCCGGTCGAGGCGTTGTTGCACTACCAGACCGTCCCGCCGCTTTTCGCCGGCGAGGTGGCCGCGGAATCGAGCGCGGCGGCGGTCCCGGCGGTGGCGTACACGGTCTTCCACTACGGCGTCAGCGCGTGGGGCGGCTACCTCGCGATCGGGCTTCCGGTCGCGTACTTCGCGTACCGCCACGACGCGCCGTTCCGCGTCTCGACCGCGCTGTACCCGGTGCTCGGCCCCGACGGACTCGACGGGATCGTCGCCCGCACCGTCGACACGCTCGCGGTCGTCGCCACCATCGGCGGGATCGCGACCGGGCTCGGCTTCATCGCCACACAGCTGCTCACCGGCGTGACGTTCCGAACCGGCGTCGCCTTCGGCGACGCGGAGACCGTCGCGGTGATCGTCGGGATCACGGCGTTGTTCACCCTGTCGCTCGTCGCGGGCGTGAGCCGCGGCATCAGGCGGCTCTCCGTGTTCAACGTCGGGATCATGGCGGTTTTGTTCTCCGTCGCGCTGCTCGCCGGCCCGACGACCGACGTGTTGAACATCGGCGTGGCGGCGATCGGCACCTACGCGACCAGCTTCTTCGAGATGAGCCTGTTCACCGGCAGCGGAGCCGAGGGCGGCGCTGGGTGGACCGCGGCCTGGACCGTCTTCTACTGGTCGTGGTGGATCGCGTGGGCGCCGTTCGTCGGGCTGTTTCTCGCGCGCATCTCCCGCGGCCGGACGATCCGATCCGTCGTCGGCACCGCCTTCGGCACGATGACCGCCGTCTCCGCGCTGTGGTTCACCGTTCTCGGCGGCACGTCGATCCGGCTCCAGGACTCGGGGGCGGTCGACGTGCTCGGCGCGGTCGGTGAGTTCGGCGACGGCGTCTCCGGCTACGTGATCTTCGGCGCGTTCCCCGGCGGCGAGCTCTGGCAGCTGTTGTTTCTGGTGTTGGTGACGACGTTCTTTCTGACCTCTGCGGACTCCTCGACGCTCGCGGTCGGAATGCTCACGACCGGCGGACGCCGCGCTCCCTCCGGAGCGAACCGCGTCTTTTGGGGCGTGTTACAGGGGGCCATCGCCTCCGTGCTCGTCGTCGTCGGCGGCGCGACGGCGCTCCGGTCGTCGGTCATCGTCACCGGCGCGCCGTTCGCGGTCGTCTGTCTCGTCGCCATGGGCGGGTTCGTTCGGTGGTTGTCGCAGTCGACCGAACCCGTCTCGGCGGACCAGCCCGCGACGACCGGGGGCGTCCCCGCCGCTGAGACCGGTCCCGCTCCCGCGTCGACGGAAGACGACTGAGGCCGTCCTCTCGCCGGTCTCGGCTCCGTTCTACGACCTTTCTCCGACCGGCACCGCCTCCAGCGCCGCCTCGACGACCCGGACCGCGGTCGCGCCCTCGCGCCGCCCGACGACGACGACGAGCGAGTCGCCGGCGACGCCCGCGGCGAGCGGGTCGACACCCGCGGCCGACAGCCGGCCGAGCGCGGCCGCGAGCGCCGCGGCGTCGACGTCGCCGCTCGCGAGAATCGCCGTGGCGTCCCCGCCCGGCCGGACCGCCGCGTCGCCGACCCGAAACAGGGGGGCGTCGGCGGCGTCGCCCGACGGCTCCGACAGCCCCACGCCGCTCCGCATCGAGACGCTCGCGCCCCGGGTCTCGGTCGTCCGATCGGGGAGGTCGGCACGGAAGCGGCGGAGCGCCGTCGCGACCGCGTCCGTGTCGCCGTCGAGGCCGTCTTCGGCGGCGAGCCACGCCGCGGCGGCGCTGTAGTTCACGACCCCCGCGCGCAGCGCGTCGAGCAGGAAGGGGTGGGTCCGAACGGCCTCGCGGGTCTCCGCGGCCAGCGACGACATGACCGGGTGTGTGTCTCCCCGAACAATGCTCGTTTCGGTCGCCGCGGGCTCCGGCCGCTCGAGGGCGTCGCCGTCGGGTCTCCCGCGTCGCCGTCGGATTCCCGCGCGGTGCGTTCCTTCGAAGTCCCTAAGACCGCCGCGGCCCCAGCGCGTGTATGCAGTCGCTCGTCATCGTCGCGCACGGCTCCCACCTCAACCCGGAATCGAGTACGCCGACGTACGCCCACGCCGACACGATCCGCGCGTCCGGCGCGTTCGACGAGGTGCGGACCGGCTTCTGGAAGGAGGAACCGCACTTTCGCGAGGTGCTCCGCACCGTCGAGGGCGACGAGATCTACGTCGTCCCCCTGTTCGTCTCCGAGGGCTACTTCACCGAACAGGTGATCCCCCGCGAACTGCGACTCGACGGCTGGGACGTCTCCGCGTGGGGCTCCGACGGGCTCTCCGCCGACCAGGCGACGCTCGTCGCCGAGGACATCGACCGGGAGATACACTACTGCGGCCCGGTCGGCACCCACTCGGCGATGACGGACGTGATCGAGCGCCGCGCGGAGTCCGTCACCGACGACCCGGACGTGGGTGAGGGGTTCGGGCTGGCGGTGGTCGGCCACGGGACCGAGCGCAACGAGAACTCGGCGAAGGCGATCGAGTACCACGCCGACCGGATCCGCGAGCGCGACCGCTTCGACGAGGTCCGTCCGCTCTACATGGACGAGGACCCCGAGGTCGACGACCTGCCGGCGTTCTTCGAGAGCGACGACGTGGTGTTGGTGCCGTTGTTCATCGCCGACGGCTACCACACCCAGGAGGACATTCCCGAGGACGTCGGGCTGTGTGCGGACCACACCGAGGGGTACGACGTGCCGGAGACGGTCGACGGCACCCGGATCTGGTACGCGGGCGCGGTCGGCACCGAGCCGCTCATGGCGGACGTGCTCCTGGAACGCGCCGCCGACGCCGGCGCCGACCTCGACGGCGCGCTCGCGGACGTGCGCGAGACCACCCGCGTCGCCACGGGGGATTAGCCGTGAGCGATTCCGCCGCGACCGACGACACGGCACACGCGGTCCCCGACGTCGACCTTCCGAGCGAGGCCTTCGACGCGGTCCTCGACGCGCTCGCCGGCCGCGACACCGACGAGCCGGTTCGGTTCGAGGGGTTCACGGTCGCTCCCGACGCCGCCTCCGAAAACGCCGGGTCGGCGACCGAGTACCGCCTCGACCCCGCCGGCGGCGACCCGCACACGGGGCTGAGCGAGCGCGAACTCCACGCCGCGCTCGCCGACCGCGCCCCGGCGGTCACGGACTGGTACGTCTTCGAGCGGGTGGTCGGCGAGTTCGGCCCTCGCCGGGCGTTTCTCCGCTGGATCGAGGACGCCGACGGGCGGACGGTCGCGGCCCGCTACGCCGCCCTCGCCGAGGGAGTGGAGCGCGCGTGGGGCGAACTCCGGATCACGGCCTCGGTGACCGACCGCGGCGAGCGCCGGTACGACGTGCGCCACGCCGACGACGCCGGCGTTCCGGCCGCCGACCTCGACGCGTACGACGACCCGCTCGACGCCAGAACGCTCGTGAAAACCGACGACGCCGGCCGGTATCGGCCGCTCAAGACCGCCCCGACGCTGCCCGGCGGCTGGGTCTTCCCGGCTCTCGGCCCGCGCGACGCCTACGAGGCCGTCGAGACGATCTATCCCGCGACCGTCGCCAACTGGCACCGCGAGCGCGAGGGCGACCTCGACGTGAGCCACTGGCGCGAGACGATGCAACGGCAGTCGGGCATCTACGGCGTGGTGAAAACGTGGGACCGCGGCGAGGGGTACGAACACGTCAACTGGGTCGCGGAGGCCTGCTGTGACGACTCACAGTGTCTCAAGCGCCGGGAGTGGGAGTACGACGACGAGACCGACCTCGACGTCGACGGCGGCGACGGGGTCTTTCCCTGTCGGGAGCCCTGTTCGCTCGTGGTTTCTGCGGCCCGCAAGTGGACCCGCCTGGAGAGCGAACGACCTCGCACCTACGAGTTCGAGTTGACCCCCAGCGAGAAAACACAGGTCGAGGCGATCATCGGCGCGGTCGCCGACGGCCGGATCGACGAGATTCGCGAGGCCGACGTCAAAGACGGCGCGAACCGGTACCGCGCGCGGTTCCTGCGCGCGAAACGGTTCGACGACGACGGGAACCTCTGTGGGGTCCCGACCGACCCGGACGACGAATAGGAGCCGATGCGTTTTCTGCGCGTGACGACTCGGCCCGCGGCCGACGGTCCCGCGGGCGGCCCGGGGTTCCGGCGGCGGTCGCGAAAGGTTTAGACGCAGGAACGAACTACCCCGAACCAATGAGTCGCGGTCCGGAGGTCATCGTCACGGAGAAGGACAACGCCGCGCGGCGGATCGCCGACATTCTGAGCGGCGGCGCCGCGACCGCGGAGCGGCGAAACGACGTCAACGTGTACAAGTGGGGCGGCACGCGGTGTATCGGGCTCTCCGGCCACGTCGTCGGCGTCGACTTCCCGCCGGAGTACAGCGACTGGCGCGACGTCGAGC
>CAZKXC010000003.1:0-9388 GCA_964556645.1 uncultured Halobellus sp.
CCCCGCAGGAGTAGCAACTGAGAACCGAGCGACTGGGGCTTTGGAGGTGGTCCCCACAGAAATCACAACCGAGAACCGACAGACTGCGATTGTGGATACTTCTCACCGACACGCGAGGGACCAGTCATGTATGAGCGACCGACATACCGGCGAGAATCGCCCGTGCCGTCGACGCGTTTACCCGGTTCTCGTCCCGGCACCGATTTATTTCTCCCCCGCCACACATCCAGTAATGGACGAACGCGTACGCGAACACGCCGAGGTGCTCGTCGACTGGAGCGCGCGGGTCGAAGCCGGCGACGATGTCGTCGTGAGCGTCGCGGAGGACGCCCACGAACTCGGCGTCGCGGTCGCCGAGGCGCTCGGCGAGCGCGGAGCCACCGTCACGACGCTGTACGGGTCGAGCGAACTCTCCCGCGCATATTTAAAGGGGGTCGAGGCTGGGACCGACGGGGACGTCGGGGTCGAAGAGTTCGACTCCGACCCCGCGGTCGACCGCGCGCTCTTTGCGGCCGCCGACGCCTACCTCCGGATCGGGGGCGGGCGCAACACCACCGCGACCGCGGACGTCGACCGCGCGACCCGACAGGCGTACGCGAAGGCGCGACAGGGCGTCCGCGAGGCGCGGATGGACACCGACTGGGTGTCGACGGTCCACCCCACCCGCAGTCTCGCCCAGCAGGCGGGGATGGCCTACGAGGAGTACCGCGATTTCGTCTACGACGCCGTCCTCCGCGACTGGGAGTCGCTCGCCGACGAGATGGCCCGGCTGAAGGCGATCCTCGACGCCGGCGAGGAGGTCCGGATCGTCACCGAGCGCGACGGCGCGCCCGACACCGACGTGACGATGTCGATCGCGGGCCGCACCGCCGTCAACTCCGCCGCCTCCGTCGCGTACGACTCGCACAACCTGCCCTCCGGCGAGGTGTTCACCGCGCCGTACGACACCGCGGGCGAGGCCTTCTTCGACGTGCCCATGACCATCAACGCGACGCGCGTTCGAGACGTCCACCTCGTCTTCGAAGACGGCGCGGTCGTCGACTTCGCGGCCGGCGCCGGCGAGGACGCGCTCGCGAGCGTGCTCGACACCGACCCCGGCGCCCGGCGACTCGGCGAGCTCGGAATCGGCATGAACCGCGGGATCGACCGCGTCACCGACTCGATTCTCTTCGACGAGAAGATGGGTGACACCGTCCACTTGGCGGTCGGCCGCGCGTACGACGCGTGTCTCCCCGACGGCGAGTCGGGCACCGAGAGTGCGGTCCACGTCGACATGATATCCGACGTGAGCGAACGCTCGTTCGTGACCGTCGACGGCGAGGTGATCCAGCGGGACGGCGTCTTCCGATGGGAGGACGGGTTCGAGCAGTGACGCCGGCCCTCCGGCAAACCGGTCGTATCGACGAGCGAAACGGAGACGAACGGACCCACGGGTCGGGGTGACTGGGCCGGGCGTTGAACGGGCAAAGACTCCGTCGAGAACGGGGATATGATCCCGACGAAGCAGACGGCGTAGTGGGGCTGGCAGGGTTCCGGTCGGTCCGGCCGGTGGCTTCCACGTGACGTGTGCCTCTGGGAAGCGGGTGGAAGCCATCTGTGATTACTCGCCGCGTCGACAAGCGTCTTTGGCATGGTGTGTCACACCATTAATATCGGGTGGTCACGCCCGCCGCGCGGCCGACGCGATCGAGAACGCGAGTCGGCGCCGAACCGACGCGCGCGAGTCGGCGCTGGACCGACACCTCCGAGCCGGCTCACCGAAGCGCGTCGAGCCGGAACTCGAAGGCGGCGACCGGCACCTCGAGGTCGTGGTCGACGAGGACTGCGGGGTGGACCTCGCCGATGATCCCCGCGTCCGTGCCGTCGACGACGACGCTCGCGGCCCGGCCGTCGATGAACGTCGGATGCTCGGTCCGCGGCGTCTCGAGAGCGGCGCCGAAGTCGTCACACACCGCCTGGAGGCGGCCCTTCGCCGCCTCGTAGGAGGCGTCGCGCCGCGCGACCGCGCCGGCGACGTGGCGGCGCTCGGCCACGCTCGTGTTCGCGGTCTCGTCGCGCTCGGCCACGAAGCCGATCTCGGCGACGTCCTGTGGATACGCGTTGTGGGTGTTCCCCTCGAGCAGCGAGAGCAGCGACGGAATCGCCCACGTCCGGAGCTGGGTGTACGCCTCGCTGTACGGCTCCGTGATCTTGACCGGGTCGCCCCCGCCGAACGCGTCGGTGCCCGGCTCGATCCGCATGCGGTCGTAGTTTTCGGTGCCGCTCGTCATGTGGAAGTTCAACAGGTCCTCGAAGCCGAGCCCGACGAGGCTCGTCCGGACGGCGTCCTCGAGCCGGGTGCGCTCGTGTCGCCCGCCGACGGTGCCCACGTCGGGATACCGCGGCTCCAGTCGGTCGAACCCGTAGGCGCGCCCCACGTCGTCGACCAGGTCGAGCGGGTGGAGCACGTCGACGCGGTACGGCGGGATCTCCACCTCGTACGTCACCGTCTCCTCGAGGGAGTACGTCGCGTCGAGCCCCGAGCGCTCGAAGCAGTCGACGACCGTCTCCGGCTCGAGGTCGACGCCGAGCAGCGTCTCGATCCGGTCGTGGGTCACGGACTTCGTGTCGACGTCGAAGGCCGGCCGAACGAGGTCGGCGCCGTACGTGTCGGGCGCGGTCGCCCCGTCGGCGTACGCGATCTCGACCGTCTCGATCGTCGCGCCGCGCGCCGAGAGCGCGTAACAGATGATCGTGCACATCCTGTCGATCGTCCACTGGTCCGTGCCGGTGAGCTCGACGAGCAGCTCGCGGGAGCCGGTCCCCACCTCCGTCCGCTTCCCGTTGATCACGGGCGGAAACGAGAAGAGCCCGAGCTCGTCGTAGATCGCCGGATACCGGTCGTACGCGCTCACGAGGTCGGCGTACGTTCGGCCGGTGGCGTGGTCCTCGAGCACCGCCGCCGGCGTCAGCTCCGCGTTCGCGTCGAGCGGCACGAACGCGTCTCCGTCGGGGTCGATCCCGCGATAGGTGATCGACCGTTGTGCCCCCTCCCGCAGCGGGGCGCCTTTCACCATCGCCAGGTCGTGGATCCCGATCGCGCCCTTCGCGCGGCCGCGACCCATCGTCGCGTGGAGCTTCTCTTGGAGCTGGATCAGCGATTCCAAGGCGGCCTCGTCGAGGTCGACGCCGCGGACCACCGCGCCCGTGACGTACGGCCGCTCGTCCGGGACCGACTCCGCGACCTCGATCGTCCACTCGGGGTCGTTGGTCTCGGGGAGATACACGCCGCGGTCGTCGCCCGCGTGATACCGCAGCGACCGCGCGACGCCCTCGACGCTCAGACGGTCGAGCCGGTCGGGCGCGAACTCGAACCGGAGCTCGCCGTCGTCGGTTTCGCCCTCGAACTCCAAGCCGAGCCCGAACAGCTCGGTTTTGAACTCCTCGTCGGTCGTGTCGGTGTGGCCGGTGAGTTGGCGGAGCTCGTCGGGGTCGACGTCGACAACGGGCATCAGTAGCTCACCTCCGCGCTCCGCAGGAAGTCGATGTCGGCGAGGGTGCCGTGGAGGTCACGGATATCCTCGGCGCCGGTGGTCAACATCGCGAGCCGTTCGAGAGCGAGCCCCCACGCCATCACGTCACACTCGACGCCCAGCGGGCCGGTCACCTCCTCGCGGAAGATGCCGGAGTTGCCGATCTCGATCTCCTCGCCGGTCTCGGGGTGGTCGCCGAACAGCTCGAAGGAGGGCTCCGTGTACGGGTTGTAGTGTGGCTTGAACCGAATGTCCGTGATTCCGAACTGCCGGTAGAACTCCTCGAAGGTGCCCATCAGGTCTCGCACCGAGAGCTCCTCGGCCATCACCCACCCCTCGATCTGGAAGAACTCGAGCAGGTGGGTCGGGTCGAGCGTGTCGTTGCGGTACACCTTCTCGACCGAGAAGTAGCGCTGTGGCGGCTCCAGGTCCGCGCCCGCGTGCCCGGAGAGGTATCGCATCGACAACGAGGTGGTGTGGCCGCGAAGCGCGACCTCGCGGGCGAACGCCTCCGACCACGGCGAGTGGTAGCCGTCGCCGTCCTCGCCCCAGCCGTCGCGGTGGGCGGTCTCGACGCGGTCGAGCAGCGCCGGCGGGATCGACTCCATCGGCGGCACGTCGAGCGCGAACCGGTCCCAGTGGGTGCGCGCCGGATGGTCCTGGGGCATGAACAAACAATCGTTGATCCAGAAGTCGCTGTCGGCGTGAGGCCCCTGCATCTCCGAGAACCCCATGCCGACGAGAACGTCTTTCACGCGGTCGGCCGTCCGCCGAAGCACGTGTGTTCGCCCCCCCTCGACCGCGGGCGCGTCGGCCTCCACGTTGTAGTCGCTGAACTCGACGTCGCGCCAGTCGCCGCTCGCGAGCAGGTCCGGCGTGAGTCGTCCGACCGTCTCCGCCGCCTCGACGCCCTCCATCAGCGCGTCGACGCCGGCGTCGGTGAGCCGAACCGCACGGGTGGTCCGCTCCGCGAGGTCGACGAGCCCGCGCGAGGCGAGCCGATCGAGCACCGACTCGTCGGCGACGGCCTCGCCGTCGGCGAGCGTAGCGAGCGCGGTCGCCTCGGGATCGGCCGCCGGGTCGGCGTCGTCGTCGACCGTGAGTTCGCCCGCGTCGATCTCGCCGAATCCCTTCCGCGGGAAGTTCGCGAGCGCGATGTCGACCGCGGACCCCGACAGCGCCGCGCGGCCGATGAGCTCGCCCAAGGGGACGGCCGCGTCGTCGGCGCCCGCGTCGACGGCCGCGTCGTACAGCCGCGTCTCGGGCAGCCCGTCGGCGACGTACGCACGCCCCTCGTCGGTGAGCTCGGCGACCGCGGTCGTCGTCTCCGTCACGGCGAGCAGCCCCTCGTCGCGGAGGTCGAAGGCCGCGCCGGTGACGGTTTCGGGTTTCAGCCCCGTCTCGGCCGCGATCTCGTCAATCGTCCGTTCGTCGGTCGCGCTCGCGGCCTCGAGGACCGCGAGCTGTCGTTCCGGGAGTCGCATTCGGATGTCTCAATACGCGTGTGGCTGGTTGGTAACGGTTCCGGGACGCGTCGGACCGGCTCACAACATCCCGTACCCCGACAGCCGAAGCCAGACGACGCCGACGACGACGCCGACGGCGGCGACGACGACGGCCCAGTCGGCCGCGGACAACGGCGTCGCCCCGTAGAACGTCCGCTCGCGGCGGGTGTCGAACCCCCGCGCCTCGAGCGCCATCGACTGGGTGTTCACGTTGCGGAAGGCGGTCATGAAAACGGGGATCAAAAGCGGAATCGACCGCCGGAGCCGGGCGATCGGGCCCCCGTCGGAGAGGTCGAGCCCCCGCGCCTCCTGGGCCTGTTTGACCGTCCCCGCCGCCTCGAGAAACGTCGGAAACAGCCGGAGCGCGGTGCCGACCGCGAAACAGAACGCGTACGGGACCCCGACCTGACGCATTCCGCGGACGATCTCCTCGTTCGCGGTCGTCGTCACGAACAACAGGCCGCCGACGATGAACACCGCGATCCGCTCGGAGCGCGCCAACGCGAACAACAGCTCGCGCTCCGAGAGCACGACCGGTCCGACGGCGACCAGGGTCGGGCCGCCGGGAGCGGTGAACGCCGGCCAGACGACGAGTCCGACCAGAAACAACGCGGCGACGATCGGCGAGAGCCGTTTGAAGTTCTGCCAGCCGCCGACGGCGACGAGCGCGACGAACGCGGCGGCGAGCGGAACCGCCGCGTATCGCGGGTCGTCGAACGCGTATCCGGCCACGAACACCGCGGTCACGAGCGCGAGGGTGCTTCGCGGGTCGAGCCGATGGATCGGCGACGCCCGGTCGACGTAGAGCGACGCCGCGCTCACGCGTTCTCACCGCCGAGTCCCGCGGCGAGTTCGTCGACGGACAACGCCGGCAGCGCGTCTGTCATCCCGCGGGCAGCCGCGAGCCGATTCGCCGCCTCGACCACGTGTGGCGGCTGCAGCTCGTTCGCGTCGAGCCGGTCGCGGTCGGCGAACAGCCGGCGGGTGCTGCCGTCGTAGACGATCCGACCGTCGCGCAACACGACGGTCCGCGGCGCGTACCGAGCCACCGTCTCCATCGAGTGGGTTATCATCACGACCGTCATCCCCTCCTCGCGGTTGAGCTCGGCGACGAGCCCCATGAACCGGTCCCGCTGAGTCGCGTCGAGCCCCGTCGTCGGCTCGTCGAAGACGATCACCGACGGGTCGGTCGCGAGGATCCCGGCGAGCGCGACGCGCTGGCGCTGGCCCTTCGAGAGCGCGAACGGGTCGGCGTCCGCGAGCCCGTCGAGCTCGACGGTTTCGAGCGCGCGGCGCACCCGTCGGTCCAGCTCGTCGCCCGACAGCCCGAAGTTCTCGGGGCCGAAGGCGACCTCCTCGTGAACCGTGTCGGCGAAGATCTGGTGGTCGGGGTTCTGGAAGACGTAGCCGACGTCGCGGCCGATCGCGGACATGCTGTAGTCGTCGACCTCGCGGCCGGCGTACCGAACGCTGCCCGCGTCCGGCGAGTGAAGCCCGTTGAGGTGTTTCGCGAGCGTGGTCTTCCCGGAGCCGTTGTGGCCGACGAGCGCGAGCACACCCCCCTCCGGCACCGTCAACGACACGTCGTCGACGGCGCGGACCGGTCCGCGGTCGGTCTCGTACTCGAAGACGACGTCCTCGAGTTCGAAACACGGGCCGCCGCGGTCGGTGCCCGTCCCGGCCGGCGCGCCGGGGTCGCGGTCGGCCGACCGGTCGTCGGCGGCGCGGGCCGGTGGAGTCCAGTCGAGGCCGTGAGCGTCCGCGGTCGAGACGGCCTCAGACGGCGTCAACGGCAGGTCCGCCTCGGGGACGCCCGCCCGGTCGAACGCCGCGACGAGCGGGGGGACCGCGACGCGAGACGCGCGCAGGGCCGCCGTGTCGGTGAACACCTCGCGTGCCGGCCCCTGTCGGTAGACGCCGCCGTCTTTGAGCACGACCGCGTGGTCCGCGAGAAGCGCCTCCTCTATCTTGTGGGTGACCATCACGACGGTCTCGGGGCCCGTCCAGTCGGCGGCTGGGTCGTCGACGGCCGATCCGTCGGCGACTGGGTCG
Organism: uncultured Halobellus sp.; assembly: GCA_964556645.1. Lineage (GTDB taxonomy): Archaea > Halobacteriota > Halobacteria > Halobacteriales > Haloferacaceae > Halorubrum. Next base: position 7,070 of record CAZKXC010000003.1, read on the forward strand.
TCGAGAGACGCCTCCGTCTCGTCGAGTCGGTCGAGACGCGCGCCGGCGAGGTCGCCGATCGCCGAGAGCAGGCCGCGAGTCCCCGAGGGGTCGAGGTCGCTCGTCGGCTCGTCGAGAACGAGCAGTCGCGGGCGCATCGCCGCGACTCCGGCGAAGACGAGCCGTTGTTTCTGTCCGCCCGAGAGGCCGGCGGGTTCACGCCGCGCGTCGAGCTCCGACAGCCCGACCAACTCGAGCGCGTCGTCGATCCGGTCGTCGATCGTCGCCGGCGGCACGCCGAGGTTCTCGGGGCCGAAGGCGACCTCGGCGGCGACGCTGGTGCCGAACAGCTGTGACTCGTAGTCTTGGATCACCATTCCGACGTCGGTCGCCATCTCGCTGACCCGCGTCGCCGTGGCGTCGCGGCCGAGCACGTCGACCTCGCCCGCGAACGAGCCGGTGATGAAGTCCGGGATGATCCCGTTGAGCGTGCGCAACAACGTCGACTTGCCGCCGCCCGAGGCGCCCATGATAACGGTGAACGAGCCCGCGGGCACGTCGAGGTCGACGCCCCGAAGCACGGGGCCGCTCCGTTCGTCCGGGTCGACGGCGTCGGTCGGGTCGAGCGTGTCCGGATCCGGCAGCGACGCAGACCGGTCGTACGAGAAGACGACATTCCGGAGCCGCGTCGCGATTCCGTCGGCGTCGTCAGTCATTGCGTAGGGATACGGTCGCTGTGTGGTACCTGTTTCGTTTACGTGCGGCCGAGAATCCCCGTGAGCTGCTCGCCGATGAGGACGGTCGCCGCGAGCACGACGAGCATGCCGACCGCCCCGAGCGCCGCGACGCTCGTCAGCTCCGGGCCCGCGTCCGCGCTGAGGGCGGTGCCGATCCCCACCCACGCGAGCGGGGCGACGACGAGCACCCACGCGAGCGTCGTGCTCACGCCGGCGTTCCCCGCGGAGATGTCCTCCTCGCGGAGCACGTCGGGGTACAACAGGCCGAGCTCTTTCAGCCGTGGGTAGGTGAGATACAACAACGGGGGACCGAGAACGACCGCCGCGAGGGCGTTGTTCGTCAGGATGAGCGGCCCGAGCACCGCGAAGGGGACGAGCCCCAACAGATCGACCACCCAGGCGATGATCGCGGCACACGCCGCCGAGGCCGTCACCGCGATCACCGCGTACTCGGCCGCCTGACGGCCGGCCGCCTCCCGGAAGTCGGGTTCGACCCCGCCGGAGAGCGGCCGCAGGTTGCCCCAGAGCTTGTAGCCGACCAGGCCGAAAAAGAAGTTGCCGACGAAGCCGCCGGCGCTGCCCGGGCCGAAGGTCCCGCCGAAGACGTCACCGATCAGGTTGCCGATCGCCGATCCCCACGCGGCCGCCGGGCCGAACATGATTCCGAAGATGACGGGAAACACGTTCGCCGGACGGATGCTCGTGATTCCGGGGATGATCTGAAACGTCTGAAACGGAATGAGCACGGCGGCGTACACCGCCGCGACGACGGCGACGAGCATGACCATCCGCGTCTCGCGCCACATCGTGAGTATCTCTCGCATCGAACAGAGAGTCGCCACCGAGTGGCATAAGCCGATCGATGCGACACACCGGCCGCCGGGGAGTCAGTCGGCGGCCGCGTCTGCCCGGCGGCGCAGCGCCGCGATCCGGTCGCCGAGCGGCGGCTGAACCTCGAACCACGTCGACCAGTCGCCGGTTTCGGGCTCGACGCCCCGGCGGTCGGCTACCCGCTCGAACGCGTCCGCGACGCGGGCGGCGCCCACGGCGTCGGCGGCGCGGGCGTCGGCGGCGTACTGGACGCGCCGGCCGACCCAAAACGACGCCACGCCGACCGCGACGAGCGAGAAAAAGCCCGCCTCGAACCCGACGAGCGTGGTCACGATCGCCGCGAGGATCCCCACGACGGCCGCCACGGCGACCGCGAGAAACTCGCGGTAGTAGGTGGCGACCCGGCCGGCCTCGGCCGCGATCAGCCCGAGCGCGACGTCCTCCTCGAGATCCTCGAGCACCGTGTCGGTGACGAACGCCACCCGCCGGCGCGGCGGCCCCTTGACCGCGACGGTTATCGAGTCCGCGGCGCCCGTCCGCACGATCGCGATCCGCTCGACGCCGAGACCGGCCTCTCTGCGGAGCGCGTCGAGCGCCGCGCGCTCTGGAGCCGTCGGCTTCCGAAGGTCGCGGAATCGGTCGGTGACGTACAGCGGGCCCACCTCGACGGCGAGAAACGCGAGGAGGACGACGCCGAACAGGAGCACGGCCGAGCGCATCGAGCGGGAATCCGTCACCCGGCGGGTAAAGTCACGCGGTCCCGGCGCGGGTC
>CAZKXC010000003.1:9488-12162 GCA_964556645.1 uncultured Halobellus sp.
GGGTATATAGCCGACAGTACGCCTATTGAGTGGGGTATTTGTATGCGGCTCCTCCTCTCGTAGGCGTGACGAGAGCTGTGCTCCTCAGGTGTCCGGTCTGTGACGCGGTTCGGGCCCTCGACGCGTCGGACGGCGACTACCGGAAAGAACGACTGCTCCCGGTCGCGAAACGACATCTCCGCGGCCACTCGCTCGCGGAGAGCAAAGCCGTCATTCGGAAACACCAGATGGCCGACGAGACCCGTCGCCTGATCGTCTCGGCCGACGAGTTCGAGCGGCTGCCGGTAGACGACTGGTGTGAGCGTGCGGCCGCGTGGCTGCCGGAGGGGGTGACGCTCCCGGCCGGCGCGTCCGGCGGCCGGCCGGAGGCGGCGGCCGAGCGCCACGCGGGGGAGTGAACGACCGATGTCGGCGCGGAGCCACGGGCGAAAAGCTCCCACCCACGAGAGGCGTCTCGCCCCGGAGAACGGGGGGCGCTACATACTAGTGGCCGCTCGCGGTAACACACACCAGTGAGCGAGCCAGACCTCAGCGACCCAGAGTACTATCTTAACCGAGAGCTCTCCGAGCTCGCCTTCCAGGAGCGCGTGCTCCACGAGGGGATGGACGAGCGGAACCCGCCGCTCGAACGGCTTCGGTTTCTCGCGTTCTTCACGAAAAACACCGACGAGTTCTTCATGAAACGGGTCGGCGGGCTCAAACAACAGATCGACGCCGGCGTGACCGAGACGACGCCGGACGGCCGGACGCCGAGCCAGCAGTGGGAGGAGGTGTTGGACGCGGCACACCCGCTGTTTCGCCGCCAGTCAGAGTACTGGCAGACGACGCTGAAGCCGACGCTCGCCGACGAGGGAATCGCGATCCAAACCCCGGACGAGCTGCCGGAGGCGGACCGCGAGGCGCTTCGCGTCCGGTTCGAGGAATCGATCCTGCCGACGCTGACGCCGCTCGCGTTCGACCCGGCACACCCGTTCCCGTTCATCTCGAACCTCTCGTTGTCGCTCGCCGTGCTCTCGGCGGACGAGTCCGGCGAGTCGACGTTCACCCGGATCAAGATTCCCTCGAACCAGCCCCGGCTGATCGCCGTCCCCGGCGGGACGGACCGGTACGTCCTCATCGAGGACCTGATCGAGGCCAACCTCGACCTGTTGCTTCCCGACCTCGACATCCGCGACGTCTCGAAGTTCAAGGTGACCCGAAACGCCGAGGTGCGGCGCGACGAGGAGGTCGCCGAGGACCTCATCGACATGGTCGAAGAGGTGCTCGAACAACGCCGCTTCGCGACGGTCGTCCGGCTGGAGGTCGACGCCGACATGCCGGACCGGTCGGTCTCGATACTCAAAGAACAGCTCGACGTGGACGACAGAGAGGTGTTTTATCGGGACGGACCGATCGACTTCGAGGACTTCTTCGAGCTGACCGAGCTCGACCGTCCCGACCTCAAGCCGGCGGCGTGGACGCCTCGACCGCACCCGAGAATCGGGGCGGGGACGGGCGACACACAGGACGGCTCGCCGGACATCTTCGACGAGATACGCCGGGGCGACGTGCTCGCACAACACCCGTATCACTCCTTCGAGGGAACGGTCCAGCGGTTTCTCGACGCGGCCGCGAACGACCCCGACGTGCTCGCCGTGAAGGCGGCGATCTATCGAACCGCGAGCGACTCGAAGGTCATACAGAGCCTCATCGACGCCGCCGACAACGACAAGCAGGTGGCGGTGATGGTCGAGCTCAAGGCGCGGTTCGACGAGAAGAACAACCTCGAGTGGGTCCGCCAGCTCGAAGAAGAAGGGATCCACGTCGCCTACGGCACGGTCGGATTGAAGACCCACACCAAGACCGCGCTCGTCGTCCGCCAGGAGGACGACGGCGTCCAGCTCTACTCACACGTCGGGACCGGAAACTACCACTCGGGGACGGCGAAAGGCTACTCGGATCTCGGGTTGTTGACCGCCGACCGCGACATCGGGCTCGATCTCACCAAGGTGTTCAACTTCTTCACCGGGCCGACGCTCGACGACCGGTTCCGAAAGCTGCTGATCGCGCCGGTGACGATGCGAGAACGGTTCACCGAGATGGTCAGACGCGAGGCCGACCACGCCCGCGCCGGCCGAGAGGCGCGGATCGTGGTGAAGGTGAACGGGCTCGAAGACCCCTCGATGGTCGAGGAACTCTACCGCGCCTCGATCGCCGGCGTCGAGATCGACCTGATCGTCAGAGACATCTGCCGGCTCCGACCCGGCATCGAGGGCGTGAGCGAGAACATCGCCGTCCACTCGATCGTCGGCCGGTTTCTCGAACACGCGCGGATCTTCTACTTCGAGAACGGCGGCCGGCCCGAGTGGTACATCGGCTCGGCCGACTGGATGACCCGCAACCTCGATCACCGGGTGGAGGCCGTCACCCCCGTCGAAGACACGCGGCTGCGCAGACAGCTCCGATTCATCCTGGAGGCCACGCTGCGCGACAACCGCCGCCGATGGGAGATGCACCCCGACGGGAGCTACGAGCAGGCGTCGCCCGGCGACGGGCCGGTGCGAGACATCCAGGACATACTGATGCGAGCCACGGAGCGGGCGCTCGACCGCGGCTACGGACCGGGGATGGCCGTCGACTCGCCGTCGACGGACGGCGACCTTCTCATCGAGCCGGCGGCGAGCGAGGACGCGGC
>CAZKXC010000003.1:12262-20622 GCA_964556645.1 uncultured Halobellus sp.
CGCCGTCGACGGACGGCGACCTTCTCATCGAGCCGGCGGCGAGCGAGGACGCGGCTGACCCGGACGACGGGGACGCGGCCGACACGCACGGCGCCTAGCCGGACGGCGTCGTCTCAGGCCGGGTCGACGATCTTCGAACGGGCTCGTTCTTGATGCGTCGCCGTCGGGCTCACGGTCACGAACTCGTCGGCCCGGTAGTCGTACGCGGTGAGCGTTCCGCCGTAGACACAGCCGGTGTCGAGACCGACGGCGTGGTCTCGTTTCAGCGGGGCGTCGTGGACGGTGTGGCCGAAGAACACGCGGTACGGCCCGTCGTAGCTGTCGTACCAGAACGGGCCGTCGTATCCGTCGCCGTGTGGCGCTCGCATCGTCAACAGCTCGTCGACGGTGTGGTCCGCGAGCGGTCGGGTCGGGTCGACGCCGCCGTGAACGACGAGCGCGTCGGCAAACGAGATCGCGACGGGAAGCGATTCGAAGTACGCCCGGTCGCCGTCGCGGAGCCACGCCGGGCGTTTGTCGCCGCGCACGATCTTTTGTTCGTTGTTTCCGCGGACGCTGACCAGTCGGGGGTCCTCCCGAACCAGGTCGACGACGCCCGGGCTGTCCGGGCCCTTCCGCACCAGGTCGCCGACGAAGACGACGAGGTCGTCGGCGGTCGGCGCGAGCCTCGCGAGCAGCCGTTCGAGCGCGGACCGGCTTCCGTGGACGTCTCCGACGATGTAGACCCGATCGTGGCCGTCGAGATCGAGCCGCTCGTGGCGTGGTTCGACCGCGTCGCTGAATCGTGGCGTCGTGACCATTGCGTTGCTGACCGAACCGCACTCCGAAATCGAGTGTCGGTTCGTGGGCGTATCGTGAGCGTGGTCGGGTTAATCAGTTGCTAATAGCGGACAATATCCCTATGTAGTTCTCGGGTGCTGCGGGCTGTATCGGCCCGATCCGAGCGCATAACAGGGCGGTCCGAGCCGTCACACGTCGCCGGCTCACGCGGGCAGCCGTCGGGCGAGTCGTCGGATCGCGGCGGCGGCGGTGCTGTGTGGCGCCGCGGTGACGACCGGGCGTTCCTCGACGACGGACCGGCCGACGCGAGGGTCGGCCGGAACGACGACCGCCGGGGCGCCGAGCGCGTCGGCGACGGCGTCGGCCGGAGGCTCGTCGACGGTTCTGTTGATCGCACACGCGGCGAGTCCGGCGTCGAGTTCGCGCGCCAGTTCTCGGGTGCGGACCGCGTCCGCCAGCGCGAACGCGCGCGGCGAGACCACGACGAGACAGGCGTCGGCGACCGCGAGCGGAACGCCCGCGTCGGCGCGGCGGCCGGCCGGACAATCGATCACGACCGTGCCGCGTTCTCGTTCGACGGCCTCGACGGCCGCGGCGAGCCGGGTCAGATCTGCCGCGCGAGCGCCGGCGAGCGTTCGTCCGCAGGGAACCACGTCCACCGGCCCGGACCGGAGCGTTTCGACGGCCGACGCGCGGCCGGCGAGCACGTCGTGGAGGTCGGGGCCGCGGCCGGCCGGGAGGTCGGCCATCCCGAGGTCGGCGTCGACGACGACCGCGTCCAATGCGGCTGCGACGTTGTACGAGAGCGTCGTCTTCCCGACCCCGCCCTTGCCGCCGGCGACGGCGAGGATCACGCGAGCCGCTCCAGCGACTCGACCGGGATCTCCGTCGCCGACGCGCGCGCCGCCAGCGACGACACGCGCTCGCTCACCCGGCGAAGCGCGGCCGCGTCGGCAGCGACCCGGTCGTCGAGCACCGCGACCGCGTCCACGCCGCCGAGCGTCCGAACCGCCTCCGTCGCGGCCTCGAGGTCGGCGTCGGTCAGCCGTTCTGCCTGCTCGACGCGCGATTCGACGACGTCGAGCCAGTCGTCGATCCGGTCCGGCGCGCCGCGCGCGGACGCCTCGGTCGTGACGAACGGAGAACCGCGGGCTGTGACGGACGGGCCGGTCGCGTCGGAGGAGACCGCGGCCGCGCGCGGCGGTCGGTGCTCGCCGAGCGTTCGAACCGCCGTCTCCGCGTCGGCGTCGGGCGGTGTCGTCTCGTCGGCGGGCTCGTGGTCGACGACCTCGACCAGTGGGTCGGCGGGTGGCTCGCTCGGGGTGTCGTTAGAGGGCGCGACGGCAGCGAACCCGACCGCGCAGCGCTCTGCGGGGTCGAGACGGAGGGTGACGCCGGTGGCGTCCCAGCCCGCCTCCGGGACGCCGGACCGCCGGGGCGGGAGAATCGGTCCGTCGAGGCGGCTCCGGAGCCGGACCCGGCGCGAGACGTCCGTGCGGTTGTGGACGCGACAGCCGACGAACCACACGCCCGCCTCGCAGTCGACGGTCCACGAGAGGTCGACGCTCATACGCCGGCTGGGTCGGAATCGTATCTAAACCTCCGGGAGACTCACGGGAACGCCGAGCGCCGTCGCCGGGTCCGGCCCGTCCCACGCGTCGAACGCGGCGGCGACGCGCCGGCCGAGAACGACCGGTCCGTCGAGAGACGCGATCCGAACCGCCGCGAGCGAGCCGGCGAGCGCCGACCCGTCGTACTCGCTCACGGCAGCCCCGGCGGCCGTCGGGTCGCCGCCCGGGACGGCCGACAACGCCGCCCGAAAGTCGGGATACACCGCGGCCGCGAGCTCCTCGCGGGCGTCCCGTCGGCGGTTGTTCAGCCGGTCGGACAGGCCGAGCCGCCGCTCGCGCTCGTCGCGAGCCGCCGCGGCCCGGCGTCGTTCGCGCGCGAGCGCCTGCTCCGCGGCGATCCGCGTCGTCTGTGCGTCCGACAACGCCGCGGCGGCCGCCTCGAGGTCGGCGAGCGACGCCGCCGTGTCGGCTCCGACCGCCCGGCGAGCCCGCACGTCGCCCCGGACGGCCGCGACGCGTTCTTTCAGCCGCTCCTCCTCGCCGGTGGCGTCGGCGAGCCGTCGACGGGCCGCTTCGAGGTCGACCGCCGGCGTTTCGATCGCCGCGAGCTCCGCGTGAAGCGCCGAGAGCTCGGCCGCGAACGACGACGGTCGGCCGCGAGAACGGGCCGCGGCGGCGAGTTCTCTCCGCAGCGTCGTCCCGGTCGGAACCCGAGCGAGCACGACGGCAGGCTCCGCCGTCGGCGCCGCGTCGCCGGCGGGCGGCGCCGACCGGGCGCGGCCGCTCATAGCTCGGTCCGCTTCATCGTCTCCGGGGCCGGATGGTCGGTCCCGGCGGCGAACGAGGCGTACGGCGTCGATGCGGCGTCGCGGTCGGCGTACGCGCGGGCCGCCTCTCGGACGGCGGCGTCGACGTCGGCGAACTCGTTGAACGGCACCGTTCGCTCGATCTGGACGTCGTCGCCGTGGGCCTCCCGCAGCCGCAACGCGAGAAACGCGCCGTACGCGGTCGGCTCGAACAACGCCGCGCGGCCGAACCGGCGGACGACCTGCTCGTCGTGGCGACGACACGCGTTGCGGAGTGCGGTTCGAGCCGCCACGGAGTACGTTACGACCAGTAGCACGGGCGTCGGTCTCCCGGAATCGTATATAGCAGTTCCGAATCGCGCCGGCGGAAGCCGACGAGGGTCGCGGCACTCGGGTCAGCGTCCGAGCGTCACACCCGCTCGACGTCGAACTCGGGCAGATCCGTGTCGTCCGCGGGATCGATTCCCACGGCGGCCAGCACGCGTTCGCGCGCTGCCGGCGCGGACGGAGCGACGACGACCCGGCCGTCGGCCGGCGCCTCGCCGACCGCCCGAAACACGTCGTTCTCGCCGTCGAACTCCGTCGCGTACGTCCGCAACACGGCCGCCACGCGCCGCTCCGTCGCCGCGAGGTCCGCGTCGCCGTCCTCGAACGCCCGGAGCGCGTCCTCGACGTTCCGCAGCGCTGAGATTCGGTCCATCTACGTCGTCCGGAGGTGACCCTGTTGTGGCTCGTACACCTCGCCTTTGGTGCGGAGGTTTTCGATCTCCCGTTCGGCTTTGCCGGGGTCCATCCCGATCTCGTCGGCGCGGTCGAGCACCTCTTCGAGGGGGGCGCCCTTCTCGTACTCCGCTTCGATGTCCGCGATGAGCTCTTTGATGTTCTTGATCCGGTCGCGTTGGGTCTTGGAGGTGCCCGTCTCGACCACGTCGGCGTCGAACTGTCCGGTTTCGGGGTCGACACCGATATCCTTCAGACACGACTCGACGATCGTCGTCGCGCGGTCTGCGTCCTCGCGTTCGACCGTGTCGGAGAGCCTGACCCGCGCGCTCGCCTCCGCGAGCCGAACCATCGCCTCCAGCTTCCGGGCGGTGACCGGAACGGGCGCGTCCTCGTCGGCGCCCTTCGAACGGAGGTCGACGTAGAACTCCTCGATCAGCCCCTTCGCCTCCTCGGTCATCGTCGGATAACAGGAGCGTTTCGCGTGTGCCACGTACTTTCTGAGCAGGTCGGCGTCGATCGCCGGAGCGACCTGTTCGGTGACCGCGGCGACCTGCTCGGAGGTGAACTCCGAGGCGGCCAGCTCCTCGCGCTGGGTGTTGAGCTCCCCGGCGTAGTTCGTCTTGATGATGTGTTTCGCCAGCCGCGAGTCGTGGTCGGGGTCCGGCTGGTCGGTGACGGTGAAGATCAGGTCGAACCGCGAGATCAGCGCGGGTTCTAAGTCGATCTGTTCGCCGATCGGCTCGTACTGGTCGAAGCGGCCGTACTTGGGGTTCGCCGCCCCCAGCAGCGAACACCGCGCCTTCAGCGTCGCGTTGATCCCGGCTTTCGACACCGAGATCTGTTGTTGTTCGAGCCCCTCGTGCATGGCCGACCTATCCGACGAATCCATCTTATCTAACTCGTCGACAGCAGCGATACCCTTGTCTGCGAGGACGAGCGCGCCGGCTTCGAGGGACCACTGCTGGCCGTCGCCGAAGTCGTCGCGGACGGCCGCGGCCGTCAGCCCCGCGGCGGATGACCCCTTCCCGGACGTGTACACGGAGCGGGGGGCGATGTTTTCGACGTACGAAATCATCTGGGAGTTGTGTGAGACGACGCCGTTCGAGACGTAGTTGTGTGTCCCCGCCACTTCGAGGTCGTACACCCAGTCGTCTTCGGGATCGACTCGCTCGATAGATTCGATCCGATCCCAGCGAACGTCGCTCTCAACGAGTTGACGCAGCGCAGCAACGTCGCGTGCGGTGGATCCGCCGTCTGTCTGGGCGAGACCGTCATCGGTGGCGTCTGTTGAGGATCGGCACGCGTCCTCAAACGCGTCGACGATCTGACCGAGGGCGTCCCGACTCGGGTTCCGGGTTCCGGCTTCGTAGTGTCGATACGTACGCCGTGGCACACCGCATTCGTACTGTGTCAGTCCGAGAGACTCACGCAGTCGGCGGAGCGTCGGACCGGCGTTCGGAATCACGTCGACGTTCGTGTTCCGATCGGGTGTGAGGTGTTTTTCGGCCGCCGACTGCTTTCGATCGGTGACGAACCCGATGTCGGTGACGTAGCGGTCGAACTGCGCGCCGCTGATGCGGAGCCGGTAGCTTCCGTTGTGGCGCTCGTGTACGTGAGAGGCGATCCCGTGGTGAAGCAGGAGCGATCGGATTCCGTTGAGGAGTTCCTCGCTCATCGACGCGGCGGTTATCTCGCGTTGCGAGGAGCAAACGTGTCCTTCTCCCTCGATAAATCCCTGAACGAAAGCCGCGATGATTGGGTCAGACGCCCCGAAAATCGTCGGCGGAACCCGTTTTTCCGACGAGCCGCTCAACAACGCGTCGTCGATCTCACTGAGGAAGCTGACGAACTCGCCCGCAGAACACAGCAGCTCGCGCGCACGCTTCCCCTCGTGTGGCTTCCGTGTGGTGGTTTCGAGGTTGAGATCGCGGAGCGTGCTGCGGGCGTCGTCGAGAACCGCATCGTCATCGTTCGTGATCGAAACGAATCCGGAGTGGTCCTCGCGCGGTTCCACGTACCCGTCGGCGACGATGTATCCGACGAGACGTGAGAGGTCCGGAGTCCACCGTTCGGGAGCGTCGAGACGGACGGCGTTGTGCGACCGTGCCCTGCGAGAATCGACGGTGAGCGTGTCGTCGGCACTCGCGTCGAGGCGTCTCGGGGTCGCCACGAACTCGCCCGCTTCCAACTCCTCGGCAACGACCGGGGTAAACTCGCCGTCGCGGTGGACGAACAACGGGTGAGACGGCGTCACGTCGAGCTCGCGGCCCGACGCGGTCTCGACCCGGCACATCGTCTCGGGGGCATCTCGCTTCCAGACCTTCGTCGCTCGCGATGTCTCGACGCTGCCGTCCGCCTGAAGCGACGGAACGCCGAAATCGACCTCGTCCCAGACGCCGTCGTCGACCGGCTTCGGCTCGGTGAGGTTCCGCTCGACCAGCTCGCGTATCGGGATCTCGCGGCCGTCGCCGAGCGTGACATTCGTATCACCAGAAAGGCACTTCCCGGTCCCGGGATCGCCGATCAAAAGCATGTGGAGGTCGCCGCGGATCCGCGAGCCGTCCGGGAGGTGTTTGGTGACACCCGAGAAGAGCTGGAGGATCATCGCGAGCTTCTCCTCCTCGTAGCCGTAGATGGCGGGCGCGATGGAGTCGACCATCGCGTCGTAGATGTCCGACCGCTTGGAGAGTTCGATGATCTCCCGGCGGTCCGCGTCGGTGATGTCCATGTCTTCGAACTCCTCGTCTTCGATGGCGATGGAGACGCCGTCCATGTACAGATCGAAGATGGCGGACTTCTCGTTGCCTTGTTCGACCTGTTCGATGTGGAGGACGCCGACGCAGGTGACGTGGTCGCCCGGGCTCACCTCGCCGGTGATGTCGTCGACGATGTCGATGTCGAGCGATTGGGGGGTCTCGCCGCCGCGGAGCCCTTCTGGCGACTCCTGAATCCGCAGCTTCTGGGAGTCGATGAACTCCGACTGGTCGAAGTTGACGCGAAACGGTCCCTGGCGTTCACACCCCTGACACTCGTGGGGCTCTTGGAAGCCGCCGTCGCTCTGTGGGATGTAGGTCATCGTTCCACAGCGTTGACACTCGAAGGCGGCCTCCGTCACCTTGGGGCGGACGTCGGTGGCCTTGCGGACGATCCCCTGAACCGAAACCAGCTTGCCGATGTGGTCGTCGTGGACGCGGATCCCGCGGATGTCGATGTTCTCGGGGAGGTTTCGGAGTCGGACGTGCGCGCGGGCGAGACTCACGTCGGCCGGGAGGTCGTACAGCCGCAACGCCTCCTCGGCGTACTCGCGCATCTGATCGGGTTTGGTTCGGAAGTCCTCCGCGAGGTCTCGGTCGAACTGAAAGAGGTCGTCGTACTCGACGTACAACGAGCGCTGCTCGTTCGGGTACCGTTGTGCGAGGGTGCCGATCTCCTCGCGGTAGTAGTTGCGATAGAACTGAATGAACCGCTCGGTGAGGTCCTGATTCCCGGCCTGAGCCATTACGCCGCTCCTTCGTCGGCATCACGTATCAACCTCATGCTCGGCGGTTCGGCGAGCCGGGCGCCCCTCTCACACCTTCGTCACGAACGTCGCGTCCGCGGAGGTCCGTCCCTCGTTGAACGAGAGCACCCTCGCACGGATCACGTCGCCCGCCGAGAGGTCGCTCGGGACGTCCGCGGTGAAGACGACGAAGCCCTCGACCTTGCCGACGGCGACCTCGCTGCCGGAGTGGTGGTCTGTCAGCTCCGTCACGCCGAGTTCGTACGTCTCGCCGATCGCCACCGGCGGCTCGCGGTCCTGTGCGGTCTCGTGGGCGCGTTTCGATTCCCGGGCCGCCGCGGACGGGCCGCGAGCGCGGCGCACGACGACGGCGACCAGCAACAGCCCGGCCACGGCGACGGCCCCGACGACGGGCGGGGATGTGGGCAGCATACCGGACGGTCGACGCGGCGTGACGTAAACGGCTGGGGTCGACGACGGGTCGGCCCGCGTCCGCTCGCGCTCCCCTTCCGCTCGGACCCGCCCCCCTCCGCGCTCCCGCCGGCGCTGCCCCTGCCCGCGAGGGGGCACCGCGCACATGAGAAACGCCTTTGCCCTCGAAGCCCCCGAGTCGGAGTGATGCGAACCAGCCTCGGTCTCGGACGGGTCGCCCACGGGCGTGGTACGAGATGAAGGTCGCCGAGCGGCTTCCGGAGTTCGCCGACGCCTTCGGGTTTGAGGAGTTCAACCGGATGCAACGCGAGGCGTTGCCGGGGATCTTCGAAACCGACCACAACGTCGTCGCCGCCGCGCCGACCGCCTCCGGCAAGACCGCCCTGGCCGAGCTCGCGATCTGCAAGACGCTCGCCGAGGAGGGAACGGCGTTGTTCATCGCACCCCTGCGGGCGCTCACGAACGAGAAGGAAAGCGAGTGGGAGCGGTTCGAGGACCTCGGCTACTCGGTGTACGTCGTCTCCGGCGAGCGCGACCTCAATCCGCGGC
>CAZKXC010000003.1:20722-27925 GCA_964556645.1 uncultured Halobellus sp.
GACCTCGGCTACTCGGTGTACGTCGTCTCCGGCGAGCGCGACCTCAATCCGCGGCGGGCCGAGCGCGCCGACGTCCTCGTCACGACGCCCGAGAAGGCCGACAGCGCCACGCGCAAACACGACTCGGCGCGGTACAGCTTCATCGCCGACATCGACTGTGTCGTGATCGACGAGGTCCACCTGCTCGATTCGGAGAAGCGCGGGGCGGTGTTGGAGGTCACCGTGTCTCGGCTCCGCCGGCTCCAAGACCCCCGAGTCGTCGCGCTCTCGGCGACGATGCCGAACGTCGGCGACGTGGCCGAGTGGCTCGACGCCCCTCCCGAGACCACCTACGCGTTCGGGAACGAGTACCGGCCGGTCGACCTCGAGACCGGCGTCAAAACGTACACCCACGGCTCGAACGCGTTTGCCGACAAGTACCGCCGGCTGTACCGCGCGCTCGACCTCGCCGAGCCGCACGTCCGCGAGGACGGCCAGGCGCTCGTCTTCGTCTCGTCGCGACAGGACACCGTTCAGGCGGCCAAGAAGGCGCGCGACGAGATCACAGAACGGGACATCCCCATCGACTCGCGGGGCGATTACGACTTCCACACCGAAGCGACGGAGCTGACGAACGACACTCTCCGCCAGTCGGTCACGGACGGGGTCGGGTTCCACCACGCCGGACTCGGCAAGGGCGACCGCGACCGCGTCGAGCAGTGGTTCAAAGACGGGAAGATCAAGCTGCTCTTTTCGACGTCGACGCTGGCGTGGGGCGTCAACCTCCCGGCGCGGTGTGTCGTCATCCGCGACACCAAGTACCACGACCCGTTGGAGGGGGAGACGGACATCTCGGCGCTCGACGTGTTGCAGATGCTCGGGCGGGCGGGCCGCCCCGGCTACGACGACGTCGGCTACGGCTGGGTGGTGTGTGACCGCGCCGACGCGGACCGGTATCGACGACTCCTCCGGGAGGGGAAGCCGATCGAGTCCCGGCTGGCGGCGGAGCTCGAATCCCACCTCAACGCGGAGGTCGCGATGGGGACGATCCGCGGGCTCGAAGACGTGATGGAGTGGCTCGAAACGACGTTCTACTACGTTCGCGCGCGGTCGGAGCCCGCCGAGTACGGGTTCGACGGGATCCGTGACCGCGTGCGGTCCACGCTCGACTCGCTCGTCGACGAGGGGTTCGTCGCCGCCGACGACGACCTCGGGATCGAGCCGACGACGCTCGGGCGGCTCGCCTCGAAGTACTACATGCGCTTGGAGACCGCCCGACAGTTCCGCGCGCTCGCCGACCGGGATCGGCTCACCGTCGACGCGGTGCTCGAGACCGTCGCCGCCGCCGGCGAGTTCGACTCGGTGTCGGCGCGGGCGGCGGAGTCCGACGCGGTCGACCGGATCCTCGACGACCACGACACGGACCTGGCCGACGGCCACCGGAAGGTGTTCGCCATCCTGCTCGCGGGGATGGCCGACGCGATGCCCGCGGACCTCCGGTCGGACGCGTGGGTGATCCGCCAGAACGCGCTCCGGCTGCTCGCCGCGCTCTCGGAGTTTCTCGACCGGTTCGCGGGGCCGCGGGCGGCGAACCTGGCGTGTCGCGTCGAGGCTCGGGTCGAACACGGCGTCTCCCGCGAGGCGGTCGCGCTCACCGCCATCGACGGCGTCGGCTCTGGCCGCGCAGAACGGCTGGCGAACGCCGGGCTCACCGCGCCGGCCGCCGTCGTCGACGCCGGCTCGGAGGCGCTCGCGGGCGCCGGGATGAGCGATTCGGTCGCCGAGCGGATCGTGGAGGCGGCCCGCGAGTGTCCGCGGATCGACGTCGAGTGGGGCGAGTTTCCCGACGCCATCGCCGCCGGCGAGAACCGACTCCGTGAGGTGGGCGTCGTCGCCGCCGGCGGCGGCGCGCGGGTCGGCATTCGCGTCACCGTCAACGACGTCGAGATGACCGCGCGGACGGCGTATCTCGACGGGAAGACGACCGTTCCCGTCGGGGTGTTCGGTCCGCCCGACGAGGAGACGCTTCGGTTCGTCGTCGAGGTGGCGTTTCCCGACCTGCCGTTGTTGCCCGTGCGCGCGACCCGAACGGTACGGGTGACGTGAGCGAGCGGCGGCGACACCCAGAACGGCCCTGGCGAGACACGGCCGCGTGGACCGACGGCGACCCGCTCGTCACCGGCCGCTTATCAGGGATGCCGCGGCCAGTCGGCTCATGCCAGCACGCCTCCGCGTCCTCGCCGGCGACTGTCAGGTGACCGAACGCGGCGATCGGACCCGCACGCATCGGGGCCGGGTCGTCGTTCTGATCAAACCCGACAACACCACCCTCGTTCACGATGCCGACGGCTACCAGCCCGTGGCGTGGCTCACCCGCCCGGAGTCGGTCGTCGTCGAGGACGACGGCGACGGCTTCACCGTCACCGCCCGCGACGACCCCCGGCGGCTCCGCGTCGTCGCCGAGGAGGCGACGGCCAGCCGGGCGCTGCCGGTCACCGAGGCTGGAATCCCCGTCGGCGCCTGTCCCGACGACGGCGGCCCGCTCGTCCGGTCGCGCGGCGACGTCGTCTGTCTCGACTGCGAGCGTCGGTGGGGGCTCCCGGCCGGCGCGAGCGTCACGGACGCCACCTGTGAGGAGTGCGGGCTGCCGAAGATCCGCGTCGAGCGCGGCGAGGCGTTTCACCTCTGTCTCGACCCCTCGTGTGACCCGCTCGCGGCGGCCGTCCGCGACCGGTTCGACCGCGTCTGGGAGTGCCCCGACTGCGACGGCGAGTTGACCGTCGAGTCCGCGCCGGGACGGGTGTTTCTCGGATGCGAAAACTACCCCGACTGTGAGACCACCCTCTCGATGCCGTCCGGCGTCGCCGTCGACGAGTGCGCCTGCGGGCTCCCGATCGTCGAGACGGCGACCGGTCGCCGGTGTCTCGACGGAACCTGTGCGGTGAACGGAGCCGACGGAACGGAGCGGTGACGGACCGGGCCGGGAGTCAGTCAGCGAGCTGTTCGCGACCCGGCTCGACGAGCCGATCGAGGTACTCCGCGAGCGCTTCCTTCGCGTCTGCGGGGTGAAGCGCCCCGGATTCGAGGTCGGCCTCGAGCGGGTCGTAGGCGTCGTACGCCAGGTCGCCGCCGTACTCCTCCGGGCGTTCGACGACGACCGTCTCGAACCGCGGAAAGACGTGGTACTCGAAGATCTGTAAGACGGGGTTCTCGCGGGCGGCCCCGTCGGCGGTCGGATCGGGGTCGGCCGTCGGCGGACAGTACGCCCCGTTGACCTTCTCTTCGATCGCCGCGCGGGTGTCCTCCATCGAGATGGTGACGCCCGCACTGGAGGACATCTTCCCCTCGCCGGTGTCGAGGTCGGCGATAAGCGGCGTGTGGAGGCTCGTCGGCGGCTCGCGGTCGATGCTCGGGAGCACGTCGCGGGCGAGCATGTGGACCTTGCGTTGTTCCATGCCGCCGACCGCGAGGTCGACGCCGAGGTACGGGATGTCGAGCGCCTGCATGAGCGGGTAGACGGCCTGTGAAACCTTCACCGAGTCGCCGGATTTGATCTCGGCCATCGCGCGCTCGGCGCGGGCGAGCGTCGTTTCGAGCTCCAACGCGTGGAGATCCAGCGTGTAGTCCTCGTCGAGCTGGAAGTCGGAGCCGAGCACGAACTGCGTGTTCGACTCGTCGAGTCCGTACGCGATGAACTGATCGCGCATCCGCTCGGCCGTCCCGCGGATCTCCGCGAACGAGCCTTTGTCGTTGAGGTACGCGTGAACGTCCGCCAACAAAACGGTGACCTCGAAGCCGACCTCCTGCAGGTCGATCAGCTTGTTCGCGGTCAGCATGTGGCCGATGTGGAGGACGCCGGAGGGCTCGTAGCCGACGTACGCCCGTCTGCCGTCGGGGTCGTCGGCCAGCGTCTCGATCTCCGCTTCGGTGACCACCTCGGCCGTGTTCCGGGTGATCCGCTCGTGGGCGTCCATGCCTACGGTAGCGGGTGGACCGGGCATATGACTTCTGACTCCGGGCTCACTCCTCGGTCTCCGGAAGCGTCGTTCCCGCCCGGTGTTCGGAGATGATCCGGTCGAGCCGCTCGGCCTTCTCGTCGCGCCGACGGCGCTCGGCTTGCGTCTCCCAGTCGTCGATTGCCGCCTCCAGCTCCGCCTCGCGGGTGACCGCGAGTTCGTCGACCTCGCGAACCGGGACGGCCGCGGCGGGAACGACCGGAATCTCGTGGTCGAACAACACCTGGTCGGCGACGTCCGAGAGGTTGCCGTCGCGGATCACCGCCCGCGGCTCCGCGTCGGCCAGCCGCTCGGCGGTGCGCCGACCCGCGCCGGAGGCGTCGCGCAGGTAGACGACGTCGCCGGAGACGAGCCCGTACGCCTCGTCGGTCGCGTCGAGGGCGTCGAGCGTGAACTGTTCGACCGTCTTCACGCTGACGAGCCCTTCGTCGTCCGCGACGTCGCTGAAGTTCGAGTGGTCGAGCTTCCAGAGCTCCTTGAGCGTCTCCACCTTGCGTTCGAGCTCCGCGACCGTCTCGCGGGCCTCGTCGCGTTCCCGCTCGAGCCGGTCGGTCTCGCGTTCGAGCCGCGAGACGATCCGGCGGCTTCGCGCCTCGATCCGTTCCTCGCGTTTGGCCTCTTCGAGGGCGGCTTCCAGCTCCTCGATTCGATCGTCGCGCTCGGACACGTCCGTCTCCAGCCGGTCGGCGTGTGATTCCAGCCGGTCGACCCGCTCGCGGAGTCGGCGGATCGTCTCCTCGCTTTCGGTGCGGTCGGGCTCCGTCGGATCCGCGTCGTCGTCGCCGGATCCGGCGTCGTCGTCGCCAGGGTCCTCGCGGAGGTCCTCGATGACGGACTCGACGGAGGCGTCGCCGGCGACGACGCCCGCGATGACCTCCTCGCGGTCGAGCCGCGGCGGAGTCTTCTCTGAGATCCGCTCGAACTGGTCGGCGTGGGCGTCGTAGGCGTACAACGCGGCCGCAATCGCGTCCCGCTCGTGGTCGTTGTCGTAGTTCGTCTCGCGGGTTCGGTGGAGCTTCTCGTCGACCGGGAGGTCGGTGGTGGGCTGCCAGCCGGCGGCGTCGAACGAGCGCCGGAACTTCTCGACCGTCTCGGGCATCGGCTCGACGTCGGCCGCGACGAGGATCGGCCGCCCCTGTTCGATGATCCACTCGGTCACGTCGGCGGTGTCGGCGGTGCGCGACGAGTAGCGGTCGTGGACGGTGCCGTCGAGGCCGACGACGGCCGCCGCGGTGGTGGTACCGGGATCGATTCCGACGATGACGCGGTCGCGCCGCTCGACGAGGGGGTCGTACTCGATGCCGTCGCGGCGCTCGCGGTCGATCTCGACGCGGACGTCTCCCGCCCGCGAGTTCGAGAGGGGGATCTCCTCGGGTCTGGCCTGAACGGTGAAGACGGCGTTGGCGTAGCCGCCGTACTTCTCCGTCACCTCGCGGTCGTACTCGAGGTTCGCGTCGTCGAGCTTCGATTGGACCTGTCGGCTCCGTTTTCTGACGTTGCCGTGGATGCGGCGGGTGTACCGGTCCTGGCTCCAGCCGCCCTTGCCGGTCGAGCGGCCGCGTGAGACCTTCACCGTGGTCTCGTCGGTGAAGGCGGTCACCTCGTGGCCGACGTTCGCGGCCGCGAGCCGGGCGGCCGCCTCCGCCTCTTTCATCGGCTTCTTGCCGTAGGGAATGCCGTGTCTGGAGGCGACCCGCGAGAGCGGCTCCGGGCGCTCCGCGCCGGTGACCTGGACGAGCCGGGTGCCGTCCGGGAGCGACCGGAGAAAGCCGACGAGCGCGTTCTTGTCCGGGGCGAGCTCGTACGCGTTGTCGGTGGCGACGTACAACGGCTCGCGGTCGGCGATCAGCCGGCCGAGCTTTCGAAGAGAGACGACATCGCGGGTGACCCGCGCGAGCGGCTCGTCCGTGTCCGGGGCGTCGGGGTCGTCGCCGTCGACCGGGTCGAGGATCACGAGCGCGTAGGAAGGGTCGTCGCCGCGAACGTCGCCGCTTTGCACGTCAACGCCGAACACCGGCCGGTCGCGGGCGCGGATGGTCCGGGATGTCACGCCGTCACGTATGCCGTTCGACCGTATATACCCCACGCCGGCGAGAACCGACGAAGCCGCCGCTGCGCGGTCGTTCGGCCGGCCGGCACGGCCGACGACCCGCCCGCTTATACGTCGCCGCGGCGAACCTGTGGACGAATGAGCGAGGAGTTCGTGCTGCTCGAGCCCGAAGACCAGCCCGGCGACGAGTGGGAAGAGCTCGACGTCTCCGACACGGAGGCGGACCGGATCGCCCGCCGGCAGGACCGGGAGTTCAGCGAGTTCCGCGAACGGGTGAAAAACACCGAGCAGTTCAAACTCCAGGAATCGGTGTTCGACGACGCGACGCTCGCGGCGGTGTACAAGCTGGTCCAGGACGGCTACGTCGACGCCTTCGGCGGGCCGGTCTCGACCGGGAAGGAGGCGAGCGTGTTCGAGGCGCTCGGCGGAGAAGCGGGCGAACGCCCCGAGCCGGGGTCGGCGGCGGCGAACGAGGAGTACGCCCGGGAGGTCGCGGTGAAGGTGTACCGGATCAACTCCTCGAACTTCCGGCAGATGCGCGAGTATCTCGAGGGCGACCCGCGCTTCGAGGGGATCGCGAACGACAAGAAGGCGGTGGTGCTCGCGTGGACGAAAAAGGAGTTCGCGAACCTGAACCGCGCCCGCAAGGCCGGAGTGCGCGTCCCCGAGCCGATCGCGGTCCAGCGAAACGTGCTCGTGATGGAGCTGGTCGGCCACGCCGACGACCGCGCCCGCCGGCTGAGCGAGGTCGACGTCGAGAACCCCGAGACCGCCTACGAGGTCGTCCGCGAGTACATGCGGCGGCTGTACCGCGCGGGGCTGATCCACGGGGACCTCTCGGAGTACAACATGATCATCCACGACGGCGAACTGGTCGTCATCGACATGGGCCAGGCGGTCACCGTCCACCACCCGAACGCCGGCGACTTTCTCGCTCGGGACTGCGAGAACGTGGCGGCCTTCTTCACCCGGCAGGGGATCGACGTCGACGGCGGCGACCTCCAGGCGTACGTCACGGAGCCGGAGCCGGATCCCAGCGGCGAGCCGGGCGCGTGATCGGATCGGCGGCTCAGAGCCCGCGGGCGTAGACGTCGACCGGATATTCGTCGCCGGCGAACGTCCGCGTCGTCGCGTCGACGCGCTCGAAGCCGCGCGCCT
>CAZKXC010000003.1:28025-48409 GCA_964556645.1 uncultured Halobellus sp.
TCGTCGCCGGCGAACGTCCGCGTCGTCGCGTCGACGCGCTCGAAGCCGCGCGCCTGGTAGATGGCCTTGAGTTCGGCCTCGTTCTCGCCGACGAACGACTTCGTGTTCGCGTCCCCCCAGCGGACGTCGACGAATCCGCGGACGCCGCCGTCAACGACGGCGACGAACGCGTCTGCCCGGGCGTCGCCGAGCCGGACCCTCCATCGGTCGACGTCCTCGGCGGTCGGATCGACCGGTTGTGCGTTGCGAACGCCGTCGGGGAGAATTCCGTCGTACGCCTCGCGCCACGCCAGCCCGTGGACCCGGATCAGGCCCTCGACGTCCGCGTCCGTCTCACGTTCATAAGCGGAGTCGGTCGGCGGAGATAAAACGCCTGTGTGGGCGGTCTCGGCGGCTCAGCGGGTCTGTCACGCCTGGAGGCCAAGACGTCCGGACGGAGCCGTCGGAACACGTTTAAACGGCTCGGGGGGGTACCGCTTCGTATGCAACACGTGACGGTTCCGCAGGACCGGATCGGCGTCGTCATCGGCGCCGGCGGCGAGACGATGCGGGAGATCGAGGAGCGAGCGGGCGTTCGTCTCGACATCGACTCCGAGTCCGGCAGCGTCGCGATCGAGGAAGCCGGCGACCCCGTCGCTGCGCTGGTCGCCCCGGACGTGATCAAAGCGATCGGCCGGGGGTTCAAACCGGAGACCGCGTTGTCGATTCTCGACCACGACCTCCGCACGCTGGAGCTGATAGACCTGACCGAACACACCCGGAACGACAACGACCTCCAGCGAAAGAAGGGCCGGATCATCGGCGAGAACGGCCGGACGCGCGAGCTGATAGAAGAACTCACCGGCGCGAACGTCGTCGTCTACGGGACGACCGTCGGCGCCGTCGGCGGCCCCGAGGAACTGCAGGTGGTTCGGCGGGCGGTCGGGATGCTGCTCGACGGCGCACCTCACGGCGCGGTGTACTCGTATCTCGAGCGCAAATCCAACGAACTGAACGACGACGTCAGCTTCCAGCCGCCGCAGTGAGCCCGGAGCGGTAGTATATAAATATCTGTGATAAGGGAACACATACGGGGCGAGTCGGCCCCCCGTGGTGCGGTTTCGCACGGCGTTAACGAAGGATTTATATAGAATCACAAACAATCAAGGAGTGATTATGTCTCAGCGACAGCGGATGGGCAACCAGCCCATGATCGTACTCTCCGAGGAATCACAGCGGACGTCCGGCAAGGACGCCCAGAACATGAACATCACGGCCGGCAAGGCCGTCGCGGAGTCCGTCCGCACCACGCTCGGCCCCAAGGGGATGGACAAGATGCTCGTGGACTCGGGCGGGTCAGTCGTCGTGACGAACGACGGCGTCACCATCCTCAAAGAGATGGACATCGACCACCCCGCGGCGAACATGATCGTCGAGGTGTCCGAGACCCAAGAAGACGAGGTCGGAGACGGAACCACCTCCGCCGTCGTCGTCGCCGGCGAACTCCTCGACCAGGCCGAGGAGCTTCTCGACCAGGACATCCACGCGACCACGCTCGCGCAGGGATACCGACAGGCCGCCGAGGAGGCCAAATCGATTCTCGAGGAGGACGCCATCGACGTCTCCGCGGACGACCGCGACACGCTCGTCGAGATCGCCCAGACCGCGATGACCGGCAAGGGCGCGGAGAACGCGAAGGACCTGCTCGCTGACCTCGTCGTCGACGCCGTGCTCGCGGTCGCCGACGACGACGACATCGACACGGAGAACGTCTCCGTCGAGAAGGTCGTCGGCAGCTCAGTCGACGAATCCGAGCTCGTCGAGGGCGTCATCGTCGACAAAGAACGCGTCGACGAGAACATGCCCTACGCGGTCGAAGACGCCACCGTCGCGTTGTTCGACGGCGACATCGAGGTGAAAGAAACCGAGATCGACGCCGAGGTCAACGTCACCGACCCCGACCAGCTCCAGCAGTTCCTCGACCAGGAGGAAGAACAGCTCCGCGAGATGGTCGACCACCTCGTCGACATCGGCGCCGACGTCGTCTTCGTCGGCGACGGCATCGACGACATGGCCCAACACTACCTCGCACAGGAGGGTATCCTGGCGGTCCGCCGCGCCAAGTCCGACGACCTCAACCGCCTCGCCCGGGCGACGGGCGGCCGCGTCGTTTCGAACCTCGAGGACATCGAGTCCGACGACCTCGGCTTCGCCGGCTCCGTCGCACAGAAGGACGTCGGCGGCGACGAGCGCATCTTCGTGGAGGACGTCGAAGAAGCCAAATCCGTCACGCTCATCCTGCGGGGCGGCACCGAACACGTCGTCGACGAGATCGAGCGCGCAATCGAGGACTCGCTCGGCGTCGTTCGCACGACGCTGCTCGACGGGCAGGTCCTGCCCGGCGGCGGCGCGCCCGAGGCCGAGCTCGCCTTGCAGCTGCGTGACTTCGCCGACTCCGTCGGCGGCCGCGAACAGCTGGCCGTCGAGGCGTTCGCCGACGCGCTCGAGGTCATCCCGCGCACGCTCGCCGAGAACGCGGGGCTCGACCCCATCGACTCGCTCGTCGACCTCCGCTCGCGCCACGACGGCGGCGAGTTCGGCGCCGGTCTCGACGCCTACACGGGCGACGTGATCGACATGGAAGCCGAGGGCGTCGTCGAGCCGCTCCGCGTCAAGACGCAGGCCATCGAGTCCGCCACCGAGGCGGCCGTCATGATCCTTCGTATCGACGACGTGATCGCGGCCGGCGACCTCAAGGGCGGCGGCTCCGACGACGACGGCGACGACGGCCCCGGCGGCCCCGGCGGCGCGCCCGGCGGCATGGGCGGCGGCATGGGCGGCATGGGTGGCATGGGCGGTGCGATGTAAGCGTCAGATAGGACGCACACCCACCACTCCCGACCGCCGCACTGAACCGGCCTCCAACCGCCGTGTCGACCCCGGCCGCGAGCCGTTACACGACACGCGATTTTTATCACACCTAACTTCCGAGAGCGCCGCCGCTCACGACGAGAAACGGCTCACCCCGGAGCCGGACATCCTCGGTATCTAAGACCGGCGGGCTTCGAATTCTCCCTCAGAAACAGCACCGCCGCTCGCGGCGGTACGACGGGCCGGGAGGGATTCGAACCCCCGACCGTCCGGTTAAAAGCCGGACGCTCTCCCTAACTGAGCTACCGGCCCGCACCGATCGGTACGGACAGACGACGGATAAACGTTTAGAAACGACGGCCCACGGCGGTCGCCGAGCCGCCCGCCGATCGGCCCGAGCGGGTCCGGGTCCGCGCGTGGCGGAACCGACAGCGCGGTGGCCGCGACGCGGCTCGCCGGCGATCACTCCTCTCCCGGAGCGGTCGCGAAGCGGTCGTCGAGCGCCGCCGCGACGATCACGCCGGGCTCGACGTTGCGCATCGCGGCTCGCCGCCGGAGTTCGACGTACGTCTCGACCGGAAGGTCGACACCCAGGTGAGCGAGTTCGACGCCGACCTCTCGGACCGCACGGGGTATCGCCGTGCCGTCGTTGACCGCCGAGGCGACCGACCGGACCTCGCGGACGGTCATCTCGCCGTCGATGACGGCCCACGCGAGGAGATAGCGGTCGGTTCCACCGAGCCGGGCGACGTGCTTGGCCGCGCTGGGGGCGATGTGACCGCGGGCGACCTCTCGTCGGATCGCCTGTGGAAGGTCGTGGACGCGCGCCCACTTTCGGATGAACGAGACCGAGACCGGGTCGCCGGCGCGGGACGCCGCCTCCTTGTACGAGCCGACGCCGCGCACGAGCGCCGCACACGCGGCCGCTCCCCGGAGCATCAACACGTTCTCTTCGTCCCCGACGTCGCCGGAGGCGAAGCGACGAACCGTCTCGGCGGCCTCGGCGACGCTGTCGGAGTCGTCGGGGTCGAATCCGACGGCCTCCGCCGCCTGTTCGCCCGTGACGGCCGGGTCCGCCCGGACCACGGGCTCGCCGACCGGAGAGCGTCGGTCGGCGGGTGACTCCTCGTCCATACACCGTGTTCGAGCGCGGGCACATAAGCGGTCGGCACCGGGGCAGGTATCGCGGCCGACCGGGACGGCGGGCGTCAGCCGCTCTCCGGCGCGTCGGCCACCAGCTCCGCGGCGACGACGTCTGGGCCCATGAGCGCCGGGTCGACCGCGATGTCGGCGACGCCGGCGACGAACTCGGGCAGCGACCGCGCCGCGTACGTCACGACCGTCACCGACGGGTTCAGCTCCTTGGCGACCGCGATGCCGGTCGCCTCCGCAACGTCGGTCAACACGAGGTGGTCGGCGGCGTCTATCCCCGCGGCGTTCAACGCGTCGGCCGAGACGGCGCCCTCGATCCGGGACACCGTGGCGCCGAGCGTCGACAGCTCCTCGCCGATCCCGTGGTCGTCGGGACCGGAAACGATCGCCGTCTGTGCGTTCTCCGCCATCACTCGTACTCGATCGTCGCGGGCGGTTTGTGGGTGACGTCGTAGACGACGCGCGCGACGCGCTCGTTCTCGCCGGTGATCCGGCTTTGTATCCGCTGGAGCGTTCCCCAGTCGATCTCCTGGGCGCGGGCGGTCATTCCGTCGCGGCTCTCGACCGACCGGACCGCGACGACCCAGCCGTGGACGCGGTTGTCGCCTTTCACGCCGGTCGCTTTGCCTATCACGGCCCCGAACGCCTGCCACGGATCGTGGTCGTCGAGCTCGTCTTCGACGACGTGACACGCCTCGCGAGCGATCTCGGCCTTCTCGGGAGTCACCTCGCCGACGACGCGGACGGCCAGCCCCGGCCCCGGAAACGGCATGCGTTCGGCGATCAGCGTCTCCAAGCCGAGCGCGCGGGCGACCTCGCGGACCTCGTCCTTGTAGAGATCGCGCACCGGCTCGACGATCCCCTCGAAGTCGACGACCTCGGGGAGGCCGCCGACGTTGTGGTGAGATTTGATGTTCCCCTCCGACTCGATCCGGTCGGGGTAGATCGTCCCCTGGACGAGGTAGTCGGCGTCGACCTCGCGGGCGACCGTCTCGAACTCGTCGATGAACCCCTCGCCGATGACGTGGCGTTTCGCCTCGGGGTCCGTCACGCCCGCCAGCCGGTCGAAGAACCGATCCTGTGCCTCGACGACCCGGAGCGAGTCCATGAACGAGAAGGTGTCTCGCACCTGTGCCGTCTCGCCTTTGCGCATCAGTCCGGTGTCGACGTACACCGGGGTGAGCTGGTCGCCGACCGCCTCGTACGCGAGCGTCGCGGCGACCGACGAATCGACGCCGCCCGAGAGGGCGATCACCGCGTTCGCGTCTCCGACGGCCTCGCGGATCTCCGCTACCGCCTCCTCGATGAACTCGTCCGTCTCGACCATCTATAACCTCACGTCCGCGTTCCGCTGGGTTGTGTCCGTCGATTCGAGCGCCGCCTCGACGAGCGAAACGAACGGCGGGCTCGCCCGGTCGGGCCGCGACCGGAACTCGGGATGTGCCTGCGTCCCCAAAAAGAAGGGATGGCCGTCGCGTTCGAGAATCTCCATGCGGTTGTCGGCGTACCCGGAGAAGACGAGCCCGTCGCGTTCTAACTCGTCGATGTACTCGGGATTCACCTCGTAGCGGTGGCGGTGGCGTTCCGTACAGGCGTCCGCGTCGTACACCGCCGCCGCCAGCGTCCCCGGATCGATGTCGGTCCGGTGGGCGCCGAGCCGCATCGTCCCGCCCATCTCCTCCGTCTCGTACTGGTCGGGAAGCAGGTCGATGACGGGATGGGGAGTGTCGGGGTCGAGCTCGGCGGAGTGGGCGTCGGTCAGCCCGAGCACGTTGCGCGCGTGTTCGACGACCGCCAGCTGAAAGCCCAGACAAAGCCCGAGAAACGGAACGCCGGCCTCGCGGGCGTAGCGGATCGCCTCGATCTTCCCCTCGGTGCCGCGGGAGCCGAACCCGCCCGGAACGACGACCGCGTCCGCGTCGGTCAGCCGTTCCGTGTGCTGGTCGTCGGTCTCGTCGGCGTCGACCCACAACACGTTCACCTCCGTCTCGGTGTGAATGCCGGCGTGTTTCAACGCCTCGTGGATCGACATGTACGCGTCTTCGAGGGCGTACTTGCCCACGAGCGCCACGTCGACGGTCGCGTCGCGGTCGCGGGTGACGAGGTCGCGCCACTCCGTCGAGCGCTCGGACTGCGGGAGCGACTCGTCGGCAAGCCCGAGCCGCCGCATCACGTACTCGTCTAGCCCCTCGTCTTCGACCATCAGGGGGACGTGATAGATGTCTTCGACGTCCGGGTTCGAGAAGACGGCCTCCGTCGGCACGTCACAGAACAACGCGATTTTTTCTTTCGTCGCCGGGTCGAGCCGGTCGGCACACCGACCGACCAGCACGTCCGGCTGGAGGCCGATCGAGCGCAGCTCTTTCACCGAGTGTTGGGTCGGCTTGGTCTTTTGTTCGCCGTTCTTCGAGTAGGGGACGAGCGTGACGTGCGCGAAGAGGATGTCACTGGGGTCTTCTTCGTGTGCGAACTGCCGGAGCGCCTCCAGAAACGGCATCGACTCGATGTCGCCGACGGTGCCGCCGATCTCGACGAGACACACGTCGCTTCCCTCGGCCGCCTCGCGGATGCGGCGTTTGATGTCGTCGGTGACGTGCGGGATTATCTGGACCGTCTTGCCGAGGTAGTCGCCGGCGCGCTCGCGCTCGATGACGTGCTGGTACGTTTTTCCCGTGGTGACGTTGTGGTCGAAGGTCATGTCGGTCCCGAGGAACCGCTCGTAGTTGCCCAGGTCCAAATCGACCTCTCCGCCGTCTTTCAGCACGTAGACTTCGCCGTGCTCGTACGGGTTCATCGTCCCGGCGTCGACGTTGAGGTACGGGTCGACTTTCACCGCGGTCACGTCGAACCCCGCGTTCGCGAGAAGTCGGCCGGTGCTGGCGGCGGTGATCCCCTTTCCGAGCCCGGACATCACGCCCCCGGTGACGAACACGAACTTCCGACCCAGCGAGGGATCGTACCCCGTATCGGGATTCGTTGGCATATCGACCGTCCGTGAGGGGTCGGCAAAACCGTTTCGGAGGGGTTCCAGCGGCGCCGCGGCCGGTGTGATCGTTCGTGGACCGATCGGGGCCCGCGGCCGGCGATCGCCGACGAACGGTAGATTAGGGCGATCGGCCGGACGAGGAGAACGGGCTCGGACGGGCCACAACCGAGGAGGCTACGACGCGGGCAGCGGGTCCGGCCGGTGGCGGTTCTCGACGGTCGTCTCACAGACCGGGCAGGTGTGGGTGGTGCGGCTCGCGTGGTCCTCGCGGATCCAGTCGCCGTGGAAGCCGCTCTCGTGGCCGCAGTCGGGACAGAACAACACCGACTTCCGGCGGGGGGTCGCGTCGGAACTGGAGGCGTCGTGAGTGGACACGGTCAGTACCAGACACAGGCGTTCGGCGGGAATAACGCTGTTGGCGGGGGTCGATCAGGCAGACGCTCACGAGGACGCGGGGACGGCGCGCGAGTCTGTCGGGTTCAGGAGGTCGGAGTCACGGGTCGGGAATGGGGTTTTGCGAGGGAAGAACGCTCCGAGAGCGCCTTCCGCATCGCGGGGGTGGGCCCCGGCGATGCGAGGGGAGGGATTTGAACCCACGGACCTCTACAGGAGCGGATCTTGAGTCCGCCGCCGTTTCCGGGCTTGGCTACCCTCGCACGCGGTTCGACACAGACTCCGGGGAGGATTCAATCCACCGGTTTTCGATCGCGTCCGTCGGGCGAAACGGTTAGCACGGTTCGGCCACGAACGGGTGGCATGAACGACCACACCCGCGATCCGACCGTCGCGCCGCCGATCTCGGGAGCGCCCTCCGGCTGGCGGCCGGACCGGATCGAGTCGAACGGCTGGGAACACGGAACGCTCAGGCGGGCGGTGGTCCACGGCGTCCGGCTGTACAACGCCGGCGCGTTCCACGACTCACACGATTGTTTCGAAGACGAGTGGTACAACTACGGCAGCGGCACCACAGAGAGCGCGTTTCTCCACGGAATGGTCCAGGTCGCGGCGGGCGCGTACAAACGCGTCGACTTCGAGAACGACGCCGGAATGCGCTCGTTGTTCGAGACCGCCCTCCAGTATCTCCACGGCGTCCCCGACGACTACTACGGGGTCGACGTCGCCGACGTCCGAGCCGCGCTGCGAAGCGCGCTCGCGGAGCCGGCCAGCCTCGACGGCTGGCAGATCGAACTCGACGGCGACCGGCCGGAAGCGGGCCCCGAGAGCCGCGCGTACGCCGAGACGCTCGAATGAGCGCCGACGACCGACGGCGACGCGAGAGCGCCGACGACGGCCGAGTTCGGTCCCGGCGGCGGTGGCTCCGCGGCGCCTGCGGGCTCGCCGTCGGCGGTCTCGCCGGGGTCGGAGGGTGTCTCGGCCGGGACGGCGACGGATCGACAGGCGACGACAGCGGGGCGGACGGCTCCGGCGACGAGACGAACGACTCCAGCGACGAGACCGCCACCGGCGACGACGAGACCGCCACCGGCGACGACGAGACGGACGCGATCCACGCGGGCTACGAGACCCGCGCGGTCCGCGTCGAGACCGCAGACGGCGACCGGCTCGGGTCGGTGACGGCCGCGGTCGCGGACACGCCGGAGCTTCGATACACCGGCCTGAGCGACACCGAGTCGCTGCCCGACGACCGCGGGATGTTGTTCGTCCACGAGTCGGTCGGCGACCGCACCTACGTGATGCGGCGGATGGCGTTCGGCATCGACATCGTCTACGCGGACGCCGACGGAGTGATCACCGAAATCCACCACGCCCCCGCGCCAGAGCCCGACGAGGACGGATCGAGCCAGGGGTATCCCGGCCGGGGGAAGTACGTCTTGGAGGTCGGCTACCGGTGGACCGCCGAGCGCGGCGTGAGCGCCGGCGACGTGCTGCGGTTCGAGCCGGTCGCGTGAGCGACCCGGCCGATTCTCGCCGCGAGGAGCCCGCGTGCGACACGCCCGGATCCGAACGCCACTTACCCGGCCGGCCGTTGTGCGTGGTATGGACGTACACGAGCTCGGCGACGGCCCCCCGGAGGTCGCGGTCGTCGGAGCGATCCACGGCGACGAGCCCTGCGGTGCGCGCGCGATCGAGCGTCTCGTCGCCGAGGACCCCGACGTCGAGCGTCCGGTCACGCTGATCGTCGCCAACGAGGAGGCGCTCGCCGACGGCAGCCGGTACCTCGAGGCCGACCTCAACCGGTCGTTCCCCGGCGACCCCGACGCCGACGCCCACGAGGAACGGCTCGCACACCGGCTTCGCTCGAAGCTCGACGGCTGCACCACGCTCGCGATCCACTCGACGCAGTCGTACGCCGGGCCGTTCGCCGTCATCGACTCGGTCGACGAGGTCGCCCGCGCGGTCACGCCACACCTGCCGGTCGACGCCGTCATCCAGACCGACACGTTCACCGAGGGACGGCTGATCGAACACCCGCACACCCTCGAGGTCGAGGCCGGCCTCCAGGGCTCACCGGAGGCCGTCGACAACGCCTACTGGGTCACCCGGGCGTTCCTCGCGGCGACCGGCGTCCTCGCCGCGCCCGGCTCCGACACCGTGGTCGACGCCGGCGGCCGCGAGGCGGTGCCGGTGTTTCGGCTCCGCGATCGGATCCCGAAGCCGCCCGCCGAGGAGTACGAGGTGTTCGCCCGCAACTTCGAACGCGTCGAGAACGGCGAGCGGTTCGCGGCCGCCGACGGCGAGCCGGTGTGTGCGGACGAGCCGTTCTATCCGGTGTTGTTGTCGGCGTACGGCTACCGCGACCAGTTCGGCTACGTCGCCGAGCGGGTCGGCACGCTCCAGTAGACGGTCGCCGGGAACGCTCCGGCCGCGGTGCGACGCGGGGTCGCGAGCCGCAGCGTGTCGACGCTCACTCCACGAGTTCGATCGTGTCGTCGCCGTTCGGCACCGCACAGAGAAACGCCCCGGCGTCGTCGCCGTCGTTTCGGTACCAGTGTTCCGCGCCCGCCGGGATCAGAAGCGTGTCCCCGGGCGTCACGGTGTGTTCGTCGTCGCCGATGCCCACGACGTACTCGCCCGCGAGCACGTACTGTTCGTGTTCGACCGCGTTGGTGTGACGGGGCACCTCGCTGCCCGGCGCGAGTTCGAACCGCCGGAGCGCGAAGTGTGGCGCGCCGTCCGACTCGTCGAGAAGCACCCCCTTTCGAAGCCCCTCGGCGGCGTCGACCGCCTCGTAGGACACGTCGCTCGCGCGTCTGACGACCGGAGTCGGGTCTGACTCGGTCGCGTCGCTCGTCTCGCTCGCCTCGCTTGCCTCGCTCATGACCGCCCGTCAGTCCGAATCGTAATAAAACGCTCCCACGGAGCCGGCGGTCGCCGCCGCAGACGACCACCACCCGACGTTTAACCCGGTACCCGTCCAAGGGGTGGGTATGCGTGGACTCACGATCGGGACCGTCGTCGGCATCCCGGTCAGGCTCAACTGGACGTTCCTCCTCGTGTTGCCGCTTTTCGCCTACCTCATCGGCACCGAGGTGGCGGCGATCGCCGGCGTGATGAACGAGACGATGGGAGCCGGAATCGACCCGGCGGCGATCGGCGGAGGCGCGGTCCCGTGGCTGCTCGGGTTCGCGGCCGTGATCGGGTTGTTCGCCGGCGTGTTGCTCCACGAGTTCGGCCACTCGCTCGTCGCGATGCGCTACGGCTACCAGATCGAGTCGATCACGCTGTGGCTGCTCGGCGGCCTCGCGAACTTCGCCGAGTTTCCCGAAAACTGGAAACACGAGTTCTGGATCGCGGTCGCCGGGCCGATCGTCAGTCTGGGCGTCGGCGCGGTGTGTTACGCCGTGTTCTGGCTCACGCCCGCCGGGTCGAACGCCGTCCTGTTCGTCTTCGGCTACCTCGCGTTGTTGAACGTCGTTCTCGCCGTCTTCAACATGCTGCCCGCCTTCCCGATGGACGGCGGACGCGTCCTGCGGGCGTTGTTGGCGCGGAGCCGGCCACACGCGCAGGCGACCCAGCGGGCCGCCACGGTCGGGAAGGTGTTCGCGTTTCTGATGGGCGTCGTCGGCGTGGTGACGTTCCAGCTGTTGTTGATCGCGCTCGCCTTCTTCGTCTACATCGCCGCCTCCGGTGAGGCCCAGCAGACGACGTTGAAGGCGGTGTTCGAGGACGTCACCGTGGCGGACGTGATGACGCCGCGCGAGGAGCTCCACACGGTGACGGAGAACACGTCGATCGCCGAGCTGATGAGCCGGATGTTCGAGGAGCGACACACCGGCTACCCGGTGATGGACGGCGGCGACCTCGTGGGGATGGTCACCCTCGAGGACGCCCGCGGGGTCCGAGAGGTCGAACGCGACGCCTACCGCGTCGGGGACGTGATGGCGACGGAGGTGGCGTCTGTCGGCGCCGACACGGACGCGATGACCGCGCTTCAGACGATGCAAGAACACGGCGTCGGCCGACTGCCCGTCCTCGACGCGGACGGAGAGCTGGTCGGGCTCATCTCGCGGTCGGACCTGATGACCGCGTTCAACATCATCCAGACCGGCGGCACCCCGAACGTCATCACCGGGCGCCGCGCCGAGCGCGACGGGCTCTTCTGAGCCGCCGACGGGGGGCGGACCGGGCCCGCGGCGTCAGTCGTCGGCGGAGCCGACCTGCGTCGAAGCGGCGTCCTCGCCGGTGAGCGCCGAGAGCCGGTCGAGCGCGTCGACCATCGCGACGACGCTGGCGCGCGTGATGTCGGCGTCGGACGCGGAGACGGAGACGGACCGGTCGCCGCGCGAGAGGTCGACCGCCACGGTGACGACGGCGTCCGTCCCGCCGGTGATCGCGTCGACGTGGTACGAGTCCAGCTCGAAGGAAACCGCGTCGACGTCGTCGCTGCCGGCGAGCGCCGCGCGAACGGCCTCGAGCCCGGCGTCAACTGGGCCGGCGCCGGTTCCGGAGGCGACGCGCTCCTCGTCGCCGACGCGGAGCCGCACGGAGGCGGTTGGCAGGTTGCCACCCGACGTCGCCGAGAGGTCGACGAGCTCGACGTGACGGTCGCGCTCGCGGCCCTGAACGTCTTCTGTGATCGCGAGAAGGTCCGCGTCGGTGACGCGTTTTCCGCGGTCGCCGAGCTCTTTCACCCGAGAAACGACCTCGCGGAGCTCGTCGTCGTCGACGTCGAGGCCGTGTTCGGCGAGCGCGGCCGCAACGCCCGCGCGGCCGGCGTGTTTGCCCAACACGAGCCGGCGCTCGCGGCCGACCGTCTCCGGCGGATACGGCTCGTACATCGTCCCGTCTTTCAGCGTGCCGTCGGTGTGGATCCCCGACTCGTGAGCGAAGGCGTTCTCGCCACACACCGCCTTGTTCGGCGGGATCGCGACCCCGGTCACCTCCGAGACGCGCCGGCACAGCCGGTAGAGCCGCTCGATGTCGACCGTCGCCACGTCGTAACACCGGTCTAACGCGATCGCGACCTCCTCTAAGGCGACGTTGCCGGCGCGTTCGCCGACGCCGGTGACCGTGCCGTGAACCGTGTCCGCGCCCGCTTTCAGCCCGGCGTGGACGTTCGCCAGCCCGAACCCGAGGTCGTCGTGGGTGTGCAGGCTCGTCGGCCCGCGTTCGGCGAGCCGCGAAACGACCTCGGCGGTGTGTTCGGGGCCGGCCGCGCCGACGGTGTCACAGTAGCAGACCCGGTCGGCGCCCGCGTCGAGCCCGGCCCCCATGAGCCGTTCGAGGTAGTCGAGGTCGGCTCGGGAGCCGTCCTCGCCGAGCACCTCGACCCACAGCCCGTGGTCCGTGGCGTACTCGACGAGCTCGACGGTGGTGTCGACGACCGCCTCGCGGCTCGAGTTCACCTTCGTCTCGACGTGTTTGTCCGAGGCGGGCACCACGAGGTTGACGCCGTCGACGTCGCAGTCGAGCGCGCGGTCGATGTCGGACCGAACGCCGCGCGCGAAGCTGGTGACCGTGGCGTCGAGCCCCTCGGCGGCGACGCGACGGATTCCCTCGCGTTCGCCCTCGGAGGTACACGCCGAGCCGGCCTCGATCACGTGGACGCCCGCGGCGTCGAGCTCGCGGGCGATGTCGACCTTGTTCGCGGGGGTGAGCGAGACGCCCGGCATCTGTTCGCCGTCGCGCAGCGTCGTGTCCAGCAGCTGTACCTCCTCGAGGTGGGTGAAGTGGGTCAAAAGGATCTCCGTTGTCGGTGGGTGGTTGTCGGGGGACGCCGCGTCCCGGGT
Source organism: uncultured Halobellus sp. (assembly GCA_964556645.1). Classification (GTDB taxonomy): domain Archaea; phylum Halobacteriota; class Halobacteria; order Halobacteriales; family Haloferacaceae; genus Halorubrum. The sequence goes on from CAZKXC010000003.1 coordinate 41,205, forward strand.
GTCGGGGTGATCGTTACGATCGGCGAATTTCACGGCCAGCCGCCGTGAGGCGACTTGCTCTATCCTCCGAACGACCACGAGTGTCTCGTGTCATTCGTGTCCGTGGTGACGGGTCACAGGATAATAAAACGGGCGGTTCGCGTCGGGTTTCGGCGAGCGATCGTCGTCAGATCCGGATCGACGGCGAGGATCTCTCACCGTCCAACGGTGATTCGGCGGCCGACCGTTCACCGGAGCAGCGACCGGAGCGACCGGCGCGCCGTCCCGCATCGGTCGCGGTACGCACACGTCGTACACCGCTCGTCGTCGACGCGCGCCGGCGGGCCGTCGATCGCGCGGACGGCTCGGAGCGCTCGGCGATACGTCGCCTTCCGGCGGGTCGTGAGCCGGACGCCCCGGACGACGCCGACGGCCGGATACTCGACGTACGCCAGCGGAACGGACCGCTCGCGCTCCCACGCCAACGCCTTGGCGGCCGCGACCGCTCGAACCGACTGGGGCTCCCAGACGCCGTGTTCCGGCGGCTCGCCCGGCGAACAGACCACGGGAACCGGCGGACCGTCGTCGACGCCCGCGAGCAGTTTGTGCGCGATCCCGTGGCAGTCGCGGCCGGACAGAAACGCCCGGGTCTCGGCGGGGCTAACGAGCCGCTCGTAGGCGTCGTGCTCGCGCAGCCGCGCGAGGTTGTGGCGGTACGCGGCCGGCTCGCGCCGCAGCGGAAGCCGCTCGAGCGCCGCGTCGGACGCCTCGGCCAGCTCGGGATACCGGTACGCGAGGTCGATCCGGTCGCGGACCGTCGCCGGGAGGCTCCGGTCGTCCTCGCGCCGGCGGTAGTAGAGCTGTCGCGGGCAGTACGCCGCGGTCGCGAGGTCGCTGAAGGCGATCACGACGGGAGACTGCCGCGGCTTCGGGTATAAGTGGTCGGCCGGGGGTACGCCGGGGCGTCACAACGACACGTCGGTCTCGATGTCTTCTGTCGCCTCGCGCAGCCCGTCGTCGCGGGCCGTCGCCGCGTGGTCGCCCTCGATGTCGGCGTCGGTCAGGAGGTCGCGAAATCCGTCGCGGAAGCGGTCGTTCGCGCGCGTCGACGCGAGGTCGGCGCGGGCGACCGGAACGGCCGCGCGGACGGCGTCGACGTCGGCGTCGAGCGCCGTCGCACACGCCGCGACGGAGCGGTCGGCCGCGAGCAGCCGTTTCAGCGCCGCGTACTCGAACGGCGTCTCGCGGTCCGCCTCGGCGACGAGGTGGAGGTCGAGGCGCGCGTCGCGAACCGTCTCGGCGTCGACGCCGAGGTCGGCGGCGATCGCCGCGTCGTCCTCGTCGGCGAAGAAGCCGCGGACGACGCGCTCGTGGGCGGCCGTCGGGTCGTCGGCGTCGACGGCCGCCGCCTCCGCGAGCCGCCCGTCGAACGCGTACCGGTCTCGCATCGTCGCGACGAGCTCGCCGACGCGCTCGGCGACCGCGTCCTCGTCGCGGTCGACGAGACTCCCCGGAGACTCCGCCTGGCGTTCCGTCACCGTCTCCGAGCCGGTGGCGTCGACGAAGAGGTCCCGAAGCTCCGCGGTTTTCTCGTCCATGTGTTCTCAACGGAGACGTCGCGGCCGAAAAAGCGTATCGCCGACGAGAGGAGATCGGGTCGGCGCGCGGGCGGCGGCGAAGCGGCCAGGGTTCGTAAACCGATGCGCTAAAATAGGTTTACGAGAGAAACCCGAGCATGTCGACCCGAACCGAAGACGTCGACCTCGTCGGCGACGAGACGGCGATCAACCTCGCTCGTGCCGCCTTGTTCGCGGCGCTCGTCGGCGCGTTCGCGTACGTCACGTTTCCGAACCCCGTCTCGCCCGTCTCGGTGACGCTTCAGGTGCTCGGCGTCTTTCTGGCCGGAATCTACCTCGGGCCGGTCTGGGGGGCGGCCTCGCTCGTGTTCTACTTAGCCGCCGGCGCCCTCGGCGCACCGGTGTTCGAGGGCGGCTCCGCCGGCGTCGGCGTGCTCGTCGGCCAGTCGGCCGGCTACCTCTGGTCGTACCCGCTGGCGGCCGGCGCCGTCGGCGCGGTCGTTCACCGCGGCACCGACCTCCGTGACCCCGCGTCCGTGAGCCTCGCGACGCTTGCCGCCGCCATGGGCCTCGGAACCGCCGTCATCTACGCGCTCGGGGTCGCGGGGCTCGCGATCGTCCTCTCGTTGGGTCCCGTCGAGGCCGTGACGGTCGGAGCCGTCGCGTTTCTGCCGGCGGAGGCGGTGAAGCTCGCCGCCGCGGTCGGGATCGTCCGGTCGGACGCGATCGCGGCCGCCTGAGCCGTGATCGAGCTCGAAGCCGTCACGTGTCGGTACGACGGGCGCCACGGCGGGGACGGCGAGGCCGTCGTCGCCGTCGACGACGTCAGCCTCTCGATTCCGGACGGCGAGTTGCTGGTCGTCGCCGGGGCGAACGGCTCCGGCAAGACCACGCTCGTTCGGACGTTCAACGGGCTCGTGACCCCGGAGGCGGGCCGCGTCTCGGTGAACGGAACCCCCGTGGAGGCGGACCTCGTCGCCGCCCGCGCCGCGGTCGGCATGGTGTTTCAACAGCCGCGCGACCAGTTCGTCTCGGCGACCGTCGGCGGCGACGTCGCGTTCGGTCCGGAGAACCTCGGGCTCGCACGCGACGAGGTCGACCGGCGGGTCGCCGACGCGCTCGCCGCCGTGAACATGACCGGCCGGGAGTCGGACCGGATCGCGGCGTTGTCGGGCGGCGAGCGCGAGCGCGTCGCCGTCGCCGGCGCGCTCGCGATGGAGCCGTCGCACCTCGTGTGCGACGAGCCGTTCACCGGGCTCGACGAGCCCGCCCGGCGGGCGGTGCTCGACCGGCTGTGTGCCCTCCACGAGGCGGGAACCGGGATCGTCGTCGTCACGCACGACCTCCGCGACGTGATCGGGCGCGCAGACCGGCTCCTCGGCCTCGCCGACGGACGGGTCGCCGTCGACGGCCCTCCCGAGACGGTCGCCGCGGACCTCGCCGCGCTCGGCGTGCGCGTGCCGGACGAGATCGAGACCCCCGCCGCCTCCGGCGCGGACGACCCGTGACGCTCGCGTACGTCCCGGGCGACTCGCTCGCACACCGGCTCGACCCTCGGTCGAAGCTGGTCGTCCAGGCCGGCGTCGCGGCGGCCGCCTACGCGTACACGACCCCGAGGGGGCTGCTCGCGCTCACGGCCCTCGCCTGGGCGTGTCTGTGGGCCGCCGGAGGCGACCGCCGCGACCTCTGGGAGTATCGGTTCGCGCTTCCGGTGCTCCTCTGTGCCCCGCTCGTCGCCGGCGCGACTCTCGGCGAGCCGTGGTTCCGCGTCGGCCGCGCCGCCGACACGGCGCTCGCCGGGTATCGAGTCGCGGTCGTCCTCGTCGTCGGCGCGGCCTACGTTCGGTCGACGCCCGTCCGGGACTCCCGGGCGGCGATCCATCACACGATACCGGGAACCGCCGGCGCGTTTCTCGGCGTCGGCGTCGCGCTCGTGTTCCGGTTTCTCCCGGTGGTGACCCGTGACCTGCGAAGCGCGCGCGCGGCGGTCAAGAATCGAGGCGGCGATCAGCTTCCGGTCCACGAGCGGATGCGACTGGTGGGGATCGCGGGGGTGAACCGCGCGCTCGGCCGCGCCGACCGGCTGGGAGCCGCGCTCGCCGCGCGGTGTTTCGCGTGGAACCCGACGCTTCCGGCACTGGCGTTCGACGACACGGACTACCTCGCGCTCGCGCTCGGCGGCGGGCTGTTCGCGGCCGCGCTGGCGACCGCCCTGTGAATCCGGAGACGCCCCGAGAACGGTCAGCGTGTCGGGCGGGGGTCAGGCGCTGCGGGTCGGCGGGTCGGCGTCGTCGGTTCGACACAACAGCGCGCGGCCGAGAGCGCGGTCGCGGATCGGCGCGTCGCCCAGGTACTCGACGAGGGCGTCGCGGAGCAGCGCCGCCGCCGGCGGGTCGAGCGCGCGCCCCTGCTCGATGTCGCGGAGCGGCCGCCGGTAGCGGGCGGCGTCTTCGCCGGCTTCGGCGGCGCGGTCGCGGGCGTCGAGGAGGGCCGCGTGTGCGACCCACGCCTCCTCGCGGGAGAACGCCACGCCGCCCGCGTCGGGGTCCGGAGGGGCCATTCACGAGACTCCTCCGCGGGGAGGGTGATAAAAGTACGCGTGTCTCGGCGTGTTCGAGCCGGAGCCGCCGCGGAAACGCGTCTCAGCCGTCCATGGCGGCGTCGGAGATCTCGAGCGCCTCGTCGAGCGCCGCGACCGCCTCGTCGACCTCCTCCGTGGAGATCATCAACGGCGGCGTCACGACGATCGTGTTCACCGAGGTGTAGAAGTAGACGCCGTTCTCGAGCGCGTGGGCCCCAACCTCGTCGAGCACGGTTTGTCGGCTCGAGACCTTGTCGCTGCGCTCCTCGAACGGCACGCGCTCCGTCTCGCTCCGGGTGAGCTCGAGCCCCTGATGGAGCCCGACGCCGCGGCGCTCGCCGACGCTGGGGTGGCGCTCGGCCAGCGATTCGAGCTCGCCGCGCAGGTACGCGCCCATCTCGCGTGCGTTCGCGACCAGCTGTTCTTCCTCGTACGTCTCGATGGCCGCCACCCCGGCCGCGCAGGCGACGGGATGGCCCGAGAAGGTGTGACCCTGGTTCAACAGCTCGTCCTCGAAGTGGTCGGCGACCGCCTCGGTGACGGTCGTCGCCGCGAGCGGCTGGTACGAGCCCGTGAGCCCCTTCGCCATCGTGATGATGTCCGGCTCGGCGTCGTACAGCGTCGACGCGAACCACTCGCCCGTCCGGCCGAACCCGGTCATCACCTCGTCGCAGATCAGCAGCGCGCCGTGGTCGTGGGCGATCTGTTGGAGCCGCGAGAGGTAGTCGTCGGGCGGCGTCAACACGCCGTTCGATCCCACGAGCGGCTCGACCAGCACGGCCGCGACCGTCCCCCCCTCCAGCCGCAACATCTCGTCGATGTACGCCAGGCTCTCGTCCGGGTCCAGACTCGAGCCGTACGCGTACGGGTCGGGACCCTTTATCATCCCGGGCACCGCCGGCTGGACCTCGGGACCCTGTGCGACCCGACGAGGGTCGCCCGACGCCGACAACGACGCGGCGGTCGCGCCGTGATACGAGCGGTACCGCGAGAGGATCTTGTGTTTGCCGGTGTACGCCCTGGCGATCTTGAACGCCACCTCGTTGGCCTCGGTGCCGCTCGTCGAGTAAAACGTCCGTTTCAACGAGCCGGGCGTGATCTCGGCGAGCTTCTCGGAGAGCCGGGCGCGCGGCTCCGTCGACCAGCCGGGGCTGACGTACGGCACCGTCCGGACCTGGTCCGCCACGGCGTCCGACACGCGCTCGGCGTCGTAGCCGAGGCTGGTACAGACGTACTGGCTGCTGAAATCCAGAATCGAGTCGCCCGCGGCCGTCACGAGCCGCGGCCCCTCGGTGTCGACGATCTGGGTCGGGTCGAAGTCCCGCTGACGGGTCCAGGTGCCGAGCGTGTACTCCCGGTCGAGCCGTTCGATCTCCGTCTGATCCGAGTGGTGTTGAGCCATACCACACTCTCAGGCGGGCGAAACATGAACGTTTGTGTGGTCGGCGGGTCGAACGCCGAGCCGTCCGGTTCGGTCGCCGACGACCGCGACGACCGGAAGGCGGGCCGCGGTCGTGCGCGGTCGGGGCGATCGGTTCTCTCCCCCGGAGCGTTTATTCGGGGTCTGTGTGAATGGGTGGTATGAGCGATGTCGACACCCGCGGTCGCACACACGTCGTCCGGAACTACGTCGGCGGAGAGTGGAGGACGCCGGACGGCGAGGAACACCTGGAATCGAAGAACCCGGCGACGGACGAGACGATCGCGAGAGTGCCGTTCAGTTCGCCGGCGGACGTCGACGCCGCCGTCGAGCGCGGAGCCGAGGCGTTCGAGTCGTGGTCTTCACGTCCCGTCGAAGAACGCATCCAGCCGTTGTTCCGGCTGAAGACGCTGCTCGAGACACACCAGGACGACCTCGCGGAGACGCTCGTCGAGGACCACGGAAAGACGCTCGCCGAGGCGCGCGGCGAACTCCGGCGGGGGATCGAGAACGTCGAGGTCGCCTGCGGCATCCCGTCGATGAGCCAGGGCGGGACGCTTCTGAACGCCGCGCCGGGGATCGACGAGAGCGCGGTCCGCAAGCCGCTCGGCGTGTTCGCGGCGATCACGCCGTTCAACTTCCCCGGCATGATCCCGTTGTGGTTTCTCCCGTACGCCGTCGCGACGGGCAACGCGTTCGTGCTCAAGCCGAGCGAGCAGGACCCGCTCGTCCCCGAGCGGCTCTTCGAGCTGATCGACGAGGCGGGCTTTCCCGACGGCGTGGTCCAGCTGGTGAACGGCGGGCCCGAGACGGTGAACGCGCTGCTCGACCACGACGGAATCGAGGGTATCTCCTTCGTCGGGAGCACGCCCATCGCGAAACACGTGTACGAGCGCGCCGCGGCCAGCGGAAAACGGGTCCAGGCGCAGGGCGGCGCGAAAAACCACATCGTCGTGACCGAGACGGCGGACCTGTCGTTTGCCGCCGAGAAAACCGTCTCGTCGGCGTGTGCCTGCGCCGGCGAGCGGTGTCTCGCCAACGACGTCGCGCTCGTCGAGGCGTCCGTCTACGACGCGTTCGTCGACCGGGTCGTCGAGACGGCCGCCGAGCAGACCGTCGGCGACGGACTCGACCCCGAGACCGACATCGGAGCCCTGATCAGCGCGGACCACGAGGCGGCCGTGCGGGAGTACATCCGGACCGGCATCGAGGAGGGCGCAGAGCTGCTTCTCGACGGGCGCGACGTCAGCGTCGACGGCTACGAGAACGGAAACTTCCTCGGGCCGACGGTGTTCGGCGGCGTCACCGCGGAGATGGAGATCGCCCGCGAGGAGGTGTTCGGGCCAGTGCTCGGGCTGGCGCCGGTCGCAGACGTGGAGGCGGCGATCGACCGGCTGAACGAGAGCCGCTTCGGCAACGCCGCGAGCCTCTTTACCGGACGCGGGGCGGACGCGCGGCGGTTCCGCCACGACGCGGCGATCGGGAACCTCGGCGTGAACGTCGGCACCGCCGCGCCGATGCCGTTTTTCCACTTCGGCGGGCGGAAGGAGTCGTTCTTCGGCGACCTCCACGCGCAGGGCGAGGACATGATCGACTTCTACACCGACAAGGCGATCTACATCGAACGCTGGCCGGACCAGTGAGGCGG
>CAZKXC010000003.1:48509-77179 GCA_964556645.1 uncultured Halobellus sp.
ACTTCTACACCGACAAGGCGATCTACATCGAACGCTGGCCGGACCAGTGAGGCGGCCGCGTTCGGCCGGCGTCTCGGCGCGAGCGCGGCGGGAATCGAGCCGAAGTTCGATGGTTTAACGCCCGTCGCAGAAAACCGTTCGACATGGCGCGGGATCCGTCGCGCGAGGAGGCTCCGCCCGACGTCGGCGACGTGTTGGACGCGCTGGCCGACGACGCCGCGCGGCGGATCGTCACGGCGCTCTCGGAGCCGAAGACGGCGAGCGAGCTCTCAGAGGAGTGTGAGATCCCCCTGTCGACGACGTATCGGAAGCTCGAGAAGCTCACCGACGCGTCGCTTTTGGACGAGTCGACGGACATTCGTCGCGACGGACAACACACGACGCGATACGCGGTCGCGTTCGAGGAGGTCGCCGTCTCGGTCGACGAGGAGAACGAACGGGCGTTCGCCGTCGAGTTCGAGCGTCCCGAGCAGGCGCGCGACGAGCGCCTGGCAGACCTCTGGTCGGAGCTCCGCGAGGAAACATGACAACACACATCGACCTGACGATAATCGCAGCGAAGACCGCCATCCTCGTTCTGGGTGGCTCGATCACCTACTACGCGCTTCGCGCGTTCGAGCGCACCGGCGACCCGTCGCTGCGCGCGCTCGCCATCGGGTTCGGCGTCGTCACCGTCGGCGCGCTGGTGGGCGGCGTCTCACACCAGCTCGTCGGCGCGGACCTGGCGGTGGGGATCGCGATCGACAGCCTGCTGACCGCGGCCGGATTCGCGGTGATCGTCTACTCGTTGTACGTGGAGTAGCCGACGGGGCGCCGCGACGACGACGCCGGCCGACGAACGGTAGCCTTTTGCGGGGCTCACGTCTTTGCTTCGACGATGAGCGAGGCCGCACGCGAGGAGCTCTCACGCCGAATCGCCGGCGAGATCACGCTCAGCGACGACCCGGGAGCGACGCTTCGCAAGTGGCGGACCGACTTCGACATCTCACAGACGGAGCTGGCCGACCAGCTCGGCGTGTCGTCGTCGGTCGTCTCGGACTACGAGAGCGGCCGCCGCGAGAGCCCCGGGATCGGCGTCGTCAGACGGACCGTCGAGGGACTGCTCGACATCGACGAGCAGCGAGGCGGCGGCCGGCTCCGGCAGTACGCGCGGGTGCTCTCGGCCGGGTTCGAAAGCGACATCGTCCACGACCTCCGGGAGTACGACACCGCGGTCCCGGTAGAGGAGTTCTACGAGGCGATGGGCGCGACGGAGGTGGTCCGCGGCGACAGAGACCGGGTGAACGGCCACACCGTGATCGATTCGATCCAGGCGATAACCCGGCTCTCGAGCGAGGAGTTCTACCGGCTGTACGGCCAGTCGACCAACCGCGCGCTCGTGTTCACCAAGGTCACCCGCGGTGAGTCCCCGCTGGTCGCGATGCGCGTCGTGAGCCCGACGCCGAACGCGGTCGTGCTCCACGGGATCGACGCCGACGACCTCTGGGAACACGCCGCCGACCTCGCGCGCGTCGACGGGTTCTCGCTCGCGACGTCCACCCGGAATCTCGAGGCGTGTCTGTCGGACCTGCGCGCGCTGTGACGTCGCGGCCCCGCCGGCCAGAAAGGACTTATCGGCGACGCCCCCGTGTGTTCCGGCGTGATCGAGTTCACCCGCGCGGCGTACGACGACGTCGTCTTTCACGCGTACAGCGGCGACGAAGAGGAGGTCTGTGGCGTGTTGGCCGGAAGCCACGGAACCGACGGCGAGGCGAGCGTCGCGACGCGAGCCCACGAGACCGAGAACGCCGCCGAGACGCCGGCCGTTCGCTACCTGATCGACGCCGAAGAACAGTTCGAGGTCATCGAGGCCGTCGAGGAGGACGGCCTCGACGTGGTCGGCTTCTACCACTCGCATCCGGCGGGGCCGACGCGACCGAGCGAGACGGACGCCGCACGGGCGGCGTGGCCCGATCACTCGTACGTCATCTGCGCGCTCGACGGCTACCCGTTCGTCGGATCGTGGCGGTGGCGAGGCGACGAAACGGGGTTCGAACAGGAGACGGTCGCCGTCGAGAACGCTCGGTGAGCGGGTTCGGCAGCCGCCGAGCGGTCCCGCGGCCGATCGGTCGGCGGTTCCGTCGTCGCCGGACCAACCGCGGACCTGAAACCGCTGGCGTGCCTTTCGCCGCACATGACCGATCAGACGTACGCGGAACGGCTCCGGGCCAACCGCGAGGAGAAGGACGCGTTCTTCGCCGACCACCCACAGTCGCCGATCCCGCCGGAGCACCGCGACGGGTTTTCCGGACTCAACTACTTCGAGCCCGACCCCGACTACCGCGTCGAGGCGACCGTCACCGTCCACGACGACCCCGACCCCGTCGAGATGGAGACGACCGCGAGCAACCCGGTCCGGTACCTGCGGGTCGTGACGTTCACCTTCGACCTCGGCGACGAGACGCACACGCTCGCGGGCTACCGCCAGGCCGACGAGGACGGCGAGATCTTCGTTCCGTTCCGCGACAAGACGACCGGCCAGCAGACGTACTCGGAGGGGCGGTACATGGAGTTGGAGCCGGACGGCGACCTCGCCGACGGCGACGCGGTGACGATCGATTTCAACCTCGCGTACAGCCCGTTCTGTGCGTACAGCGAGACGTTCGCGTGTCCGCTCCCGCCGGAGGAGAACTGGCTCGAGACGGTCGTGCCCGCCGGCGAGAAGGCTCCCGATCTGGAGTGACGGCGCGGGTCGGGCGACGTCTCCGCCCGGCGGGTATGTCTGAACCACCGGCGTCCGAATCCGCGCGCCTCCGGCCGCGGCTCGGCTGTGACCCGTACCGACAGGTCCGTCGCGGACGCCCCGACCCGCGGCGGCGATCAGTACCGGTCCCGCAGCCGGCTGATCTCGATGTGGACCGTCGGCGGCCCGGTGTGGACATCGCCGTCCGGCGAGCCGGCGTACTCGTGTGAGATCTCGGCGACGCGGAAGCGCTCGCCGTCGTACTCGAGTATCTCACCCTTTCGCGGAAGCGGGGTCGTGGGCGCGATCTCGATGCGTCCTCGCAGGTCACCGCCGTGGTGGAGCAGCGCGACGATCTCCGTCATGTGTTCACGCTCACGTGTTCCGCGAAGTTAGGTGTTACAGGCGTCGCGCGGGGGGTCGGCGTGGTGCCGCCACCGCCGCGGACGCGTCGGTCGGCTCGACCCCTCAGAGGCCCCGTTCGTACCGCTCGATCGCCCGGTCGGCTCCCGCGGAGAGGAAGCCGACGTCCGTGCCGGCGATCAGGAAGTCGTAGCCGGCGTCGAGCCAGGTGTCGATCAGGTCGTCGCTCGTCGCCAGCGTCCCCACGGGCACGCCGGCGTCGTTCGCGGCGGCGATCGTCTCCTCGATCGCTGCCGTGAACGACGGGTCGTCGTACGCGCCGAACCGCCCGAGCGCCGCCGAGAGGTCGGCCGGGCCGACGAACAACGCGTCGATGCCCGGCACGGCGGCGATGTCGCCGGCCGACTCGACCGCCCGCTCGGTCTCGATCTGGGCGATGACGGCGATCTCGTCGCTCTCGTGCCGGAGGTACTCGCCGAGCCGGCGGCCGTACGCGGAGGCTCGGCTTCCAGCCACGCCGCGCTGTCCGCGGTAGCCGTCGGCGTCGACGCGTCGTTCGTCGGCCGGGTCGCCTCCCGCGGCGTCCTCGTCGGCCTGTGGCGGATACCGGCACGCCTCGACGAACTCGCGTGCGTCCGCCGGCGAGTGTATCTGCGGGGCCATGATGCCGGCGGGACCCGCATCGAGGATGCGTTTGATCCGGGCCGGGTCGACGTCGGCGGTCCGCACGAGCGTCTCGGTGTCGCCCGGCGCCGCCTCGACCGCACGGAGCATGTTCTCGACCGACTCGGCCGTGGCCGGCGAGTGTTCGGTGTCGACGGTGAGAAAGTCGAACGCCGCGGTCGCCATGGCCTCTGCGACGCCCGGCGAGGGCAGCGAACACCAGCCGCCGACCGGGCGGTCCCCCTCTCGGAGCGTCCGTTTCAGGTCCATACACCGCGTTCGTGGAGGCCGTACAAAAGAGCCGGTGAGACGGCAGACGAGAACGGACGGGGAGACAACGAGACGGCGGCCGGCTACAACCGGCCGACGTTCTCGACGGCGACGGATTCGACCGCGTCGACGCCGGCGAACGCCTCCTCGACGGCCTCGGTGCCGCCGGCGTCGTCGGGAACGATGACGGTCGGAAGCAGCGCGACCAGCCCGAACGCGACGTCGTCGCGCTCGAAGCCGCGGATCCGCGCCCCCTGCGGGAGGGTGGCCTCGAGTTCGTCCTGCAGTTCGTCGAGGTCGACCTCCGGGCTGTTCGGCATGACCTTGATCTTGGCGGCGACGTCGCCCATCCTCAGGGCCCCCGGAAGCCGCACTGGTGACACTCGTAGAGGTTGCTTTGTTTCCGGCATTTCGCACACCGGTGGATCGTCGCCCCGCAGTCCGGACAGGCGAACCGGGCGGCGTTCATCCCGGACACCTGGATGCCACAGGAGACACACTGCTGTGCGCTCCGGTTGTCGGTATCGCTCATACCAGTTCTCACCGGCGCGTGAGGTTTAACCGTTGTTCTTTGCCCTCGCGCCGGCGGGGTCACCACAGCATCAGCGGGCCGATGAGCACGCCCATCAGGTGGACGCGGCGCGCGCCGAGCCGCGGCGGAACGAGCCCGAGCACCGCCGAGACGGCGAAGACGACGACGCCGAGTCCGCCCGCGAAGGCGTAGGACACGCCGGCGAGCAGACACAGGACGCCGAGCGAGAGCCGGGTGTAGTCGGCGGTGCCGACGACTCGAAGGTACGCGTCGCCGACGAGCAACAACAGCGTGAACCCACAAACCGCGGCGGTGGCGACCGCGACGAGGAGGATCGGGAGCGCGAGCGGCACCTCGGCGCGGTCGACCGCGACGGTGACGCCGGTCCGAGGGGTGCCGAGCGCGACGAGCGCGAACAACGCGAACACGGTGTTGGCGGTGTTGGCTCCGCTGGTCGCGACGATGAAGCCGCGGTCGGCCTCGCGACGCGGAACCAACGGCAGGGCGGCGACCGCGGCGATCGCCGCCGAGACGCCCGGAACGTAGCCGACGACGGCTCCCGCGAGCGATCCCGCGGTCGCGCTGACGCCGAGGTCGCGGCCGCCCATCGTGATCCGCGCGTCCGACTGCGGCGGGACCCCCTCGCCGCCGAGCGCGTCGACGAGCACCGGCGCGCCGAACAACCCGGAGAACAACGGCGCGAGCATTCCGCCGGCGTCGAGCGGAGCCGAGGGGTCCACGTCGAGGGTGGCGATTCCGAGCGCGGCGCTGGCGAGAAAGGCGGCGAATCCGCCGACTGCGGACCGCTTCGACGACTCCGTGACGACGAGAAAGACCACGACGCCCGCGAGCAGAAACGGGAGGTGCGCCCGGACGGTCGGATAGCCGCGCACCATGAGCCAGGTGATCGGGACGGCGAGCGGCACCGCCAGCGCGACGGCGAGTCCGGACCCGACCGCCGACAGCCGGAGCGCTTCTCGGCCGCGGCCGGCGACGACGAGCCGATGGCCGGGGAGCGCGGCGACGGCGGTGGCGGCGTCGGGCACGCCGAGCGCGAGCGCGGGAACGATGTCGAGAAACGAGTGGACGACCCCCGCGCCGAGCATGGCGACGCCGACGAGCAAGGGGTCGGCGGGAATCGACGGGGCGACCCCGGCGAGCAGCAGCGCGAAGTTGTTCGCGTGGAGCCCGGGGATCAGTCCGCTCACCGTCCCCAACGCCGCGCCGCCGAAGAGAAACAGGAGCGCGGCTCCGGCGAACGTCGGATCGAAGACCGGCCGAACCAGCGCGTCCATCCCGACTGGGTGGCCGCGGCTTCGGTGATAAACGGGCGGGTCGGCGACGCTCGAACGGGCTGGGCGAGACGGGCGGAGCGGTGACGAGAAAAGCTCAGGCCGCGGCGGCCGCCTGCGACTTCTTTGCGGTGATGTAGCCGGCGATTCGGTTGCGGACGCCCTTCGACTCGACGGTCGTCAGCGCGGCGACGCTCTCCTTGTTCGTCTCGAAGTCGGCGTTGAACGAGTCCGGATACTCCTCTAAGAGGACGTTCGCGAGCTGTTTGATGTACTTGGGTTTGATGGCCATACCGGCGCTACCCGCGGGCCGGACTAAAAGGGTTCGTTCCCGCGTGAGCGGCTGTGCGGGGAGAACGGCTCTCATCCCGCGTCGGTATCGCCGTCGCCGGGGTCGGCGTCCGCGGCGTCGGCAGCGTCAGCCTCGGCGCCGCCGTCGTCGGCATCGACCCGCTCGGACGCGTGCTCCTCGGCGAGCTCCCGCCATCCGGTCGCCTCGTCGATCCGCGCGAACGCGTCGCGCTCGGCCGGGCCGCCACACCGCTCGACGACGTCCGCGAAGTACCGCAGCCGGTCGAGCAGCTCGGACGTGTCGTAGGCGGGCACGTCGAGCCGCGAGGCGGCGACGGCGGCGTCGACGACCGCGCCGAACCCCCGGTTCACCGTCGGCACCCGCTCGGTCAGCACCGCGTTCTCGACGGGCTCGAGCGCCCACGTGCGTATCGTCGTGTCGCCGGCCGTCTCGCTCGCGACCGCCTCGACGCGCACCTCGACCCAGGCGTCGGCGTTGGGCAGGACGGGCGTGGGCGCCTCGCGAACGGCGAGCGCCGCGTCGACGAACTCTCGGGGGTCGACGGTGAACTGGACCACGCCGCCGCCGCGCTCGACGAAGTTCCGCCAGGTGCGGGTTCGGCCGTACGTCCGGGCGGTGACGGGGTCGCCGTCGGTCTCCGGCGCGTGGAGCCCGAGCGCGGCGGCGTTCCACAGGTCGTTCGGCCCGCGCGTCGTGACGACGGACTCCGTGACGCCACGGAGGTCGACCGGCCAGCCGTCTGGGCTCACGGAATCGCCTCCGTGCCGACGTCGACCCCTCGCCGGAGCGCGACGTACAACGCCGCACAGGTGAGGTCGGCGGTGGTGCCCGGGTTGATCTCCGCCTCGACGAACGACGCCGCCAGCGCCTCTGCGGCCTCGAGGTCGATCGCGTGAACCGCGTCGGCGTCGGGAAGCGATCCGGTCTCGGTCGCGGCGTCGCCGCTCGCGAGGAGCGCGCGCGCCTCGGCGCTCGCCTCGCGTGCCGTCTCGGGATCGTGGTCCGTCGCGACGAGCGTGTCCGGGACGGCGGCGAGCAGCCCGAGGAAGGCCCGCGCGGCTCGGTCGGCCAGCGGTCCCTCGTCGGCGACGATCCACTCGGCGGCGCGAAACGTCCGCGAGAACCCCTCGACCCACTCCTGGGCGTTGCGGTCGGGAAGCCGGTCGGCGCCGTCGGCGGTCGCGGCCGTGGCCATCACGTCCCGGAGCGTGAGTCCGCGCTCGCGGAGCGTCGGAGCCACCGCCGCGCCGCGTCGCACGTCGATGTCGGACGCGTCCGGCGGCGGGTCGTCGACGGCGACGTCGACGTGCTCGAACGCCCGGTAGAACGCGACCGCGTCGTCGACGGTGGTCGCCCGGGTCACCCGGTCGAGCCCGGCCGGCGAGAGGTCGCCGGCCCGGGTCGCCCGGACGAGCGGCACGAGCAGCAGCAGACAACCGAACTGGGTGTTCGTGCCGGCGCGTCCGGCCATCCCGGCGACCGCGCGCTCGAACGCGTGGCCGACGGCCGCGCCGCGGGCGGCCCGCTCGAGCCCCTCGCGGGCCCCGACCGCGCCGCCGAGAAACGACTCGAATCGGAGGTCCGCGAGGTCGCGGCGGCGGTCGACGTTGCCCGGCTTCGGCGTTCCCGCGACCTCCAACAGGAGCGCGAGCGTCGCGTCGTCCGCGGGCGAGCGCGCGGCGGTCACGCCGGCGCGAGGCGGCGAGGCGGTCACGGCGACGCCTCCCGTCGACCCGTCAGGCGCCCGTCGCGCCACGCCGCGACCGCCTCGGCGACCCGCGAGCGAGCCCGCGGATCGGTGCTCGGCCGGGCGATGCTCACCGCGTCCGCGCCGTGAGCCGCGTACGCCGCGACGGTGTCGCGGCCCCTGACGCCGTTGTTGGCGACGACCGTGAGCCCGGCGGGGGCCGTTCTCGCGAGCTCCGCGACGACCGGCTCCGAGTCCATGGCGTCGACGTGGAGCCAGTCGGCACCCGCCGCCGCGACCGCGCCGGCGACCGCGGCGAGGTCGACGCCCGGAACCTCCGCGCGCACCTTCACGCTGGTCGTCGCGCCCGCGTCGACCGCGGCGGCGACGTACGCGGCCAGCCGGTCGGGGTCGGCCAGCAGCGTCTCACCACAGCCGACCGCGCGGAGCTCCGGCTGCCGGCAGTGGGCGTTGATCTCACAGATCGCGTCGCGCTCGGCACACGCCGCGGCCGCCTCCCGAACCGGCTCGACGGTCGCGCTCCGGACGTTGATCCCGGGAACGACCGGCGCGTCGGCGGTCGCCCGCAACTGGCGGTCGATCCACGCGACCGGGTCGTTCGGGAGGAACTCGGAGCGCCCGCGCGCGACGAGTTCGCGCGCCGCGTCCCGGCTCGCCGGGTCGAGCGCGATCCCTCCCATGACCGCGCAGTCGACGTGGTCGGACGCCGCGCGCGCCCAGTCGGCGTCGGCCCGGCCGCTGAGGCTGGCGGCGACGAGGAAGGGGGCGGCCGGCGCGGTCACGACACCGCCTCCAGGGCCCGTCGGCAGGCGCGGGCGACGCGCTCGGCGTCGTCGGGGCCGTCGATCGCGATGTCGGTTCGCTCGACGTGACGCGAGAGCTCGGTCGGGTCGTCGTCGTCGAGGACGAGCGCGTCCGCGAACGGATAGGCGTCGGCGACGCCCGTCGTCGAGGGAGCCAGCCCGACCCCGTCCATCAGGTCGGCGGCGGGCCCCGAGTAGACGGAGTCGCCGACGAACGGCGAGACCGCGACGACCGGCGTCTCGGCCAGCATCGCCTCGATCTCGGGGACCGCGAGCATCGGACCGATGCTCGTCACCGGATTCGACGGGCCGACGACGACCGGGTCGGCGAGCGCGCCCCGGACTGCGTCCGTCGGCTCGGCGGCGTCCGCTCCGCGGAACTCGACGTCCGTGACCTCCGGCGCGCCGCGGCGGGCGACCCAGTACTCCTGAAAGTGGATCGTCTCGCCGTCGGCCGTGTGTATCAGCGTCGCCACCGGGTCGTCGGACATCGGCAGCAGGTCGAACGCCAGGCCGAAGGCGTCGGCGAGAACGTCGATGACGTCAGTGAGCGTGTGCCCCTCGTCGAGCAGGCCCGTCCGCGTGAGGTGGACCGCGCGGTCGCGGTCGCCGATCTCCATGAACTCGGCGACGCCCGAGAAGCGCCGCCAGCGGGCGATCCGTCTGCCGGCCGTCTGAGCGTCGGCGTCGAGGTACCGGGGGCCCGACGCGAGCCCGGCCGCGTCGGCGAGCCGCGCGAGCTCCGCGTGAGTCTCCGTGGTGTCGTCGGCTATCCCCCACCAGCGGTCGCGGTCGAGAACCTCGCCGCCGGCGAACAACACCGTGTCGACGTCCGGACAGACCAGGTGGCCGCCGAGCTCGACGTCGTCGCCGGTGTTGGCGACGACCGTCACGTCGTCGGCGGCCCACAGGCGGGTGGCGCCGTCGAGCAGCTTCGGCGTTCCCGTCCCGCCGGCGAGAAACGTCACCATGTGCCCGCAAGGTGGCGGTCGGATTTGTATCCTCGGCTCCGGGCTCGCCGCCGGTCGCCCCCGCCGACCGGACTCGCCGCCGACCGCGGGATCGACGCGGCGCCGGCGAGCCGCTCACTCCCTAGTGGCGACGCTCGTTTGCATCCCGTCGGTGTTGAACGCGCTGCCGACGCCGTCGTCGCCACAGACGATGACGCCCGCGCCCGACCCGGTGACCGTCTCGAACTCCGATATCGCCCGGTCGGCCGCCGTCTCGGCGTCGTGGCCCGCCTCGAGTAGGTCGACCGCCCGGCGCGTGAGCGTGACCCGCGTGATGTCCTCGCCGGCGCCCGTGGCGCTCGCGCCGCCCGCGTCCGCACAGAAGAAGCCCGAGCCGACCTGCGGCACGTCGCCGACGCGGCCGGCCAGCGCGAACGAGCGCCCGCCGGTGGAGGTCGCCGCCGCGAACGTCTCGCCGTCGGACGCGACCGCGCCGACGGTGTCGTGGTCGGGCGCGGTCCGTTCGGTCCGGTCCGGCGCGTCGGGATCGCCGCCCGCCTGGTCGCCGCCGGCGCCGAACCGGCTTTCTAACCAGTCGAGGTGTGCGCTCGGGCCGCCGTCCGGCGGGTCCTCCGCCGCGTACTGCTCGCGTTTCTCCTCGGTGAGGAGGTCGACGCCGGTCTCGACGCCGAAGTCGTCGGCGAGCGCGACGGCGTGGTCGCCGGAGACGAGCGTGTGCGGCGTCTCGGTCATCACGACGCGAGCGACGCTGACCGCGTGTTCGACGCCCGGCATCGAACACGCCGCGCCGACCGCGCGGTCGGCGGTCATCACGCCCGCGTCCGTGCGGACGACCCCGTCGGACTGTACCGCGCCGCCGACGCCCGCGTTGAACCGCGGGCTCGTTTCGAGAACTCGGACCGCCGACTCGACCGCGTCGAGCGGCGTCGCCTCTGTGGCGCCCGTTGCGGCCGCCTCGTCGAGGACCGCCTGGCGCGGCTCGGGGTCGTCCGGGACGCCGCCCGCGCCGCCGTGGAGTATCACGCGCATGGGCGGACCTCAGACGGCAGCGGCATAAGCGCCCGGAAAGCGGCGGTGCGGACGGCTGTGTGCCCGACCGCGACGGCGGCCGTCGGCCGATCGCTGCCGACCGGCTCCCCGCCGACGGCCGGCTTTTGTACGCGGCGGCCGAAGGGATCGCAGTGACCGACCCCCCGCCGACTACCGTCCTGTTGCCGACCGTCCGGTGGACCGACGCCTGTACCGAAGTCGCCGAGGCGGTTCGGCAGACCGACGAGCTGCTGGTGATCGCCGACACGGCCGACGACCCCGTCGCCGACCGCCGCGGAGCGACGCCGGACGGTGTCCGGATCGTTCTCGCGGGCGAGCCGACGGGCTGTTCCGGAAAGGCGAACGCGATCGCCGCGGGCATGCGGGCGGCCGAGACCGACCGAATCGTGTGGACCGACGACGATTTTCACCACCCGCCGGGGTGGCTCGCCGCCCTCCACGCCGACTACGAGCGACAGGGACCGACGACGGAGCTGCCGGTCTTTCTCGGCCGCGACCCGCTCGGGATGCTGTTGGAGCCCGCCTACCTCTTTGCCGGCACGCTGGGGTTGGCCACCGGCGGCGTCGCGTGGGGCGGCGCCGTCGTCTTCGAGCGCGACGACGTCGACGAGGCGGCCCTGCTCGCGGACCTCCGCCGAACCGTCAGCGACGACGGAACGCTGAGCGAACACCTCGACGTGACG
This sequence comes from uncultured Halobellus sp., assembly GCA_964556645.1. GTDB lineage: Archaea > Halobacteriota > Halobacteria > Halobacteriales > Haloferacaceae > Halorubrum. Next base: position 59,880 of record CAZKXC010000003.1, read on the forward strand.
CCGGTGAAACGGACCCGGCTGGTGTCGAGCGGGGGATCGGTCCGCGACTCGCTCGAGCGGTTCGTCCGGTTTCTGTGGATAACGCGGTATCACGCACCCCGGGCCGTCGCGGTCAACGTCTGTCTCGCGGCCGCGCTCGCGGCGGCGTGTCTGGCCGCGCCGGCGGCGACCGTCGCGGCGGTGACGCTGATGTCGGCGACGACGTACGCGTGGGCGGGGCTCCGACGCCCGTCGTTTCTGCTCGCGGGACCGGCCGTCGTCGCCATGCCCGGGCTGTTGGCGTACGCGTTCGCGCGCAGGACGTTCGTGTGGGGCGGCCGCCGCTACCGCTGGCTCGACAAACACGACGTGCGGGAACACGGCATGCGGGAGACGCGCTGAGAAGGCGCGTACCGCCGGCGTGACGCCGCGCGACCCGCGGCGCCGAAAACGGCAGGCACTTTACGGCGGTTCGAGAAGCCACGACCGTTATGAGCTACGAGAAGGTCGATATCCCCGACGACGGGGAGCAGATCACGCTTGCCGACGAGGAGACGGGCGCGTTGACCGTCCCGGAGAACCCGATCATTCCTATCATTCACGGCGACGGGATCGGGACCGACGTCGGGCCGGCCGCCCAGCGGGTGCTCGACGCCGCCGCGGAGGCGACCGGTCGGTCGATCGCGTGGATGCGTGTGTACGCGGGCGCGAGCGCCCGAGAGATGTACGGCGAGAACCTCCCCGAGGACACCGTGAACGCGATCCGCGACCACCGCGTCGCGATCAAGGGGCCGTTGACGACGCCCGTCGGCGCCGGCTTCCGCTCGCTGAACGTCGCGTTGCGGAAGGTGCTCGACTTATACGCGAACGTCCGCCCGACCTACTACATCGACGGCGTCCCGTCGCCGGTGAAACGCCCCGAAGAAATGGATATGATCACGTTTCGGGAGAACACCGAAGACGTCTACGCCGGGATCGAGTGGGAGGCCGGCACCGACGGCGCCGAGCAGGTGCGCGACTTCCTCGAAGACGAGATGGAGATCGCGGACGTGATCCACGACGGCCCCGTTGGCATCGGGGTCAAGCCCATCTCCGAGTTCGGCTCGAAGCGGCTCATCCGCGAGGCGTACGACTACGCGCTCGCGAACGACCGCGACTCGGTCACGCTCGTCCACAAGGGGAACATCATGAAGTTCACCGAGGCGGCGTTCCGGGACTGGGGATACGAGCTGGCGCGCGAGGAGTACGGCGACGAGCTCATCACCGAAGACGAGCTCTGGGAGGAGTACGACGGCGAACGACCCGACGACGCGGTCGTCGTGAAAGACCGCATCGCCGACAACATGCTCCAGCAGCTGCTGACCCGCACCGGCGACTACTCCGTCGTCGCGACGATGAACCTCAACGGCGATTACATGTCCGACGCCGCCGGCGCGCAGATCGGCGGGCTCGGGATCGCACCCGGGATCAACCGCGGACACGGCCGGTGTCTCGCCGAGCCCGTCCACGGCTCCGCACCCAAGTACGCCGGCGAGGACAAGGTAAACCCCACGGCGATGATCCTCTCGGGCCGCGAGATGCTCGACTACCTCGGCTGGGCCGACGCCGCGGACCTCGTGCGCGACGCCGTCGAGGAGACCATCGCCTCCGGACGAGTCACCTACGACCTCCACCGGCAGATCGACGGCGGCGAGAAGCTCGCGACCAGCGAGTTCGCCGACGCCGTCGTCGAGACCATCGAAGCCCGCTCGTAGGGGTCGTCGCGACGCCCGGCGGTCGTCGTCGTCGCCGCGTGTCACCACTCCTTACACTCGGCACAGACCAGGTCGCCGTCGTCGCGCCAGCGGCGCGAGACCCGGGCTCCACACCGCTGGCAGCCGGCGCCGGCGGCCGTCCACGCCGCCGTCGACGTGGCAGGGCCGTCGCTCGGAGCGTCGTCGAGCCGCGCAGCGTCGTCGTGGGCGTCCTCACCGGCGGGCCGAGCGTCCTCGAACTCGGTAGATTCCTCGTCCGCGGCCGGCTCCTCGGATCCCGCTTCGGCGAACTCGTCGAGCGACCGGTCCTCGGGCATTCACGCCTCTCGTCGGAGCCGCGAGACGACGTACTCGCGTTCCAACTCGCCGAGGAACTCACCGAGCCGCGGGCCCTGCGGCTGGTCGAAAAAGAGGCGATAGCCGGCCTCGAAGAAGTCGCTGACCTCGACGTCGTGATCTCGGGCGGTGTCGTACATCGCGGCCTGGATCGCCTCGCCGTCGCGGCCCGCGGCGACGACGTCGGCGAGGTCGTCGAGCGCCGCCGCCACGTCGTCGTCGAGGGTGACGTCGGGAAGCGTCGTCTGAAGCCGGTAGTTGTACGCGTTGTCGGTTCGCTCGGCCCAGGTCCGCGCTCGTTCGACCCGGCCGAGCGCCTCGCGGATCGCCCACTCGGGCGCGTCGTCGTCGATGTGGCCCTCGTCACGCGCGAGCTGTTCGCGGAGGGCCGGGTCCTCGACCATGCCGAGGACGGCCGCGAAGGTGTACGGGAGACGGATCCGGTCGGCGGGATCCGCGTCGGCCGGCCGGTCGAGAGACGGACCGACGACGAACGGGTAGGCCCGCTCGGCGAACCGGGTCAGCTCCGCGTCGTCGATCTCGCCGAAGTACGCCCGCTCGAAGCGGTCGAAGCGGTCGACGAGCTGGTCGATCCGTTGGATGTCCAGGTCGCGGCCCCGTTTCGGATGCAACGCGAAGAAGTACCGGACCACCTCGACCTCGAGCATCTCGAGGAGTTCGGGCACCGTGACGACGTTGCCCGCCGACGAGGAGAGCGTCTCCCCGCCGAGCGTGAACCACTCGTACACCATCGGGACCGGCGGCTCGGTGTCGAACACGGTGCGTGCGAGGTCGACGCCGGAGGGCCACGAGCCCTCGGCGTGGTCCTTGCCGAACGGCTCGAAGTCGACGTCGAGCACGTCCCACTGTGCGGGCCACTCGAGCCGCCAGGGCAGTTTCCCCTCGCGGAGCGTGGCGGTCCCCTCGTGGCCACACCCCTCGATGACGTCGTCGCCGACCTCGAGGTCCGTACAGGCGTACTCGACGGTGCCGGCCTCGAGGTCGACGCCGGTCACCGTCTCCGTGATCGTCCCACACTCCGCACACACCGGGTTGAACGGGACGTACTCGTCGTCGACCTTGTCCTGGTACGCCCCGAGGGTGTCGCGGACGCCGTCGAGGTCAGAAAGGACGGTGCGGATCGCCTCGTCGAACGCGCCGTCGGCGTACAACGCCGTGTTCGAGACCATCTCGATCGGGACGTCGAGTCGGTCGGCGTCGGCGCGCAACAGAGCCGCGAAGTGGGCGGCGTACGACTCGCGCTCGCCGAACGGGTCGGGGATCGCGGTGTACGGCTTGCCGAGGTTGCGCCCGAGCGCGCCCGCGTCGACGTCGCCGAGACCGACGATCTCCCCGTCGGCGTTCGCCAGCTTCCGGGGGAGTTTCCGGAGCGGATCCTTGTCGTCGGAGGTGAACACCTGCCGGACCTCGTGGCCCCGCTCGCGGAGCACCTCCGCGACGAAGTGGCCGCGCATGATCTCGTTGACGTTGCCGAGGTGTGCGACGCCAGACGGAGAGACGCCTCCCTTGATCACGATCGGGTCCGTCGGGTCGCGCGCCTCGATCTCGTCGGCGACGGCGTCGGCCCAGAAGTCGTGAAAGCCGTCGGCCGCGGGGTCGTCGGCGTCCTCCGCGGTCCGGTCGGAGAGGATGTGTGGCGAGTCCGTCATCGCTCCTCCGTCCACGCCGCCGGGTCGGTGCTTCCCTCCGGAACCACGTTCGTGCCCGTGTGGTCGCCGCGGAGCGCCGCGTCGACGACCGCGTCGGGGTCGGTTCCGTCGAGGACGACGGCGCGAATCCCGGCGCGGTCGATCAGCTTCGCCGCGAGCAGGTCGACGGGAGCGGACGCGCCCGCATCGCGGCTCATGGGGAGGACCACGTCGACCAGTTCGGCCGGCGACACCTCCCCGAATCGGGTCGCGTCGCGGTGGCTGTCGGGGTCGGCGTCGTAGACGCCGTCGGCGCTCGTGGCGAAGACGAGCAGGTCGGCGTCGACGAACTCCGCGAGCGCGGCCGCGACCGCGTCGGTCGTCTGTCCGGGGGTCATCCCGCCCATCACGGGGACCTCGCCGCGACGGAGCGCCGTCGCCGCCTCGTCGTAGCCCGTCGCCGGCGCCGGAGCGGCCGCGTCGCCGAGCGCGGCGATCAGCAGCCGGGCGTTGAGACGAGTGGTCCCGATGCCGAGCTCGTCGAGTTCGACCTCGTTGCCGCCGAGCTCGCGGGCGGTCGTGATGTACTCGCGGGCGACGCCGCCGCCGCCGACGACCGCGCCGGTCTCACACCCCGCCGCCGCCAGCCGATCGAGCGCGTCGGCGTAGGCGGCGACGCGATCGGGATCGAGCTCCGGCGCGAGCACGCTCCCGCCGATAGAAACGACGAGTCTCATTGCGGCGAGGTAGCCGTGTCGCGGGTTTAAGCGTTGTCAAGCCGGGAGCGACCGCGAGCCGATCACGAGAACCCGACCGGCACGCCTCCGACAGCCGTGATCGCGGCGTCGAGCCCCACCGCGACCGCCACCAGCGCGCCCGCGTACGCGGTCGATCCCGCCAGCGACGCGGCGGCGAACCGCGCGGTCGACACCGACGAGGTCGCGGTCGGCACGGCGATCCAGCCGCGGGTTCCCGGGAGGGCGTTCGTCACCGCGACCGCCGAAACGCCCCATCGGTCGAGCCACGGGAGCGACCCGTCGACCCCGCCGTCGGCCCCCGGGAGGACGCGAATCCGCGTCGGGTCGACGCCGAACCGGCGGACGGAGACGAACAACAGACACTGTCCGACCGTGGCGCCGACGACCGCCGCGGCCGCCACCGGCAGGAACGCGACGAGGTCCGATCCGACCGCGAGGATCGCGGCGACGAACACGGTGCGGGTCGGGATCAGCTTGCCGACCAGCGCGCCCTCCAACACGAAGACGCAGAACAGAACGACGGTCCCGTAGGTCTCGACGAGGCCGAGCGTCGTCTCGAACGAGGAGTCAAGCATACGCCGGGTGGGTCGCTACGGTATATGAGGGCTCGCATCGCGGGAGGGGTTTTTGTTCGGCGAACGCCCACTGCTCGCATGATCGACGTCGGCGACACGGCACCCGACTTCGTCGCGCCGGCCGTCTCGGACGGCGCCGGCACCGAACTCGAGCTCTACCGGCTCGTCGAGACGCACCGAGCGGTCGTGTTGTCGTTCGCGCCGGCGGCGTTCGTTCCGACGTGTACGGCGGCGTTCGCCGCGCTCCGCGACGCCGGCTGGCACGACCGCCCGGAGCTGGCGGTCGTCGCGCTCACCGGCGACTCGGCGTTCGCGGGGTTCGCGTACGCCGACCGGTTCGACCTCCCGTTTCCGGTCGTTTCGGACGTTCACGGCGGAATCGCCGAGTCGTACGACCTCCTGGCCGAGTCGTGGGAGGGCCACGCGGACGTCCCGCGGCGTGCGACCGTCGTGATCGACGACGGCTGGCGGGTCCGGTTCGCCGAGGCGACGACGGACGCGCTCGACCGCCCCGCGCCGGCCCCGATCGAAGCCGCGACCGCGACGCTCCGGGAGCTCGGAATCGACGCCGAACGGCCGGAGGTGGACTACGAGGGGTCGTGGTGAGCGTGGGGTGACCGGGAGACGGAACGACGCCGCGCACCCGGACTCGCCGCGATCGGGGGCGGGCGGGCCGGTGGATGGTCCGGCGCAGCGAGAAGGTGTACCGACCGAGAGTTGAACTCGGGTTACCCACGGCACGGTCGCGTGATATCGCTCCACTACCGGTACGTGGGTCGCAGTCGCGCGTGGACCGCCGAGATGCGTCCCCCTGTCACTTCGGCGGCTCCGCGAACGAGACCGTCACCGACTCGGCCGAGAGGTCGTAAAGACTCATCTCCCGGCCCTTCTGTGAGTATTTCACGCCGACCGGAGCGAGGAGGTCGACGCCTTGGAGCCGGCTCAGGTGGTACGTGACCGCCTGAAGCGAGACGTCGAGCTCGTCGGCGATGTCGGACGGCGTCGCGGGAGACTCGCGAACGACGCCGAGAATCTCCCGGGCCGTCTGTGAGGACAACACGTCCAGAAGCGGGCCGGCGTCCTCCAAGTGTGCGGTTCGACGGTCCCGATCGGGCGTCGATTCGACGGATGTCGGGGAGAGCTGTTCGAGCGTCATCTGTCGAGAATTGCGGCTGGGGTCGCGGACTGAACGGTTCGGTTGGCTGAAACGAGCATCCGGTGTTTGAGCGAAGAACGCATGCCTGTTTAGGAGTTATGCCAACACAAACAACACTGTCATCACAATCCTCAATATCCGCACCGTACTACCGCGAGACATGTCGAGCATGGACGTGCCGAGACGGGTCCACATCGTCCCGCTGGGGTACGAGAAGGACCGGATCGTGCGGCCGGTCATCGACGCCGACGCCGACGAGGCGTTGTTTTTACAGCCGGATCCCGGCGCGCCGGAGATCGACCAGCCGGCGTATCACGCCGAGGTTCGCGACCGGATTCGGGAGGCGGGGATCCGAACCGAGACGATCGAGTGTGACATCTTCAACCTGTACAGCTCGCTCGGCACCATCGCCGAGGTGTCGAATCGATTCCGCGAGCACAACGTCTACGTCAACCTCGCGTCGGGGTCGAAGGTGACCGCGATCGGCGGGATGATCGCCTGCATGGTGACCGGCGCGGTGCCGTACTACGTCCGCGCGGAGACGTACGCCGGCGGCGAGGAGCGGCCCGTCGCCTCGGGCGCCAAGCCGCCGGAGACGCTCCCGAAGTACCACATCGAGGAGCCGGAGCGCGAACACATCGCGGTCCTCGATCACGTCAAGGCGAACCAGCCGGTCACGAAACGGGAGCTGATCGAGTACGGGCGGCGCGAGGGGCTCCCGTTCGTCGCCCGCTACGACACGGAGGGCGTACAAAACCCCGAGCGGGGGTACTATCGTCGGTTGAACACGCGGATCGTCGAGCCGCTTCGGAGCCGAGGGTTCGTCGAGATCGAGAAACACTCCAAGTACCAGTACGTCGCGGTCACGGAGAGCGGCGAGAACCACCTCGAAGCCTTTCGGTACCTCCTTCAGGAGTGACGCCGGCGGTCGGGCGGCGCGTCCGACCGGCGTCGACACGAGAGACGGCGCGTGCGACCGGCGTCGACGCGGGAACGGCGCGTCCGACCAACGGTCGACGGCGGCCGCCCCGTCAACCATATGTCCGTCTCGCCCCGACGGTGTGTCCATGCGGGGTCGTGCCGCGATCGCGGACGCGCTCGGGCGGCTGGAGCCGCCGCCGCGGCTCGTCGACTGGTCGTTGTTCGCCGTCGTCTGTGCGGAGGCGGTCACGGGGCTGGTCTCGTTCACGATCGGAACGCCGGCGGGGTGGCCCGTCTTCTGGCTCCATCGGGCGCTCGGGCTCGCGATCGTCGCGCTGATCGGGTGGAAGCTGTCCCGGGTGCGGAACCGGCTGCTCCGGCGGCGGCTGTGGCAGCGGTCGACCGCGCTCTCCGTGCTCACGCTCGTGGCCACGGTCGGAGCGATCTCGACCGGGGTGGTCTGGGTGTTCGGCCTCGACGTCCGGGTCGCCTACTGGACGCTGTTGTCGGTCCACGTCGGCTTCGGGCTGGCGCTCGTCCCGCTGGTCGTCACACACATCGCGACCCGGTTTCGGCCGCCGCGCCGGGTCGACTTCGAGGGGCGCCGGACCGCGGCGCAGTACGCGGTGTTGCTGATCGCGGGCGCGACGGTCTATCGGCTCCAGCAGGGCGTGAACGCCCTCCTCTCGGCGCCGGGCGCGGATCGGCGGTTCACGGGGTCACAGCCGCGCGAGGCGGAGGGAAACGACGGCTTTCCGGTCACCTCGTGGGTCGCCGACGACCCGGATCCGATCGACCGGGAGGCGTACCGCCTGTCGGTGACCGGGCTCGTCGCGGAGCCGCGGACGTTCACGGCCGACGACCTCGTCGCGGACGACGAGCTGACCGCGCTGCTCGACTGCACGAGCGGCTGGTACACGGTTCAGGAGTGGGGCGGGATCCGCGTCGGCGACCTGGTGACGGCGGCCGGGGGTCCGGCGCCGGGTGCCGGTGCCGACGCGGGAGGGGGCGCGGCCACTGACGCTCGGGAGCCGGCGTACGTCCGGTTCGTCTCGGTGACCGGCTACCGCTGGAGTCTCCCGTTGTCGGAGGCCGAAGACGCCCTGCTCGCGACACACGTCGGCGGCGAGCCGCTCAGCCACGGCCACGGCGGTCCCGCCCGGCTCGTCGCTCCCGGTCGCCGGGGGTTCCAGTGGGTGAAGTGGGTGACGCGGGTCGAGGTTCGCGCCGAGCGCGACCCCGCACAGTGGGTCGTCACGCTGATAAGCGGATTCGAGTAAAACCCGCCGAACTCCCCGGCAAGCCGCGTGTGAACGCCCCACAGCCCCGAAACCGGACCGCTATCCTTTTACGCCGTGGTCCGGAATCAGGGGTACAGTCTCGCCACGATGCGCACCGAAGACGGACTCACGATCTGTGTCCCGTCTTCGGTCGTCCGGGAAGCCGAGGACGACCGCGAGGCGACTCGCAAACTCGGCTACGTCGCCCGCGCGGCGGCGGTGTTCCGGGCGGACCGGCTCGTCGTCTTCCCCGACCGGGAGGGCGAACGCCGCCGGGGCGGGGAGTACGTCCGTGCCGTGCTGGGGTACGCCGCGACGCCGCCGGAGCTCCGAACGGATCTCTGGGGACACCGCGACGAGCTCCGGTACGCCGGCGTGCTGCCGCCGCTCCGCGTGCCGTGGCGGACCGGCTCGCCCCCCGACGGGGACGAGTCGATAACACAGGGACTCGTGACCGAGGTCGGACCTGAAGGCCGCGTCCGGGTCAATTCCCCGCTGCGGGAACACCCGATCTCCCTACTCGTCCCCTCCGAGATGGAGGTCGAGCAGGGAGAGCGCGTCACCATCAGGGTCTCTTCGAGAGAACCGGTCCGCGCCCGCATCACCGGGAAGCCGGAGGACGGTTTCCAGGTCGTGGAAGCGGACCTTTCGGAAGCAGTCGCCGGCGACGGGGTCGCCGTCGCGACGTCGCGACACGGAGAACCGCTCTCCGTCTCGCGGCTTGGCGACCTCGTTTCGGACGCACGGGAGGCTGGCGGGTACACCGTCGCCTTCGGCGCGCCGGAACGGGGGCTTCCGGAGATGCTCGGGCGCTCGCCCGAGGACGTCCGGGCGGCCGTCGCCGACGGCCGCCGAGTCGAACCCGATCCGGGGTTCGACCTCTGGCTGAACACGATCCCGGCACAGGGCAGCGGGGTAGTCCGAACGGAGGAGGCTTTGTTCGCGACCCTCGGCTCGCTCACACTCACGGAGTAAACACATGCCACAACCAAGCCGACCACGAAAAGGCTCGCTGGGCTACGGCCCGCGCACCCGCGCAGACAGCGAGGTGCCGCGCATCCGTTCGTGGCCAGACGACGACGGGGCCCCTGCGCTACAGGGATTCGCCGGCTACAAGGCCGGGATGACCCACGTCATGATGGTCAACGACGAGGCGGACTCGCCGCGGGAGGGGATGGAGGAATCCGTCCCCGTCACGGTGGTGGAGACGCCGCCGATGCACGCCGTCGCCGTGCGAGCCTACGAGGAGACGCCGTACGGACAGAAGCCGGTTGCCGAGGTCTGGACGACCGAGTTCCACGACGAACTCGACCGCGCCCTCGACCTGCCGGCGGAGAACACCTTCGAGCAGGACGCCGCGGAGCTTCGCGAGCTGCTCGAGGCGGACGTCGTCGACGACGTCCGCGCGATCACCCACACGGCACCCGCCGAGCTCGCGAACGTGCCGAAAAAGAAGCCCGACGTGATGGAGACGCGCGTCGGCGGCGGCTCGCTCGCGGAGCGTGCCGACTTCGCGCTCGAACTCGTCGAGGCGGGCGGCGCCCACGAGTTCGGCGACGTGTTCCGTGCCGGCCAGTACACCGACGTCTCCGGCATCACGAAAGGGAAGGGGACGCAGGGCCCCGTCAAACGCTGGGGCGTTCAGAAGCGAAAGGGGAAACACGCTCGCCAGGGATGGCGGCGCCGGATCGGCAACCTCGGTCCGTGGAACCCGTCGCGCGTTCGTTCCACCGTTCCCCAGCAGGGCCAGACCGGCTACCACCAGCGCACCGAGCTCAACAAGCGGCTCATCGACTTCGGCGAGGGCGACGACGCCAGCGTCGACGGCGGCTTCGTCAACTACGGCGAGGTCGACGGCGAGTACGCGCTGATCAAGGGCTCGCTGCCGGGACCGGAACAACGCCTGCTGCGATTCCGTCCGGCCATCCGGCCGAACGACCAGCCGCGCCTCGACCCAGAGGTTCGGTACGTATCCACCGCATCCAACCAGGGATAACTCATGAACACAACAGTACACGACCTGGACGGCGGGGACGCGGGCAGCATCGAGCTGCCGGCGGTCTTTGACACCGCGTTCCGACCGGACCTCATCGGTCGGGCGGTGTCCGCCGCACAGGCCAACCGAAAACAGGCATACGGCGCGGACGAGTTCGCCGGGCTGCGAACCCCCGCGGAGTCGTTCGGCTCCGGACGCGGGCTCGCACACGTCCCGCGGTCAGAGAACGTCGCCCGCCGCGTGCCGAGCGCGGTCTCGGGGCGCGCCGCACACCCGCCGAAAGCCGAGAAGGACCAGACGAAGAAGCTGAACGACAAGGAACGCCAGTTCGCCATCCGCTCGGCGATCGCGGCGACCGCCGACGCCGAACTCGTCGCCGAGCGCGGCCACGCGTTCGACGACGACCTCGACCTTCCGCTCGTCGTGAGCGACGAGTTCGAGGACCTCAAGAAGACCCAGGAGGCGCTCGGCGTGCTCGAGGCGGTCGGCGTCGACGCCGACGTCGAGCGGGCCGAGGAGGGCCACTCGGTGCGGTCCGGCCGCGGAAAGACCCGCGGCCGCAAGTACAGCCAGCCGAAGTCCGTGCTCGTCGTGACGAGCGAGGAGCCGTCGCGTGCCGCCCGCAACCTGGCGGGCGTCGACGTCGCGACCGCCGGCGAGGTCAACGCGGAGGACCTCGCGCCCGGAACGCACCCGGGACGACTCACGGTGTGGACCGAGTCCGCGATCGAGGAGGTGGCCGACCGATGAGTTCGCTCATCGAACACCCGCTCGTGACCGAGCAGGCGATGAACGAGATGGACTTCAAGAACAAGCTGTTGTTCATCGTCGACATCGACGCGACGAAGCCGGCAATCAGCGACGAGGTCGAAGACCGGTACGACGTGCGGGTCGTCGACGTGAACACGCAGGTGACGTCGAAGGGCAAAAAGAAGGCGACGGTCACGTTGTCCGCGGAGGACGACGCGACGGACATCGCCTCGCGGATCGGGGTATTCTGACGATGGGACGACGAATCCAAGGACAACGGCGTGGACGCGGCGGCCCGACGTTCCGGGCCCCCTCTCACCGTTACAAGGCGGAGCTGTCGCACAAGAAACTCGAAGACGCCGACATGGTCTCCGGCGAGATCGTCGGAATCGAACACGACCCGGCGCGTTCCGCGCCGCTCGCGGAGGTCGAGTTCGACGACGACGACCGTCGGCTCGTGCTCGCGCCGGAGGGCGTGCGCGTGGGCGAGACCATCCAGGTCGGGGTGAGCGCGGAGATCAAACCCGGGAACACGCTCCCGCTGGCGGAGATCCCCGAGGGCGTTCCCGTCTGTAACGTCGAGAGCAACCGCGGCGACGGCGGGAAGTTCGCCCGCGCGTCGGGCGTCTCGGCGACGCTTCTCACACACGACCGCGACGTCGCGGTCGTCGAGCTTCCGAGCGGCGAGGTGAAGCGGCTCGACCCGCAGTGTCGCGCCACGATCGGCGTGGTCGCGGGCGGCGGGCGAACCGAGAAGCCGTTCGTGAAGGCCGGCAACAAACACCACAAGATGAAAGCCCGCGGGACCAAGTACCCGCGCGTGCGCGGCGTCGCGATGAACGCCGTCGACCACCCCTTCGGCGGGGGCGGTCGCCAACACCCCGGACAGCCGAAGTCCGTCTCGCGGGACGCCCCGCCGGGACGGAAGGTCGGAGACATCGCATCCAAACGGACCGGACGAGGTAGCAACAAATGAGTTCCGAATACCGCACCGGCCGCGAGGGCGAGGAGTTCGCCTACCGCGGCCACTCGCTCGACGAGCTGCAGGAGATGGACGTAGAGGACGTCGCGGAACTGCTCCCCGCACGACAACGGCGAAGCATCACGCGAGGGCTGAGCGTCGAGAAGCGGAAGCTGCTCGAGACGGCCCGGAGCCGCGACGCGGAGACGACCGCCGACGATCCGATCCGGACGCACCTGCGCGACATGCCGATTCTGCCGGAGTTCGTCGGGATCACCTTCTCCGTGTACAACGGACACAGCTTCGAGCGCGTCCAGGTCGAACCCGAGATGATCGGCCACTATCTCGGCGAGTTCCACCAGACGCGAAGCACCGTCGAACACGGTCAGGCCGGCATCGGCGCGACCCGGTCGTCGAAGTTCGTGCCGCTCAAGTAATCCATGGGAATCAACTACAGCGTCGAGGCCGACCCGGAGACCACCGCCAAGGGGATGCTCCGCGACCGGCCCATCAGCGTGAAGGACAGCAAAGAGATCTCCCGAGAAATCAAAGGCGAGACGGTCGCCGACGCCGAGACGTTCCTCCAGGCGGTCATCGACGAGGAACGGTCGGTGCCCATGCGCCAGCACAACGCCGGCGCGGGTCACCGCTCGGACATCGACGGCTGGGACGCGGGTCGGTACCCCGCGAAGGCCGCCAAGGACTTTCTCAAGCTCTTGGAGAACGTCAAAAACAACGCCGACGAGCAGGGGTTCGACGGCGAGGAGATGGAGATCAAACACGTCGCCCCTCACAAGGTGGGCGAGCGGCCCGGACGGAACCCGCGGGCCGCGGGCGCGACGCAGTGGAACACCACGCTCGCGGACGTCGAACTGATCATCGAGGAGCCGGAGGCTGAGAACTGATGGCTGACGAACACCAATTCATCGAGGACGGCCTGCGCCGTTCACAGATCAACGAGTTCTTCGCGGACGAGCTCGGCCGAGCCGGCTACGGCGGCATGGACGTCGCCAAGACGCCGATGGGCACGCAGATCGTCTTGAAAGCGGAGAAGCCCGGCATGGTGATCGGGAAGGGCGGCAAGAACATTCGGAAGATCACCACCGAGCTCGAGGACCGCTTCGACATGGACGACCCGCAGATCGACGTTCAGGAGGTCGACGAGCCCGACCTGAACGCCCAGATCGTCGCGGACCGGCTGGCGAACGCGTTGGAACGCGGCTGGTACTTCCGGAAGGCCGGCCACACGACGATCGACCGGATCATCGAGGCGGGCGCGCTGGGCGCGGAGATCGTGCTCGCCGGGAAGGTCACCGGCGCGCGCTCCCGCGTGGAGAAGTTCAACCGCGGCTACATCAAACACAACGGCGAGCCGGCCCAGGAGGTCGTCGACCACGGCCAGGGCGTCGCCGTGATGAAGCTCGGTACCATCGGGGTCAACGTCAAGATCATCCCGCCGGGCGCGGAGCTGCCCGACGACTTCGAGATCCGCGACGACGCCGAGGTGCCGGAGGTCGAACAGGCCGACGCGGCCGCAGACGAGGGCGTCGAGGCGCTCCTCGAAGAGGAGCCCGAGGAGGTGCCGGACGTCGGCGCCGACGACGACGTGGAGGTTCCCGCGGAGGACCCGGTCGACGCCATCGACGAGGAGATCGTCGAGGAGGTCGTCGAGGAGACCGGCGAGACCGCCGCCGAGGCGACGGACGCCCCCGCCGAGGAGCCGGTCGAGACCGGCGCCGTCGACGGAGAGCCCGACGAGCTCGACGAGCTCGACGAGGAGATCGAGTCCGAGGCCGCGGACCTGGTCGCGGAGATGGAAGCGGCAGACGAGGAGACGGAGGAGTAACGCATGGCGATCCTGTACACCGACGAGATCCGAGACATGACCGCCGCAGAACGGGCGGTCGAGCTCGAGGAGCTCGAGACCGAGCTGCTCAACACCAAGGCCCAGCAGGCGGCCGGCGGGATGCCCGACAGCCCCGGCCGGATGAACGAGTTGAAAAAGACGATCGCTCGGATCAAGACGATCCAGGCGGAAGAAGGCGACTTCGACGAGGAGTAACGAATGATCACCCCCGAGACGCTCACGCGACACGAACTCGTCGGCCTCCCGGTTCGGGCGGCCGACGCCGACAGCGACGCCCACGTCGGGATCGCGGGTCGGGTGTTGTACGAGACGGTCAACACCCTGGTGGTGCGGACCGGGTCGGGGGACAAACGCGTGCCCAAGGCGGGCACGACGTTCGAGTTCGCGGTCGTCGAGACGGCGACCGCACGCACAGATGAAGCCGCCGACGACGGCCGATCGTCGGGGTCCACGTCCCAACTCGGGTCGGATACTGCGGGGGTCCGCCCCCGTCAGTCCGGCCCGTCCGGGTCTGCGAGCGTCGACGGCGACGACGCGGGTCCGGCGAGCCGGCGAGGCGAGTGCAAAGACGCGGTCTACGTGACGGTGGATGGCGCGCTGCTGCGGGACCGGCCCGCCGAACGCACCGAACGAGGTGTCACACAATGGCGATAGGAATCGACGTACCCATGCCTCCGGAGCCAGACGACCCGGAGGCGTACGACTACGAGAAGTGTCCGTTCTACGGACAGCTTCCCGTCCGCGGCCAGCTCCGAGAGGGGACGGTCGTGTCGACGGATATGGAAAAGACCGTCATCGTCGAGCGAGAATACGACGTGTTCGTGCCGAAATACGATCGGTACATGAAGCGTCGGTCGCGCATTCCGGCCCACGTGCCGGGCGTGCTCGACCCGCTCGATGTCGGTGACGAAGTGACTATTGCGGAGACGCGACCCCTCTCGAAGACGAAATCACACGTCGTCGTCGAGAACCTGACGGGTGATGCGTGATGGAGGCGCTGAAAGCCGACGTCACACAGGGGCTCTCGAAGGGCTCGCTGATCGCGTGTGCCGACAACACCGGCGCGCGCGAGCTGAAGGTGATCTCCGTCGCCGGCTACTCCGGCGTGAAAAACCGCCAGCCGAAGGCGGGCATCGGCGACAGGGTGACCGTCTCGGTCACCAAGGGAACGCCCGAGATGCGTCGGCAGGTGCTGGAGGCGGTCGTCGTCCGCCAGCGCAAGCCGATCCGCCGTCCCGACGGCACGCGCGTGCGGTTCGAGGACAACGCGGCCGTGATCATCGACGACCTCGACGAGCCGCGGGGCACGGAGATCAAAGGCCCCATCGCCCGGGAGGTCGCCGAGCGCTACGGAAGCATCGCGTCCACCGCGACGATGATCGTGTAACCATGACGAAACAGCCACACAAACAACGAAAACGGTCGGAGACCGCGCCGCTCCACGAGCGGCAACGAAAGGTCCGGTCCCCGCTCACGCCCGAACTCCGCGAGGAGTACGGCCAGCGGAACGTCCGCGTCAACGCGGGCGACACCGTCGAGGTGCTCCGCGGCGACGCGGCCGGCACCGAGGCGGAGGTCCTCTCGGTGGACCTGTCCGCCGAGCGGATCGCCGTCGAGGACGTCACCGTCGAGCGAGCGGACGGGGAGGAGACCCCGCGTCCGATCCCGGCGAGCAACGTCCGCGTGACGGAGCTGGACCTGTCTGACGAGCGCCGGGAGGCGCGGCTCCGGGAGGAGAACGAATGACGCGACACCAGAAACGACTGTCAGTACCGAACTCCTGGCCGGTCGAGCGGAAGACCCAGACGTTCACCGTGAAGGCCGGCGCAGGCCCGCACGGGGAGGCCGGCGTTCCGCTCGTCGTCCTGTTGCGGGACGTGCTCGGCTACGTCGACTCGACGAAGGAGGCGCGCTACGCGTTGAACACGGACGCCGTTCTCGTGAACGGAACCGCGGTGTCGGACGAACAACGCCCGATCGGGATGTTCGACATCCTGGCGTTCCCCATTCGCGGGGAGTACTTCCGCGTGTTCCCGGACGAGGGGGGTCGGCTCGCGCTGACGCCCATCGACGAGGAGTCGGCGAGCAGCCGGCTCGGAAAGGTGACCAACAAGACGGTCGTCCCCGGCGGCGACATTCAGTTGACGCTCCACGACGGGACGAACGTCCGCGTCGAGCCCGGGACGGAGTACGACACCAAAGATTCGATCGTCATCGACAACGAGTCGAGAACGATCGTCGCCCACTTCGAGTACGCGGAGGGCGCGCTCGTCACCGCCACCGCCGGCCAACACGCCGGCCAGATCGGCGAGATCGACGCGATCGACGTCACGCTCGGCTCCGGCTCGAACACGGTCGTCGTCGGCGACGGCGAGGACCGATACGAGACGATCGAAGAGTACGTCGTCGTCATCGACGAGAACTTCACCGACGACGAGGACGCGGCGGCCGAGGCCGAGTCCGACGCCGACGAGGCGGGTGAGACCGATGAGTGACGCCGAACAGGCCACACACGAGATGCGCGAGCCGGTCCTCGAGAAGGTCGTCGTCCACATGGGCGTCGGCCAGGGCGGCGAGCCGCTCGCGGACGCCGAGGAGATCATCGAGGAGATCACCGGCCAGCAGTCGGTGCGGACGACCGCGAAACGCACCGTCGGCGAGTTCGGGATCCGGAAGGGCGACCCGATCGGCGTCAAGGTGACGCTGCGCGGCGACGACGCCCACGAGTTCCTCGAGACCGCACTCGGGTTGGTCGACGTCGCGGCGCGGCAGTTCGACGACACCGGGAACCTGAGCTTCGGGGTCGAAGACCACACCGACTTCCCGAGCCAAGAGTACAACCCCAACATCGGCATCTACGGGCTCGACGTGACGACGACGATCGTTCGGCCGGGGTACCGCGTCGCCAAGCGCGACAAGGTGACCCGGTCGATTCCGTCGAACCACCGGATGACCGCCGAGGACGCGATCGCGTTCCTCGAAGCGAACTTCGAGCTGGAGGTAACGGAATGAGCGAAGCGAACAACGAGACCGGCGAGCACGCGGCGAAACGCACCGGCAGCCGACACGAGTGCCGTCGGTGCGGACGCGAGCAGGGGTTAGTCGGGAAGTACGACATCAACCTCTGTCGGCAGTGTTTCCGCGAAGTCGCCCGAGACATGGGATTCGAGAAGTACAGCTGATCATGACGGGAAACGACCCATTCGCCAACGCACTCGCCGGCGTGGACAACGCCGAGAGCGTTGGCCATCTGTCGTACACGGTAGAGCCCGCTTCGAACATCATCGGCTCCGTCCTCGAGGTCCTCTACGACCGCGG
>CAZKXC010000004.1:0-52240 GCA_964556645.1 uncultured Halobellus sp.
CGACCCAGATCACGAAGCTGGCCCGGATCGTCGAGGAGGCTTCGGACATCCCGGTGCCGGCGAACAAGCCCGTCACCGGGCGGAACGCGTTCGCCCACGAGTCGGGCATCCACGCCGCCGGCGTCATCGAGAACAGCGACACGTTCGAGACCGGCGTGATGACGCCCGAGATGGTCGGCGCGGAACGCGAGTTCGTGTTGGGCAAACACACCGGCACCCACAGCGTCCGGAAACACCTGGTCGAGGCCGGCTTCGACCCGACGGACGGTGAGGTCCGCGAGATCACGAAACGCGTCAAAGAGTACGGGGCCGGCAAGCGGCAGGTGACGGCCGGCGACGTCGAACGGTTCGCCCGCGAGGCGGGAGTCGACAGAGAGGAGGTCCGGATCTGATGGCGTCCGCCGCGAGCGCAGCGCCCCGCCAGCCGCGGCCGCGCGAGCCGACGGGACGGCCTGCGTTCCCCGCCGCCGCCCGAGCCGAGGGATCGTCGCCGTCGACCCGGTCCCGGGTGTCGACTCCGAGTCGCGTGCGCGGCTCCCGACAGGAATTTATAGGCGGCCTGCGTGAGTCAGGGATAGATGCGACGGCTCCGCCGACCCCGCGCGACCAGCCCCGGGACGGAAGCCGTTGCTCTCGTAATCGTAGGGGTTTGATCCCCTACACACCCCCTTCTTCACCGACACGACGTACCGACGACCGGCGGCGCGAAGACGCCAGGTGCGCCCGCGCCGTCGGTCCGACCGACGCTCGCACCCCCGAGACACCAACACACCACACACGACGATGAGCGATTCAGCAGCACACCCACGAGAGGACGACCCGGACGCCGAGCCGGTCTCCGACCCGGCCGAGGCGGACGCGCCGGAGCCGGCCGGCGACCAGAACCGATCCGTCGACGGCTCGATCGACGAGGTATCGACCGGCGCGGAGTCGGTCGTCGCCGCCTTGGAGGCCGCCGGCGCGGAGACCGCCTTCGGCGTGCAAGGCGGGGCGATCATGCCCGTCTACGACGCGTTGTACAGCTCGTCGATCAGACACATCATGATGGCCCACGAGCAGGGAGCCGCCCACGCCGCCGACGCGTACGGCGTCGTCGCCGGCGAGCCGGGGCTGTGTATGGCGACGTCCGGTCCCGGCGCGACCAACCTCGTCACCGGAATCGCCGACGCCGACATGGACTCGGACTCGATGTTGGCGCTGACCGGCCAGGTCCCCACGGAGTTCGTCGGCAACGACGCCTTCCAGGAGACCGACACGATCGGCGTCACCCGCCCGATCACGAAACACAACTACTTCGCGGGCGACGCCGACGACGTTGGCGACGTGGTCGGCGAGGCGTTCGCGCTCTCGGCAGTTGGCCGTCCCGGTCCGACGCTCGTCGACCTGCCGAAGGACGTCACGCTCGACGACACCGACCGGACGCCCGGTCCCGCGGAGGCGCCCGCCGGAAGCGAGCCCGACCCGAGCGCCCGTGAGGACGCGGTCGACGCGGCCGCCCGGGCCATCGAGAACGCCGACCGGCCGCTGTGTTTGTTCGGCGGCGGCGTGATCAAAGGCGAGGCCAGCGAGACCGCCCGGGAGTTCGCGCGAACCTACGAGATTCCGGTGACGACGACGATGCCGGGCATCGGCTCGTTCCCCGAGGACGACGACCTGTCGCTCTCGTGGGCGGGCATGCACGGAACCGGCTACGCCAACATGGCGATCACGCACACGGATTGTCTGATCGCGGTCGGGACGCGGTTCGACGACCGGCTGACCGGCGGGATAGACACGTTCGCCCCGGAGGCGGAGGTCGTGCACGTCGACATCGACCCGGCGGAGATATCGAAGAACGTGTACGCGGACTACCCGCTGATCGGCGACGCGGCGACGGTTCTCGACCAGCTGTCGGCCGCGATCCACGAGGCGCCCGACGCCGACGAGTGGCGCGAGCAGTGCGACGAGTGGAAGGAGACGTACCCGATGACGTACTCGACGCCGGAGGACGAGCCGCTCAAACCGCAGTTCGTCGTCGAGGCGTTCGACGAGGCGACGGACGACGACACGATCGTCACGACGGGGGTCGGCCAACACCAGATGTGGGCCTCTCAGTTCTGGACGTACACCGAACCCCGCACGTGGGTCTCCTCACACGGACTGGGGACGATGGGATACGGCCTGCCGGCGGCGGTCGGCGCGCGCGTCGCGGCCAACACGATGGGCGACACCGACCGCGACGTGATCTGTTTCGACGGCGACGGGTCGTTCCTGATGACGATGCAGGAGCTGTCGGTCGCGGTCCGCGAGAACCTCGACATCACCGTCGCGGTGCTCAACAACGAGTACATCGGGATGGTGCGCCAGTGGCAGGACGCGTTCTTCGAGGGGCGTCACATGGCGTCGGATTACAACTGGATGCCCGAGTTCGACAAGCTGGCCGAGGCGTTCGGCGCGCTCGGGATCCGCGTCGACGGCTACGACGAGGTCGCCCCGGCGGTCGAGGAGGCGCTCGCGTACGACGGACCGGCGGTCGTCGACTTCCACGTCGACCCCGAGGAGAACGTGTTGCCGATGGTGCCGAGCGGCGGGGCGAACGGCCGCTTCGCGCTCTCGGAGGACCAGCTATGAGCGGGGAGCGGTCGTCCGGCATCCCCGGTCCGGCCCCCGAGGAGCGCCCGCAGCCCGAGGGCCGTCGCAACCTCGAGGGCCACCGGATCGACCCCGTCGTCGAGGCGCAACACGACTCCCGGCGCGCGGTCATCTCCGCGCTCGTGGAGGACGAACCCGGCGTGCTCGCGCGCGTCTCCGGGCTCGTCTCCCGGCGACAGTTCAACATCGAGAGCCTGACCGTCGGGCCGACGACCGTCGAGGGCCACTCGCGGATCACGATGGTCGTCGAGGAGACCGACCCCGGGATCGACCAGATAGAAAAACAGATGGCGAAGCTGAAGCCCGTCATCTCGGTCGGCGAGGTGTCCGGAGACGCCGTCACCTCGGAGCTCGTGCTGTTGAAAGTGCAGGGCGACGAGCCGGACAAGGTCCACGCGGTCGCCGAGATGTACGACGGACAGACGCTCGACGCCGGCCCGGAGACGATCACGGTGCAGCTCACCGGCGACGAGTCGAAGATCGACGACGCGATCGACGCGTTCGAGCAGTTCGGAATCATCGAGATCGCCAGAACCGGTCAGACGGCGCTCGCGCGCGGGAACATCCCGACTGCGCCGGGCGAAAAGCCCGGCACGGCCGGCGAACCGACCACCCCGACCATCGACTGACACACCATGACAGAAGACGACACACAGACGTTCGATTCGACAGTATACTACGACGAGGACGCCGACAGCGAGGCGATCGCCCGGAAGACCGTAGCGGTCCTGGGCTACGGCTCGCAGGGCCACGCGCACGCGCAGAACCTCGCGGACAGCGGGGTCGACGTGGTCGTCGGCCTCCGCGAGGGGAGCTCGTCGCGGGCGGCCGCCGAGAACGACGGCCTCCGCGTGGCGACCCCCGCCGAGGCGGCCGCCGAGGCCGACATCGTGAGCGTGCTCGTTCCCGACACCGTCCAGCCGGACGTGTACGAGGCGGCGGTGGCGCCGAACCTGGAGGCTGGCGACACCCTCCAGTTCGCGCACGGGTTCAACATTCACTACAACCAGATCCAGCCGCCGGCGGACGTCGACGTGACGATGGTGGCGCCGAAATCGCCGGGTCACCTCGTGCGGCGCAACTACGAGAACGACGAGGGGACGCCCGGTCTGCTGGCGGTGTATCAGGACGCGACGGGCGACGCCCACGAGGAGGGGTTGGCGTACGCGGCCGCCATCGGCTGCACCCGCGCCGGCGTCGTCGAGACGTCGTTCCGCGAGGAGACGGAGACGGACCTCTTCGGCGAGCAGGCGGTGTTGTGCGGCGGCGTCACCTCGCTCGTGAAACAGGGATACGAGACGCTGGTCGACGCCGGCTACTCCCCGGAGATGGCGTACTTCGAGTGTCTGAACGAGCTCAAGCTCATCGTCGACCTGATGTACGAGGGCGGACTCGGCGAGATGTGGGACTCGGTCTCCGACACCGCCGAGTACGGCGGGCTCACCAAAGGCGACGTCGTCGTCGACGAGCACGCCCGCGAGAACATGGAGGCGGTGCTCGAAAAGGTCCAGAACGGCGAGTTCGCCCGCGAGTGGATCGCGGAGAACCAGGCGGGTCGGCCGTCGTACACGCAGCTTCGCACCGCCGAGAAGAACCACGAGATCGAGGCGGTCGGCGAGGAGCTTCGCGGGTTGTTCGCCTGGCAGGAGGACGACGAGGACGAAGACGAGACCGCGGAGGTGACGGCCTGATGCACGTACCCGGATCGGCCCGCTTCGACAACGCGGGTGACCGCCGATGAGCGAGGGCACGCTGTACGACAAGGTGTGGGAGAACCACAAGGTGACGGAGCTGCCGAACGGCCAGGACCAGCTGTTCATCGGTCTCCACCTGGTCCACGAGGTCACCAGCCCGCAGGCGTTCGGGATGCTCAGCGAGCGGGAACTCGACGTCGCGTACCCCGACCGGACGTTCGCGACGACCGACCACATCGCGCCGACGGAGGCGGACAAACGCGAGCGGCCCCTGACGGACGACCAGGCCGAGGAGATGCTCTCGGCGCTCGAACGCAACACGAGCGAGAACGGGATCACCTTCTTTGGGTTCGACTCCGGCAAACAAGGGATCACCCACGTGGTCGCGCCCGAGTTGGGGCTCTCTCAGCCGGGGATGACGGTGGCCTGCGGCGACAGCCACACCGCGACACACGGCGCGTTCGGCTCGATCGGCGTCGGGATCGGAACGAGCCAGATCCGCGACGTGTTGGCGACGGGGTGTATCGCCGCCGACAAACAACGGGTTCGACGGATCAACGTCGAAGGCGAACTCGGCGAGGGCGTGTACGCCAAGGACGTGATCATGAAGATCATCCAGGACCTCGGCGTCGACGGCGGCGTGGGTCACGTCTACGAGTACGGCGGTCCCGCGATCGAGGCGCTGGACATGGAAGGGCGGCTGGCGGTGTGTAACATGTCCATCGAGGGCGGCGCGCGCGCCGGATACATCAACCCCGACGAGACCACCTACGAGTACCTCGAGGGCCGCGAGTACGTCCCCGAGGGCGAGGCCTTCGAGGAGCGCAAGGCGTACTGGGAGTCGATCGCTTCCGACGACGACGCCGAGTACGACGACGTCGTCACGGTCGACGCCGACGGGATCGACCCGTTGGTCACCTGGGGGATCAATCCCGGACAGGTCATCGAGATCTCCGAGCCGGTACCCCATCCCGACGACTTCGAGGCGCGGACCGATCGCGAGGCGGCCGAGTCGGCGCTCGAACACATGGAGATCGACCCGGGACAGTCGATGCTCGGCTACGACGTCGACGTGGCGTTCCTCGGCACCTGCACCAACGGTCGGGTGTCCGACTTCGCGGAGGCGGCGAGGGTTCTGGACGGGGAGACGGTCGCCGACGACGTCCGCGCGCTGGCGGTGCCCGGCTCCGAGACCGTCCGCAAGGAGTGTGAGGCGCGCGGCATCGACGAGACGTTCATCAACGCCGGCTTCCAGTGGCGGCGCGCCGGGTGTTCGATGTGTCTCGCGATGAACGACGACGCCTTGGAGGGCGACGAGGTGTGTGCCTCCTCGTCGAACCGCAACTTCGTCGGGCGGCAGGGTTCGAAGGACGGCCGAACCGTCCTGATGAATCCCGTGATGGTCGCGGCCGCGGCCGTCGACGGCCAGGTCGCGGACGCGCGCGAGTATCTGGACTCGGAGCCGCCGGGCGGCGCCGGCGGCGTCGAGGAGGTGGCCGACTGATGAGCGACCAACACATCACCGCGGTCTCCGGCACCGGCGTGCCGATCCCCGGCGACGACATCGACACCGACCAGATCCTGCCGGCCAAGTTCATGAAGGAGGTCACCTTCGACAACATGGCCGACTACCTGTTTTACGACGCCCGCCGGGAGGACGACGGCACGTTCAACGACCACCCGCTCAACCGGTTCGAGGGCGCGTCGATCGCGGTCGTCAACTCCAACTTCGGGTGTGGCTCCTCCCGCGAACACGCCCCGCAGGCGATGATGCGGTGGGGCGTCGACGGCGTGGTCGGCGAGTCGTACGCGGAGATCTTCCGCGACAACTGCAAGTCGCTCGGCATCCCCGCGGTGACGGCCGACCACGAGACGGTGACCGAACTGCAGGAGTGGATCGAGACGAACCCCGACGGCGACATCCGGATCGACGTCGCCGACGAGACGGTCACCTACGGCGACACCACCATCGACGTCGACATCGACGGCTCGATGCAGGAGGCGCTCGTCGACGGCATCTGGGATACGACCGCGCTGATGTACTCAAACAGGAGCAAGGTCGACGCGACCGTCGACGGGCTCCCGTACGTCGAGAGCGACGACTGAGCCGCGACGGCGTCGGCCACGCGCCCCCGTCGGTCGGGGATGGAGACTGCGCGAGGCCGAAGCCGCAGATATTGCGGCGAACTGAACGGATTTTATTCTTCGCTTGACAGCGGTTCGCATGGCACTCGAGACGACGAAAGAGTACCAAGGTGATACGACCGCCACGACGCTGATCGCCCTCTTCTGTTGTCTCCCGTACGGCATCTACTCGTGGGTGACCGACAGAAAGACGATGGTGATCTGCCCGCAGTGCCGGGAGACGGCCGACCCAGAGGCCTCGACCTGTCCGCACTGTAACGAGGATTTCGACCAGCACAGGTAATGTACAACCCAGTGAAACGACTGCTGACGTATCTCGGGCGAGAAGACCCGCTCCTGTTGGCGCACCATCCGACCTGTGAGTACTACTCACACCACGTGATCGAGGTGTACGGACAGAAGCTCTGTATGGGGTGTTTCATCGTGTACCCGACCAGTTTTTTCTCGCTCGTATCGCTGCTCGCGGCGCGGCTGACGGTCCTCGACGCGGAGATCAGAGCGATGTCGACGCTTTCGCTGTACGCGATCGGATTCTCGCTGCTCGTCCCGAAGGTCGTCGGCAAGGCGCTCCCGGGCCAGCGGTCGAGAAACACACGCATCGTGACGAAGGCCGTGTTGGCGGTCGGGTTGGCGGTCGTCGCGCTCCCCTTCTTTTTTCGGCCGTCCTACCGGGTCGTGACCGTCGCGTTGTTCCTCGGCTTCCTGATTCCGTACAGCGTTCACAAGGGATTGACGGCGACCGACGACTGTGCGGGCTGTCCGGAGGCGGACGACTTCCCCAACTGCTCGGGTCTGTCGTTCGACGGGACGTACAGCTACGCCGAGAACGACTCGGCCGCCGGCGACGAGACCGGGTAGCGTCTCGGACGCGTTCTGCGCGTCGAGACGAACACGACGGCCGACCGACGAGCGGGCCTCGTGCTCGCTGGCGACCGGTCGAACGCTCCGACCGACGCCCGCCGACATCGACATCCTCTTTTCGCCGTCCCGCGGATACGGCGCATGAGCGAACGCATCGCCGTTATCGAAGGCGACGGGATCGGTCAGGAAGTCGTGCCGGCGGCCATCGAGGTTCTCGAGGCGGTGGCGCCGTCGTTCGAGTTCGTCGCGGGCGACGCCGGCGACGCGGTCGAGGCGGCGACCGGCGAGGCGCTTCCGGCCGAGACGTACGAGCTGGCGGCCGACGCCGACGCGACGTTGTTCGGCGCGGCCGGCGAGACCGCCGCCGAGGTCATCCTTCCGCTCCGAGACGCCGTCGACTCGTTCGTGAACATCCGGCCCGCGAAGGCGTATCCGGGCGTGGACGCGCTCCGGCCGGAGACGGACGTCGTCTTTCTCCGCGAGAACACCGAAGGGGTCTACGCCGGCCACGAGAGCCGCCTGAGCGACGACCTCTCGACGCTGACGCGGGTGGTCACCGGGTCGGCCTCGCGGGAACTGGCCGAGTACGCCTGCGAGTTCGTCGCCGAGGGGCGCGGCCCGGCCCACCGCGACGGCTTCACCGTCGTCCACAAGGCGAACGTGATGCGCGAGACGGACGGCCGGTTCAAGCGGACGGTCCACGCGGTCGCGGACGACCACGGGGTCGACGCCGACGAGGAGCTGATGGACGCGTTCGCGACGAAGCTCCCGCTCGACCCGACACAGTACGGCGTGGTCGTCTGTCCGAATCTCGCGGGCGACGTGTTGTCGGATCTCGCCGCCGGACTCGTCGGCGGACTCGGCCTGCTTCCCTCCGCGAACGTCGGTCACGACAACGCGTTGTTCGAGCCGGTCCACGGCACCGCGCCCGACATCGCCGGTGAGGGGGTCGCGAACCCGACGGCGGCGGTGCTTTCGGCCGCCATGCTGCTCGAGTACCTCGGACACGCGGCGGCGGGCGAGCGGGTCAGAAGCGCGGTCGAGGCGGTGTTGTCCGACGGCCCGCGAACCGGCGACCTCGGCGGCGACGCGACGACCGAGGCGGTCACCGCCGCGATCGTCGACCGTGTGTAACCGACCGGCGTGAACCACAAGAGACGAGACCCTGCGGGTTCTTCGCGTTGACATGAGCAACTACTCGGTCGCGATGGAAGCCGCCTGGTTGGTTCGTGACGTCGAGGAGACCGACGACGCCATCGGCGTCGCGGTCAGCGAAGCCGGCAAGCGACTCAACGAGACGGACAAACAGTACGTCGAGGTCGAACCCGGCGTCACTGGGTGTCCCGCCTGCGGCGAGCCGTTCGACGCCGCCTTTCTCGCGGCGAACACGGCGCTCGTCGGGCTCCTCCTGGAGATCGACGTCTTCAACGCCGACAGCGACGAACACGCCGAGCGGATCGCGAAAAGCGAGGTCGGCGGCGCGCTCCGAGACGTCCCGCTGGAGGTCATCGAGGTCATCGAGACCGACCCCGACGAGGACGACGACGCCGACCGCTGAGGCGAGTCCGACCCGAGCGGCGTCTCCGACCCGACCGCGCCGCCGAAACCTTTTCTAATAACCTATGGTTATTACGCGTATGGAGCTCCCGACGCCACAGGACCTGCGCGAACGCCGGACGTCACTCGAGTTGACCCAGAGCGCGCTCGCCGAGGCCGCGGGCGTTTCTCAGCCGCTCATCGCCCGGATCGAAGGCGGCGACGTCGACCCCAGACTCTCGACGCTCCGTCGGATCGTCAACGCGTTACAGGAGGCCGAAGGCGAGGTGGTTCGCGCGGCCGACCTGATGAACGAGTCCGTGATCAGCGTCGCCCCTGACGACGCCGTGGGCGACGCCGTCGAGCTGATGGAGCGGGAGGCGTACTCACAGCTCCCCGTGTTGCAAAACGGAGTTCCGGTCGGGTCGATCAGCCAGGGCGACGTCGTCCACGCGGGCGAGAACGTCGGCGCGTACCCCGTCAGCGAGGTGATGAGCGAGTCGTTTCCCACGGTCGCGCCCGACGCGACCGTCGACGAGGTGCGGAACCTGCTGGACCACTACAAGGCGGTGATGGTCACCGACGGCGGCGAGACCGTGGGCATTCTCACCGAGGCGGACATCGCCGCTCACCTCTCGTAGCCGTCTCGCAGCGGCTCGTCTCGCGTCTCACAGCTCGAGGCCGCGGATCGCGACAGTCCCCTCGTCGGTCTCCGCCGCGTCCGGTTCTTCCACCCGGCCGATCACCCGTCCGTCCGTCGCCGCCGCCAGCGACTCGGCGGCGTCGGGGGCGGCGGCCGCGACGAAGCCGGTTCCCATGTTGAACGTCCGGTGCAACTCCGCCCGGGAGACGTTGCCTTCGGACCCGACGAACTCGAAGACCGGCTGTGCGTCGAACGGATCGTCGACGACGTACCGGTGG
This sequence comes from uncultured Halobellus sp., assembly GCA_964556645.1. Lineage (GTDB taxonomy): Archaea > Halobacteriota > Halobacteria > Halobacteriales > Haloferacaceae > Halorubrum. The sequence goes on from CAZKXC010000004.1 coordinate 9,789, forward strand.
GGCCCGAGCCGGGTCAGGTTGGTCCAGCCGCCGCCGGTCACGTGGGCGGCGCCGCGGACGCCGTGTTCGCGCATCGGCCCGAGCAGGTCGGTGTAGATGCGCGTCGGCTCCAAGAGCGCCTCTCCGAGGGTGTCGTACCCGTCGAAGGGGGCGGGGTCGGTGTAGTCGTGGTCGCGCGTCACGGCCTCGCGCGCGAGCGTCAGCCCGTTCGAGTGAATCCCCGAGGAGCGCCAGCCGACGAGCGCGTCGCCCGCCCGCGCGCTCCCGTCGAACACGCCGTCTTTCGCGGCGAGGCCGGCACAGGTTCCCGCCAGGTCGAGCCCGCGGACGACCTCGGGCATCACCGCCGTTTCCCCGCCGACGAGCTCGACGTCCGCGAGCTCCGCGCCGCGGGCGAGCCCCGCGCCGATCTGCTCGGCGAACGCCTCGTCGGGCGCCTCGACCGCGAGGTAGTCGACGAACGCCACCGGCCGGACGCCGGCGGCGACGAGGTCGTTGACGTTCATCGCGATGCAGTCGATTCCGACCGTGGAGTAGTCGGAGAGCGCCTCGGCGACGAGCAGCTTCGTCCCGACGCCGTCGGTCGCGAGCGCGAGGTACCGGTCGCCGATGTCGAGCAGGCCGGCGTAGTCGCCCGCGGTCTCGCCGACCATGCCGACCAGCGCGGCCGTCGCCGTCTCGCTCGCGTCGATGTCGACTCCCGCGTCGGCGTACGTGAGTTCGTCTCCGTCGTCTCCGGTCATACCCGTGTCGTGGCTCGCCGACGCAAAAACACACCGCTTGCCGCGGGGTACGGTCGACCCGTCGGTTCGACGGCTCCGCGCCTCAGAACGGTCCGCCGAAGCCGAAGCCGAGAACGAACACCAACACCGCCGTGAGCAGGATCGACGGAACGAACGCGACCGCCCAGACGACCCGATTCCAGTCCAACACCGTCTTGCCGTCGAGCGGACCGTACGGGATCAGGTTGAAGCCGGCCAAGAAGACGTTGATCGCGATGCCGCGCTCGCCGATCAGCGTCACGATCTCGTTGCCTGCGACCCCACCCAGCACGAACACCGGAGCGAAGACCGCCAGTAGACACAGGTTGACGACCGGGCCGGCGAGCGCGATCCGACCGTGTTCGCCCGGCGTCAGCCGCCCGCGGTGGTGGACCGCCCCGGGAGCGGCGAAGATGAACCCGAGCAGAGAACTCATCACCGCGAGAAACAACATCCCGTTGTCGGCGCGGAACTCCGCGACCTGGTCGTACCGCACCGCCACCACCTTGTGAGCCACCTCGTGTAACAGAAAGCCGACGCCGGCCGTAAACAACCCGACGAGCAGCGGAAGCACGACTCCGGCGGCGATGAGCCGGTCGAAGCCGCTGGTGCCGCCGACGAAGAACACCGTGAACGCCGCGCCGAGTGCGAGCCACGCGACGAACAGGTCTCTGAGTTCGGTGCCGCTGAAGTAGAGGCCGCCGATCCGGCGGCCAGCGATTGACGGTGTCATGGTGTGTTACCGAGCCACGAGTCCGCGAAGCAGGTCTGCGCTGTTTCGTGCGCCCCGGAGCATCAGCCGGGACACCTCGTCGACGCTGCCAACCTCCGCGCCGAACATCGCGGGCAGGACGTACACCGCGAAGAGCACGCTGGCGACGATGCTGCCGGCGTTCGTCATCGCGACGACCACGATCAGCCTGAACAACGGGACGTCGAGCATCGCGGAGACGAGCTCTGAGACCGTGCGCGTCTCGTCCGACAACAGCTCGTTGAGCCGTCCGATGTCGCCGACGTTCACCGTCAGGTGTCGCAGTTCGACGTAGCCGGTGAACCACCCGGGAGCGAGAAGCGGGTTGATCGAGGTCATCCACGCCACCGCGCCGCCGACGCCCGCCGCCGACCACCGCGCCCCGGCGAGCTTCGCGAAGCCGAACGCGAAGGCGGCGTTGATCAGGAACCACGCGCCGAACAGCCGGAGCAAGAAGCCGTTTCGGACCCCCGCCATCGCGAGCAGGAGAAAAAAGCCCACGAACGCGACCGTGATCCCGTAGCCGAGCAGCTTCTTCCAGGGGAGGCCGCGTCCGGTCTCCTCGCCGACCAGTTCCTCGGGCGCCGGGAGCGTCTCCGGGTTCGCGAGGTAGCTCTCGATGCCCGCGCGGTGGCCCGCGCCGACGACGGCGACGACGTCGCGGCCGGCGTCTCGCAGGGCGACGAGCCGGTGCGCGATGAACGCGTCGCGCTCGTCGATGAGCGCCTCCGCGCCGCCGGGAGAGAACTGCCGGAACTCCTCCATCATCATCGTCACCACGTCGGTGTCGGTGAGCTCCTCGAGCGCTATCTCCTCGATTCCGCCGTGGTCGCCCGCGGCCGCCGACCCGCCGCGCCCGAACACCCCGAGCAGGAGCACGCCGACGCCGCCGACGGACAGCCCGAGCGCGAGCCCCAGCCCGAGGCTCCCGATCGCCCGGACGGTGAGCCCGCCGAGAAACGCGGTGACGAGTCCGTCGGCGACGCCGGAGACCGCCACCGCGAGCCCCGCCAGCGGACCGGCCGCGACCGCGGCGTACAGCCGGGCGTCCGGCGAGAGTCCGACGCGGCCGACCTGGTCGACGGCGACCGCGACGAGCCCCGCCGCCAACACGCCGGCCGTCACGCTCGTCAACAACGCCGTCGTCACCCCGAACGCGCCGCCGAAGAGTCCGATCGCGGGGCCCGCGAGAAGGCCGATCAGTATCCCCGCGACGACCCCGACGACCCGCGAGTCGGTGATCCCGAACGCGAGCCCGCCGACCATCCGCAGCTTCTCGACGAGCGTCATCCGCGCCCAGAATCGCTGGATCGTGGTCTGGATGTCGCGGTCGACGAGGGCGACGTCGATCCCGAACCCCTCGGCGGCGTCGATCGCGGCTTTCATGTCCGCGCCGGGCTCGATGTCGAACCGCTCGCCGAGTTGGGTCTGGACGTACGAGAGCATCCAGTAGGCCAGAAACTGAAAGACGGTGTTCCCCTTCAACAGGTCGCTCGCGTCGAGGTCGTCGGGGGTGTCCCCGCGCATCTGTCGGTAGCGCCCCTCGTCGAGCTCGACGGCGACGACGTCCGGACGCTCGCGCTCGATCGCGTCCTCGACCTCCTCGACGGAGCGTTCCGAGACGTGTGCGGTGCCGACGACCGTCACCGATCCGGGGTCGCCGTCGCCGTTCCCGGGAGGACTCACGGAGGGGGTCGATGCGGCGTCGGATACCCCCTCGGGCGTCTCTGTCATCACCCCGACGTACTCCGTCATCGCGTTTAGGGCTTGTGAGTCGGTGCCGAGCGCTCGTCGTCTCCGGACGACCGCGCCTCCGCCGACGATTCGTCCGGGCGCACCGAGAACGCCCGGGCGTCTCGACCCCCGCTCGGGCGCGCGGCCCGGCGCGGGACCCCGGCCGAGATCGGTCGGAGCCGGGGACAGCTATTCATGCCGGTGTCTCCATCTACTGGTATGGAACACGAAGCCGAGGTCGTCGGGGTGGGAGCCGGCTCCGCACCCGGCGGCGACGTTCCGGCGGTCGTCCTCAGCGTCCGCGACGAGTACCTGCCGATCTTCGTCAGCGGCGACCAGGCCCGCTCGATCGGAACCGTCCTCGAGGACGAACCGTTCGACCGACCGCTCACACACGACCTGCTCGTGGACGTGCTCACCGAGTTCGGCGGGGCGATAGACCGGGTGCGGATCGACGACCTGGCCGACGGGACGTTCTACGCGAAGATCGACGCCGAGCGGTACGAGGCGGGCGAACCCGAGCGGTTCGTCTTCGACGCGCGCCCCTCCGACGCGCTGGCGCTCGCCGTCCGGCTGGAGTGTCCGATCGTCGTCGCCGGAGACGTGATCGACGAGGCCGGACGGCCGCCGGACTCGATCCAGTTCGACGACGGCCGCTAAGTCCGGCCGTCTGCGGGCCGCCACGAACAGACGCGGTCGCGCTCGGCCATCGCGTCGTCGTAGGCGCGAACCACCCGCTCGCCCATTCTCCCGAGGCTCGTCGCCGCCGAGAGGTGGCTCCGACAGCCGCAGTCGGACGCGCCGAACCCCGCCACCGGCCCCGCCGGAAGCCGCTCGGCGACCGCACACTCGGCGTCGACGCCGGGCGCGTGAACGACGCGGTCGACCCGAGCGTCGGAGTCGCCGAGCAGGTAATCGACGTGCCAGTGGCGCACGTCGTGAGCGCCGCGGGCGGTTCGGCGGTGACGGCGAACCCGCGAGAATCCGCCCGGGCCGAGCGCGCTGCCCGTGTAGGCGTATCCGCCGGCTGACAGCCGGCACTCGCCGAGCGCGCCGACAGAAAGGGCCGTCTCTGACCGGAGCTCGACGAGGAGGGTGTACGTTCCGCCGTTCTCGTCTCCCGCGGCGGTCACGGGATCACGCCGCCGGCTCCGGTGGGTCGCTCGCGGCCCGGCGGAGCGTTCCGACCAGCGCCGCGGCGTCGTCGTCGAGGTCGTACGTGTCGTGGACGTCGGCCGGATCGCGGCCGCGCCCGGACAACGCGCCGACGACGCCCGCTATCCGCTCGTAGTTATCGCGGACGAGTCCGCCGACAATTCCGGGCGTCCCGGCCCTGTCGGCGAGTTCTTCGGCGGCCGACCGCCCGGCGTACACCAGCCGCTCGCCGGGATCGACGAGCACCATCGCGAACGGCCGCGCGCCGAACTGCGCGTCCAGAAACGGACCGACCGGGTCGGCCTCCCACGGCACCGCCTCCACGCCCTCGAGCCGGCGGAGCGCGACCGCCGCCATCGAGCAGTACGGACAATCGCCGTCGAAGATCAACACCGGCGCTCCCGCCGATTCGCTCATGTGAACTCGTTGGGTCCGGCTCGGTTTAAACCGGTCGGCCGTGGCCGTCGGTTCGAGCCGGGTCGGTGCGCTCAGTGCGAGTGGCCGAGCGCCTCCTCGAGCGACTGGCCGAACCGGTCTTCGAAGAGCTCTGCGGCGGTCTCGTTCATCTCGGCGATCTCCTCGGGAACCTCACCCTCGCTGTGATGGGCGATGACGTGTGCCTGCTGGGCCATCGCCTGGACGATCACGTCGGTGACGACGCGGGTCGCCGGCTCGCCCTGCTCGCTGAGCACGTCGACGAGACCGGCGGGCAGTTCGAACGCTTCCTCGTCGCCGTCGGGACCGGCGACCGTGTACGTCTCTGTGTCTCCCATACGACCGACTCGCGGTCGCGACATAAACGTCTGTGGAAACCGTGTTCGTCACACGCACGAACGACCGTGGCCGTGCGAGCGCCGCGTGCTCCGTTCCGGCGGCGTCCCCGGCCGTCTCACGACACGCGTTCCCCCACGTGCGGCCGTCACTCGGTCAGGTCGACGACGGTCGCGTCGGCGAGGTCGGCGAGGTCGACCGGGTCGATCGCGAACACCGCACTCGGCGTTCCCGCGGCGGCGTACACCGTCTCGAAGCCGTCGAGCGTCGGGTCCATCACGGTCGGCAGCGCCGTGTCGTGACAGATCGGCGGGACGCCGCCGATGCTCCATCCGACGACCTCGCGGATCCGTTCCGGGTCGGCCATCGACGCCGTCGACGCGCCGAAACGCTCCGCGACGACCGCCAGGTCGAGCCGGTTCGCCCCGCTCGTGATCGCGGCGACGAGGTCGCCGTCGGAGTCCCCGCCCGACACCGAGACGACGATCGTCGAGGCGATCGCCGCGGTCTCACAGCCGACGGCGTCCGCCGCGGCCGCCGCCGTCTCCGTGCCGTCGTCGAACTCAGAAACGTCGAGGTCGACGCCGTACCGGTCGCGTGCCCGCTCCGAGAACTCCGCCGCGCGCTCGTGCATGGTCGACACCACGGCGGCCGCGGACAATCAACCTCTCGGATGCGGTCAGCGTCGATCGACGGCGGCCGGACGCTCACCGCGTCCGCAGCTCGTCTTTGTCCTTGATCACCCGCGCGTCGCCCTCGCCGGAGGTGATCTCGTTGACGAGGTCGTACAGGTCGTTCTGTAACCCCGCCGGAAACGTGAGCACGCCGACCCACGAGCCGTCGTTCTGCCACTCCTCGCGTTCTAGGTCGCCGAACTCTCGAATCTGCGCCTGGCCGGAGCCCGCGTAGTCCGGCGGGAGCTGGACGGCCATCGTCACCTCCTCGAATCGAATCGGGATGATCGGCCGAAGCGCGTCGAGCGCGTCGTCGATCTGGTTTTCGACCGGCTCCATCGGGTCGATCTGGAAGCCCGCTTCCTCCAGCGCGCGCTCGATCCGTTCCGGCGGGTGCGGCGAGTCGTCCATCTGTGGGTTCACCGCGTTCCGCGTGATCGTGTTGACCAGCTGTTTGTGCTTCCGTTCTTGCATCTCCTCGCGCTGCTCGGCGGTGATCTGTATCTCTCCGCGCTCGACCACCTCGGGGATGATAGAAAGCGGGTCCGTCGTGTCGAAGACGGTTTCCAAGTCGTCTTCGGCGGGCCGGTCGCCGCGGGACGCGTTCTCGAACACGTCTTCGGCGGCGATCACTTCCTCGAGTTCTCCCTCGAACTCTCCGCGCTTCATCGCGAGCGCGGCGTCCGGGTCGATGAGCACCTCGAAACGTTCTCCGTGTGACTCCAGGCGGGCGGTCACTGCCTCATCGAGCGATATCATACCCGAGGATACCACCCCTGTACTCAAAAACCCTCCCGCGTCACTCCCCCCACTCCTCGCGACACGCCGGACCACAGAAGTGGCGATGTTCGACCATTCCGTCTTCGATCCGCGTGACCGTTCGCCGCTCGGCGCCCAGCGCCGGCTCCCCACAACACTCACACCGCGGCGCGGACTCCGGGTCGTCCTCGCCGAGGTCGGATGTCGGATCCACCATACCACATCCTGAACCCGCGCGCACTTGAACCCGCGAAGCCCGGCAGTTCTGGCCGCCGCGGTCCGCGGCCCGGAGCCCGCGGCTCGCGTCGCCGATCGGTCACTCGCCGCCGGCGGTCGGGTGACTCACGGTGAGTTCGGCGTTCGCGGCCGGCTCCGCGACCGTCCGTTCTCGGCCGTCCGGCCAGCGGACGACGACCCGGCGCGGGGTCGCCCCGCCGAGTCCGAAGTGAGCGACCGGCTCGGTCTGACAGAGGTAGCCGCCGCCGGCGTCGACCACGCGGCGCTGAACCCCGCTCGTGGCGTGGAGCCGAACGGTCGCTCCCCGGGCCGGCGCCCCCTGCGGCGTCGTGGGACGGACGCGGAGCCACCCGTTCGCCGCCGCTCCGGGGACGGCGTAGACGGATATCGGCTGGGCGGCCACCTCGCCGTGGACGACGACGAGTTCCAAGACGCCGTCGGCGTCGATGTCGGCGGCGACCGCTCCCGTTCCGAACCCCGTGGGCTCGGCCGCTTCTCCGAGGGGGATCGGCCCCCACCGCGGCCCGTCGGCGCAGCCGGCGCAGTCGGCGACCGGGTCGGTTCGCCCGAACATCCGGTTCGCCTCTCCGAACCCGTTGCAGAAGAGCTCCTGTCGCCCGTCGTTGTCGAAGTCGGCGGCGACGACCGACCGAACGCTCTCGGCCGCGCGGAGCTCGGCCGGCGCGGCGTCGCGGTATCGCCCCGAGGCGTCGCGTCTGAGCAGCCGGCTGCGCCCCTCCCAGTTGCCCACCGCGAGCGCGAGCGTCCCGCCTTCGTCGACCAGCGCGACGCCGCGCGCGTCGCCCGCGGGGTCGGCCACCGCCGGCCCGCCGTCGACCGGCTCGTAGTGGCCGTCGCGGTTACAAAACAACCGGTTCGGCCCGTTCTCGACGCCGACGAACAGGTCGGTCCCCGCAGAACAGAGCGGTCCGGGCAGCAACGACCGACAGCCGTCGTCGACCGCGAGCCCGACCGCGTCGGCCATGTCGGAGGCCTCGCCGTCGTCGCCCAGCTCGTAGAAGGCGAGCGGGGCGCCGTAGCTGGCGACGGCGATCCCGTAGCGGCCGGTTCCGAGCCGGTCGAGCGCGGCGACAGAGCGCCCGGCCCGAAAGTTGAGCCGGTCCGCGTTCACCGGCAGCGCGAAGGTGTCGGTCCACCGGTACGCCTCGGGCTCTAACCGGTCCAAGAGCAGGTCGGAGTCGCCCGCGACGCCGACGCTGTTGGCGCAGTTGTGGACGTATATCTCCTCACAGCCGTCCGCGTCGACGTCGGCCGCACAGACGCCCATCGCGTGTCTGTCGTCGTCGGCGACGATGCCGCACGCGGTGTCGACGAAGGGATCCTCGGCGCCGTTCTCGCGGGCGTACAACCGGTTCGCCTCGCCGTACCCGGAGACGAACACGAGCGGACCGTCCGGTCCCGGCGTCACCGCGACTCCGTACCCTCGAACCGGGTCGGCGTCGGCGAGCAGGTCGGACCGGTCCGCGAACATGGCCGCCCGTCACCGCCCGGGGGATATGAACGCACGGGTTGGGTCCCTCGCCGAGCCGCTTATCTGGCTGGCCCGGCTTCGGTGGCGGGGGATTCTCGCCGCTCGGGGGCTCCCGGCCGTCTCAGGCGACGAGCGTCTCCTCGAGCAGCTGGAGGGGGTGGCGGATCTCGTAGCCGGTCCCGTGTTCCATCTGCATCGCGCAGGTCGGACACTCGGTCATCCCCACCTCGCCGTCGGCGTCTTCCATGTGTTCGAACATCTCCTCGCCGATCTGCATCGACTTCTCGTACTTTTCGCTCTTCCAGCCGTACGTGCCCGAGATGCCCGAACACGAGTCGCCGACGTCCTCCATGGTGACGCCGTCGACCTCGCGGAACGTCTCGACGGCCTGGCGGGCGAGCCCCTGGTTCCGGGCGTGACACGGCGCGTGATACGCGAACGCCTGCTCGTCTTCCGGCCGCGCGTCCGCCAGCGCTCCGTTCAGGTCCTCGTGGATCCGGAGGTACTCGAGCGCCTCGAAGGTGTGTTCGGAGACGTCCTCGATGCCGTGGATGTCGAACAGCTCGGGGTACTCCTGGCGCAGCGACATCGAACACGAGGTGCACGACGCGATCACGTCTGCGCCCTCGCCGATCGCCTCGACGAGGTTCTCGACGTTGGTCTCGGCGTGTCGACGGGCGTCTTTCAACATCCCGTTCGCGAACATGGGGGTGCCGGAACACTTCTGTGGCGGGACCAACACCTCGTAGCCGAAGTGTTCGTAGACGCGCACCATTGCCTTGCCGACCTCCGGCGTGTTGTAGTTGGAGTAACAGCCGTGGAAGTACGCCACGCGCTTGTCGGGGTTCGACACCTGTGCGCCGCCGCGGTCGCGCCACCACTCGCGGAAGGTCGTCGTCGCGAACTCGGGGAACTCCCGTTCTTTGGGGATCCCGAGCAGTTTGTCCATCGCCCAGCGGGCGGGTCCGAAGTTCATCGCGAACGACGCGAGCCGGGGGGTCATGCTCGCCAGCCGCGCGGAGGTGCGGTAGTTCGCGAGGATCCGGTTGCGGATGTACTCCACCGAGAGCTTCTCCATCTGTTCTTCGACGAACTGGCCGCGAGCCTCGTTGTGCATCTGTGAGAGCGGCACCGACGAGGGGCAGGCGTCGTCACACCGCATACAGTTCGAACACGAGGTGATCGATTCGTCGATGTCGTGGTCGCCCTTGCGCTTGAGCCGCCACTGTTCTGGCCCCTGGAACTTCGGACCGGGGAACTCGTCGTCGACCTCCGCGACCGGACACGACGTATCACAGGACGTACATTTATAACAGGAGTCGGCGCCGTCGCGCAGGTCGAGGTCCCCCTCGGGAAACACGTCGATCGGGTCGTAGGCGTCCGGGTTGAGGTCGCCGGAGTCGCTGCCGCCGGTCGCGCTCTCGACGCCGCCGTCGGTCGCGGTCCGCGGGTCGGTCTCGGCGCCGGCCGACCCGCCCGGCGCCTCGTCTTCCTCCTCGTCCGGCACGAAGATGGCGGGCTGCTCGTCGCGGCCGAGCTCCGGAACGGTCGGCTGAGCGGGCGTCCCGTCGTCGGCCTCCCCGTGCCGCTCGGTCCCGTTCGTGCCGTTCGACTCCTCCGTCGTGTCGGTGTCGTCGTTTCCCGTGTGTCGTGTCATTGTGTGACCTCCCGTGCCGCCTCCCGACCGGCCACGAGGCCGGTGGCGAGCGAGACGCCGCTTGCCGATTTCTCCCGTGCCACGTCGGCGCCGCCGACGACGCCGCCGGCGACCCTGACGTTCCCGTACGCCACCTCCCCGTCCGGCTCCAACGGGCGCAGCCGGTCGTCGGGGCGCACGCCGAACCGGGCGTACGGCTGCTCGCCGAACGCGTCGTCGACGAACCACTCGTACCGGTCTGCCGGCTGTGGAACGTGCAAGTCGAGAACCGGCTCGCGGACCCCTTCGCGGTCCGAGTCGAGCCCCTTGCCGACCAGTCCGCCCGTCGCGAGCACGACCGCCTCGGCGCCGTACGGCACTTCGGTCCCCTTTCGGTCCATCAGGACGCGGTCGATCCGACCGTCGTCGTCGGTCTCGTAGTCGACGACGGGCGTCCCCGTCTCGAACCGCACCCCCGCCGCGTCGAGCGCGTCGTACAACAGGTCTTCCAACCGGAGTCCCGGCAGGCTCGGCGGCCCCATCGGAATCTCGAACACCGCCGCGCCGAGCCGGTCGGCGAGGTCGGCGCGGACCTCCGCCGGGCGGTCGTCGCCGAGAAACGCGGGGAACCCCACCCGCTCGACCCGGTCGACGCCGCCCTCCGCGTCGACGACGTCGTGGAGGTGCGGTCCGACCGCCTTCGCCAGCGCTTCTCTGGCGGGGGTTCCGTCGATCTCCTCGTTTCGGTCGAGCGCCTTCGCGAGCCGCGTCACCTTGGCGTCCGCCCGGAACGCCTCGGCGAACTCCACTTCCGCGCCGGCGACGTCGAACGGGACCCCCGCGGCCGCCAGCCTGTCGGCGAACGCCCGGGCGTCGTACTCGGTGAGCGACCGGAACCCGACGATGAGCGCCGGGCGGTCGTCGCTGGCCAGTCCGGACGCGGCCGCCGCCGGATAGCGGGCGGTGGGTTTCACGCTCCCGCCGAACGTGGGCACGAGCGCGTTGCGGTCGGTGTGGTCGCCGAGGTACGCGTCGCCGACCAGGTCGTCGAACAACGCGAGACCGTCGCGGAGCGCGTCCGGCCCCACGAGCCGGTACGGATGGTCGGCCGGCAGCCGGTCGATCGCCTCGTAGGGGTCGGAAAGCGGCCCCTCCGGGTCCGGCCACTCGTCGCGGTCGAGCTCGCGGCCCGCCGTCGGCGGCCCCTCCCGCAGCGTCGTCGTCGGCTCGGTCGCGGGCACGTAGCCGAGCGCGTCGATCAGCCCCGACGCCTGCCGGAGCGTGCTCGCCTTGTGCGAGACGAGCCGGACGTCGGCCCCCTCGCGGGCGGCGGTGACCGCGGCGGCGATCCCGGCCATCCCGCCGCCGACGACGAGGACGTCGCTATCGATCGCCATCCAGCCCTCCGTCGGTCGCCGTGACACCCGTCGTCGCGTCGTCCACCTCCGACCCGTCGGCGTCGGCAGGACCGGTTCCGGCGTCGAACGCCCCGAAGTCGACGTCGGCGTCGGTCGTCGCGGGGTCGCCGTCGCGGTTCATCGTGGTCGCGTGGAGCATATGGTTCAACATCGCCTGTGAGAGCTGGCGCCCCCACAACGCGTGTCGTTGTCCCTTCCAGCGCTCTTGGTAGAGCTCGTCTTCCGCGTCGCGGACGACCGGTCCGGGGTACTCCTGGGCGAGCTCCGCCGCGATCCGGTGGGTACAGAAGCCGCCCTGGCAGTTGCCCATCGACGCGCGCGTCCGGAGCCGGACCGCGTTCAGGTCCGAGCCGGCGCCCTCGATCGCGTCCTGGACCTCCGCGCGGGTGACGCCCTCGCACTCACAGACGACGGGGTTGGGGTCGGTGCCGCTCAACACCTCGTCGGCCCGCGAGCCGAGCCGCTGGGCGGAGCGTCGCCCCACCGGCGACCGGATGCCGAACTCGTCCATGTAATCGCGCAGGACGCTGAAATCGTCGGAGCCGGGCAGCGGCGCGTCGGCGGTGTCACAGTCGGCGTCGTGGCCGAGCTTCTCACAGACGTGGTCGGTGATCGACTCCGCCATCATCCGGTAGGTCGTGAGCTTGCCGCCGACGATGCTCGTCATCCCCGGCAGGCCGTCGCGCTCGTCGTGGTCGAGCAGAAAGTAGTCGCGCGTGATGTCGGTCGGGTCGTCGGTGCCGGTTCCGGGCGGCTCGTACAACGGACGGACGCCCCAGAACGACCGGAGCGTCCGGGCGTCTTTGAGCGCGGGCACGAGTTCGGACAACGTCTCGATCATCAGGTCGACCTCCCATTCTTCCTCGGGGTAGTCCTCGGGGTCGTCGACCTCCTCGTCGGTCGTCCCCAGGATACAGGCGGTCTCGTGGGGCACCACGATGTCGGCGTCGCCCTTCGGCCGACACCGGTTGATCACGGTGTCGACCTGCCGGGTGTTCATCACGGTCATCACGCCCTTCGAGGGGCGCACCTCCACGTCGACGCCGGCCATCTCGCCGATTCGGCCGGCCCACGCGCCGGTCGCGTTGACGACGTAGCGGGCGCGGATCTCCTCGGTGGTGCCCGGCTCGCGGTGGACGCGCTTGCCCGGCCCGGTGTCGTGTTCGATCTCGACGCCGACCACCGTCCCGTCCTCGACGAGCACGTCGGTCACCTTCGCGTGGGTCTCGACGCGCGCGCCGTGCTCCCGGGCGTCCGCGGCGTTGGCCACACACAGCCGGAAGGGGTCGATCGCGGCGTCGGGGACGGCGATCGCCTTCTCGACGTCGCGGGCGAGGTACGGCTCGCGCCGGCGCGCCTCCTCGCCGTCGATCACCTCGGCGGGGATGTCGCAGGCGCGACATCCCTCCAGCTTTTTCTGGAAGTACTCCTCGGAGTCCTCGGGCCGTTTGACGAACATCCCGCCCGTCTCCTCGACGCAGTGGCTGGCGATGTCGCGCAACACCCGGTTCTCCTCCATGCACTCGCGTGCGCTCGTCTGGTCGGAGACGGCGTATCGACCGCCGCTGTGGAGCAGGCCGTGCATCCGCCCGGTGGTTCCGTGCGTGAGGTTCCCCTTCTCGACGAGGACCGCGTCGAGCCCTCGCCGTGCGAGGTCCCGTATCACCCCGCAGCCGGTCGAGCCGCCGCCGATGACGACGACATCCGCTTGATCATCCATGTCATACCGATTGAACTGCGGGGTACTTTACTTTATCTCCCAGGCGGAGGCGATCATAACTATCAGGGACATTCACACCGATACCGGGTCGTTTTCGCCGATATCTTTATATATAACCATTTTATCGCCCCGACAAAATGCGAATTTAAACGCGAACATTATTATGGTAGTACATTATGTTCACGAACGGCGTGGTGGCTTCCGTGAAGATATGCGGCGGCGGAGACAGCAGCCAAGCGTTCTCGTCCGAGACGCCGGCAGTCGGGCCGAGGGGACGGCCGAGAGCAGCCTCGAGACGGTACTCAACTCGGGGCCGCCGGGAACGCACCCGCTCCGTCGCCGCGACCGGACCACCGCCACAAGAGGGATTCAACACATGACACAGTATGTCGGTGCGATAGACCAGGGGACGACCGGAACCCGTTTTATGGTGTTCGACCACAGCGGGCAGGTCGTCGCGAACGCGTACGAGCAGCACGAACAGATCTATCCCAACCCCGGCTGGGTCGAACACGACCCGCTGGAGATCTGGGAGAACACACAACAGGTGGTCCTCGACGGCCTCGACGACGCCGGCGTGGACGCGAGCCAGCTCGAGGCGCTCGGGATCACCAACCAGCGCGAGACGACGATCGTGTGGGACCGCGAGACGGGCAAGCCGGTACACAACGCCCTCGTCTGGCAGGACCGCCGGACGACGGACCGCGTCGAAGAAATCCAGGATGCGGGCAAAGTAGAGGAGATCCGCGAGAAGACCGGCCTCGAGTGTGACGCGTACTTCTCCGCGACGAAGACGGAGTGGATTCTCGACAACGCCGAGCCGCTCAAGATGTCCGCCTCCCGTGGGCGTGACCTCCGCGACCGGGCACGCGACGGCGAACTGCTCATGGGGACGATCGACACGTGGCTCATCTACAACCTGACGGGCAACCACATCACCGACGTCTCCAACGCGTCCCGGACGATGTTGTACAACATCCGGGATCTCGAGTGGGACGACGAGCTGCTCGAGGAGTTCGACGTGCCCAAGGAGATGGTGCCGGAGGTCCGTCCGTCCTCCGACGAGGATTACTACGGCCACACCGACGCCGACGGCTTCCTCGGCGAGGAGATACCCGTCGCCGGCGCGCTCGGCGACCAGCAGGCCGCGTTGTTCGGCCAGACGTGTTTCGACACCGGCGACGCGAAAAACACCTACGGCACCGGTGCGTTCTATCTGATGAACACCGGCGAGGAGGCCGTCGAGTCCGACAACGGCCTGCTCACGACGATCGGCTTCCAGATGTCCGGCGAGCCGGTCCAGTACGCGCTGGAGGGGTCGATCTTCATCGCCGGCGCGGCGATCGAGTTCTTAGAGGACGTCGACCTGATCAACAACGCCGCCCAGACCGCCGAGCTGGCGCGGTCCGTCGACTCGACGGACGGGGTGTACATGGTGCCGGCGTTCACGGGCCTCGGCGCGCCACACTGGGACGGGCGCGCTCGCGGCACGATCGTCGGAATGACCCGCGGCACGGGGAAAGAACACATCGTCCGAGCGACCTTGGAATCGATCGCGTATCAGACCCGCGACCTCGCGGAGGCGATGGAGGCGGACTCCGGCGTCGAGATGACCTCCCTGCGGGTCGACGGCGGCGCGGTCAAAAACAACTTCCTCTGTCAGCTCCAGTCTGACATCATCCAGACGGAGATCGCCCGGCCGGAGGTCGACGAGACCACGGCGCTCGGCTCCGCGTACGCCGCGGGGCTGGCGGTCGGCTACTGGGACACCGTCGACGAGCTGCGTGACAACTGGAAGATCGACCGGGAGTTCACGCCCGAAAAGGAGAAGGCCGAGGTCGACAAGCTGTACAACCGGTGGGACGACGCGGTCGAGCGGTCGCTCAACTGGGCACAAGACGAGGAGGCAGAATAGATGAGCGCCGAGGCTTCGGCGCTGCTCGCGTCGGCCGACGTGGTGGCACAGTGGAACGCAGGCTCGATAAGCGCAGTGCTCGATGTGCTCCTCAGTCCGGGAATCTGGCTCGGCGCGGCCGCCGGCGGGGCGTTCGGCGCCGCGCTCGGCGCGCTGCCCGCGTTCATCTTCACCGGGTTCCTCGTCATCGCCGGGGTCTTCGGCGGTGACGCCGCCTCGGGAGCCGGCGTCGGTGTCGGGTTCGGACCCGTGTTCGGCCCGCACATCTCCTTCGCCGGCGGCGCGGCGGCGGCGGCGTACGCCGCGAAGAAGGGAGACATCCAGTCGGGCTTCGATTACCACAACGGCAAAGACATCACCGTCGCGTTGGGGAGCCGCCCGGACATCCTGGCGGTTGGCGCCGGCTTCGGAATATTCGGCATCCTCTTCGAACAGACGCTTCGCAACCTGGCGATTCCGACGGACCCGATCGCCTTTACCGTCGTCGCCAGCGCCCTGGTCCACCGGCTCGTGTTCGGCTACTCGGTGATCGGCACGGTCAGCAGCAAGGCGAACGGCTACTTCGACATGGGGCCCTTCGAGCGCGAGGAGTCCCGCGAGCCGGGCGAGGTGCCCGGCGACGGCGACCTCGAGAGCGAGGACCGCCTCGCCGTCGAGCCGTGGCTGCCCAACATGTACAAGTGGTCACACGTCGCCGCGATCGGCGCGACCGCCGGACTGGCGGCCTCGTACGCGGCGATCCAGACCGGGAGCGTCTTCCTCGGGTTCGGCATCAGCGCGGCGACGCTGTTGTTCTTGAACCTCGGCATCGGGAAGATCCCGGTCACACACCACATGACGCTTCCGGGCGCGACCGCGTGGGCCGCGTTCACCGGAGCGGGCTTCAGCCCGGCCGTCGGGCTGGTGGCCGGCGCCGGCTTCGGCCTGCTCGGCGCGGTCATCGGCGAGGCCTTCCAGCGGGTGTTCTACGCCCACGGAGACACCCACGTCGACCCGCCCGCCGCGGCGATCTTCATCACGTCCTCGATTCTGGCCGTGTTGGCGATCCTCGGCGTTCTCGGCTCGATCTGGGTCCCCGGGACCTGAGGCCGGTTCTCGGCTCTTTTTATCCCGCGGGGAGCGCCGACGCAAGCACCACGTACGCGCCGCTTCCGGACATGCCACCGACACCAACCGCGATAACGATCCCGTGACCCAGAACGAACACGCCCAACGCGACGACGGAGGCCGCCACGAGCGCCAGCCCCGCGCCGCCGTGATGATAGTCTCCGGCCACCGGGTGGTCGTGGAGCGCGGTCCGGTCCGCCTCTGGAACCCGGACGCTCGCGTGGTACGGGATGTACAGCCGCGTCCCGATCCCGGCCGTCGCGGCCACGATGGAGGCGAACTGAACGTCGCCGGCGAGCTCGCGGGCGAGCAGAAAGACGGCGATTGCGGCGACCAGCGCGAGGATCCTGCTCCACTTGTCGGCTCTGACGACCGAGTCGTGGAACTGTTGTTCGGACATACCCCTCGCAATGCCGTCGGCTGTGTTAAGCCTGTGGACGACGCCCGAGCGCGCCGGCTCTCCCGCCGAGTCGGTCGACCGCACGGCGGCTCACTCGAAGGAGATTTATTCGCTCCCAGGATCATCGACGGGCATGAACACGCTGGGACTCGAGAGGCGGGACGGACGGAATCTGCTCGTGGTGGCCGCGATCGTCACCGTCGTCACGGCGGCGACCGCGGACGGCGCGGCCGGGGTCCGGCTCGTGGCCGGCACGATCGCCGGCCTCTTCAGCGGCGTCGTCTTCGTGTTCTCGACGCTTCTGATCAACCGGTACAAGCCGGACCACTGGTAGGGCGTCGCCGCTTCCGCGGCCGCCCGTCGGCAGCCGCCCCGGCGCGCGACGCCGCCCGCCACCCCCTGGGGGCTGAACCGTGAACATCGACGATCGCATCGAGCGCCGGCTGGGATACGACACCGACGCGGGCGTTCTCGTCGACCTCGACGCCGTCTCGCCGGTGTCACACCTCGAGTCGCCGATCGGCAGAGGACCGGCGGTCGAACGGCTGCTCGACGCGCTCAGCCCGGCGTTTTCGGGCTCGCTCCCGCCGAGCACCTACGTCCACGGCCCGAAGGGAAGCGGCAAGTCGGCGGTGGTCTCCGCGTTGTTCAGCCGGCTCGCGACCCACAGCGGGCCGCCGCGGGCGATACAGACCTCGACGCGGGCGGTCGAGCCGACGCTACCGGGGTTCGTCTACGTCGACGCCCGCCGCGCCTCGACGCGCTTCCGGCTCTACCACGACGCGCTCGCGGCCGTCACCGACGAGCCGGTCCCCGAACACGGGATCGGCACCGACGACCTCGCCGACTCACTCCGGGACGCCATCGAGACGGGTCCGGACGTCGTCGTCGCCGTCGACCACGCCAACGAGCCGGAAACGCCGAGCGCGACGACCCTCGTCGAGTGGCTCACCGACGTCAGCGGCCATATCGTTCCAGTCTGTCTCGGGCGGGATCCGCCGGACGCGATCGAGTGGCGCCCGGACGCGACGGTCGCGTTCGCCCGATACCGGCGGCACGTGCTCGTCGAACTGCTGACGAGCCGGTGTTCGACCGGGCTCGGGCGCGACGCGCTCACCCACGACCAGGTCCGTGAGATCGGCGAGTGGGCCTCCGGCGACGCCCACGACGCGCTCGCGGCGATCACGGGAGCGGCGATCAACGCCGAGCGCGCGGGCGCGTCGACGATCCGGCCGACCGACCTCGACGAAGGGATAGACCGGGTGCCGAAGCCCTCGGCCGCGCTGGGGCGCGTTCTCGCGCTCTCGGAGAGCCGCCGGCGGCTCCTGTACGAGCTGGTGAGCCTCCCCGACTCCGAGCGGTCGTCGGTGAGCGTCGCGACGGAGACGATCGCCTCGCGGCGAACCGTCGACCTGTCCGCGTCCACGGTGCGGCGCGTGCTCTACGAGCTCGCGGACGCCGGGCTGCTCGACCGCGTGACCGTTCAGCAGAGCGACGGCAAGGGGCGCCCGCCGAGCCGGCTCGTCCCGCGGTTCCCGACGCTCGTCTATCGAGAGTTGTTCGACAGAACGAGCCGATTCGGCTGAACCCCGCTCGGCCGCGCGGCCGTGACCGTCACGCGTCGGCGGTCGGAAGACAGTTGTCTCCGGCCCCCGCCGATCTGGTATGGTTCCGCCCCTCGTTTTGGACATCGACGGGACGCTGACGACGGCCGACGGCCGCATCGACGGCCGCGTCTTCGAACTGCTGCCCGACTGGGAGGCGCCCGTGGTGTTCGCGACCGGCAAGGCGTTTCCGTACCCGGTGGCGCTCGCGAACTTTCTCGGGCTGCCGGCGCGCGTCATCGCCGAGAACGGCGGCGTCGTCCACGTCGACGACGAGACGCGGATTCTCGGCGACCCGACGACCGCCCGCGCCGTCGTCGAGACGTTTCTCGAGCGCGGCGGCGACCTGGGATGGGGCGACGACGAGACGGTGAACCGGTGGCGCGAAACGGAGGTGGCGGTCTCAGTCGACGCCGACGAGACGCTGCTCCGCGAGGTCGCCGCGGCGGCCGACGGCGTCGAGGTGGTCGACACCGGCTACGCGCTCCACGTCACGTCGCCGGCGGTGAGCAAAGGCGACGGGCTCGCCCGCGTCGCCGACGCGATCGGCGTCTCGCCGGAACGGTTCGTCGCGATCGGCGACAGCGAGAACGACGTTTCGACGTTCGAGGCCGCCGGCGCGTCCTACGCCGTCGCCAACGCGGACCCCGCGGCGACGGCCGCGGCCGACACGGTCCTCGCCGCGGGGTTCATGGACGGCACCGCGGCGGTGCTCGAGGCCCTGCGGGCGGGCCGCGAGCCGCGGGCGTAGCGGTCCCCGGAGCCAGCCGACGGTCTAGGCTCGGCCTCTCACCCGAACGGATACCGGCCGGTCGCGCCGCACTCGAGACACCGGACGATCACGCGGCCTCGGCCCAGCCGGACCCGGCTAGTCCTGCCCGGCCGGAGGTAGACGTCGCAGTCGTCACAGGTCTTGCGCTCGAACTCGCGGGGGACGCCACACCGGTTTCGCTCCGCGATCCGCCGGGCGAGTCGGACGTACTCGCGCGCCCGGTCGTACTCGCCGTCGACGACCGCCTCGCGGGCGAGCGCGAACAACCGGCCGATCCGTTCCGACGGGATCCCCATACGAGCCCCTGTGGCACCGACCGCTAAGCCGTTGTCGTCTTCGGACGCCCCGCAGGTTCGTCCCGCGGCTCTCCTCGCCGACCCGCATGCTTTTTGCCCGGGCCACGCCAACCGCGTCGCATGAAAGAATCCCTGATGGACGTGATCTGTTGCCCGCTCGATAAGGCCCCCCTCGAACTCGACGTCGACGAGCGGACCGACGAGGAGATTCTGGTCGGGACACTCACCTGCACCGAGTGTGAGGAGAGCTACCCGATCGAGGACGGGATTCCGAACCTCCTCCCGCCGGACATGCGCGAGGAGGAGGCGACGGCCTGAATCGGCCGAGACGGCGGTCGGCGCACCGTCGCTCTCCGTCACTCCCGGCCGCGCACCGTCACGACCGGAACCGGCGCGGACCGAACCGTCCGTTCTGCGACGCTCCCGAGCAGCACCCGTTCCGTCCCTCGCCGTCCGGTCGTCCCCATCACGACGGCGTGGGCGCCGCTCGCTCGGATCCGGTCGACGATCGCTTCTACGGGTGCCCCTCGCTCGACGTGGCGCTCGACGGTCGAGATCCCGTGTTCTGTGGCGGCCGCGACGAGGTCGTCGAGGGCGTTCTCGGCGACCGCCTCCCGCCCGGCGCTCAGAACGTGGTCGTCCGGGCCGAACGCGGAGTCGTCGACCACCGACACCCCGTGGACCGTCGCGTCGAGCGACGCGGCGAGCCTGAGCCCGTGTTCGACGGCCTCGGTCGCCGCCGGGCTCCCGTCGGTCGGGATCAGCACGTCCTCGTAGGGAAACGTCAACAGTTCGTCGGACCGCATCCGCGCCGTGAGCACCGGGACGGACGAGAGCCGCACCACCTTCTCGGAGACGCTCCCGAGGAGGTACCGAGAGACGCCCTCGCGCCCCTGGGTCGGCATCACGACCAGATCGTGGGCGGCTCGTTCGGCGTACTCGGCGATCGTCGGCGCCGGATTCCCCTGGACGACGTCGGTCTCGTGGTCGACGCCGGCCGCCGCGAGCCTCTCGGCCGCCTCCGTGACGACCGTCTCGCCTTTCTCCACCAGCGCGTCGACGGTCTCGCCTTCGATCACGGTGACGCTGTCGCGGCCGGTGTCGGCGACGAACAGCACGTGGACGGTCGCGTCCGCAAACCGGGCTATATCGGCGGCGTGGCCGAGCACCGCGGCGGCTCCGTCGCTTCCGTCGAAGGGGAGCAGGATGTCGTCGTACATGGTGTTGCTGTGCGCCACGGGCGCGGAGGGGTTAGTGAGTTGGGGTTCGTCCGCGGATCATGCTGAATCTTTTTTTAACCTCGGCGCGAGAGGTGAGCCGTGCCGACTCTCGCCGTCGAACTGAACGGGGACGAAGTCCACTCGATCAGCGCCCCGGACCAGTTCACCACCACCACGCCGTTCTCCGTCGAGCTCGCGAACCGTGGCCGATCGACACACGTTCACCTTCACCTCGACGACGAGTTAGACCGGGTCGCGTCGCTCGACGCGGTGAACCACTACGTCGAAGACGAGAGCACAAAGCGGGTCCACGTCGCCACGGCAGACGTCGAACGATCCGTTCGCGGAAAGCTCAAGGTGGTGACGGGGTACGGGTCGAACACGACGTACGTCGACGTACGGATCGACCCGCCGGTCGACGCCGGGCCGGACGAGGTCGTCGTCGACGAGCGGTTCTCCGAGCCGCCGGAACAACCGCCGTCGCCTCCGCGGTCACAACGGCTCGTGGCCGCGGTCGACGCCGCCATCGAGCGAGGCGGAGTGCCGGCGCTGCTCGTCGGGCTCATCGCGGTCGGACTCGGCGTGGCGGCCGCGTTCGCCATCGACAGCGCGCTCGTCTTCGTGGTCGTCGGCGCCGTTCTCGCCGTGACGCTCGCGGCCACCCTGTTGATTCTGTCGTGAGCCCCGTCGGCCCCGCTCGTGGCGGATCCGCGCGTTTTTAACCGTGCCGGCGGAATCGGATGTATGAGCTTCGAGAAGGAAGACGAGGTCGTCCTCCACGACAAACACAGCGAGTACGACGGCGACGCCGGGCAGATCACCCAGGTGATGGAGACGATGTTCGGCGACGCGACGTACACCGTGAGCTTCGAGGACGGCCAGGAGACCGGCGTTCCCGAGGATTCACTGGAAGCCGTCGACGACGAGGAGTAGCCCTCGGTTCACCGTGCCCGAAGTACCGTTTCACTACGTCGACCTCCGGGCGTTCTCGTACGCCACCGAGGATCAGAAACGCGTCGAGGAGGCGCTCCGCTCGCTGCTGCCCGACGACGCCGAGCTCGACCGCGTCGAAAACGTCGGCCACCACGGCGACCGGATCGTCGTGTTCTCCGCGCGGATCGACGTCGCCGACGGGATGCGTCACGTGCTCGACCGGCTCTCCGAGCTCGACGACATCGACCGGGTGATAGACGAGCTCGACCAGCGCGTCGACGACAACTGCGCGTTGTTCCTGCGGCTGGACAAACAGGCGGCGTTCCGCGGGGAGGTCCGGCTCGGCTCGGGGATCACGGTCCGCGCGAAGGTCGAGGCGTACCCCGCGAAGCAGGCGACCGCCGTCGAGAACGCCAGAGAAACCCTCACTCGGCTCGCCGACGACTCGTAAGGCCGCCGCTACTCGTTTAGACGGTCCGTGTCGATGCTCCGTCCGGGCGGAGACACGATCAGAAACCCCCGGAAGTGGATCAGTTCTCCGCCCATGTCTCTGATCTCGCGGGCGAAGCCCGCCGCGAGCCGATTGAGGTCCCCCTCGACGGACAACACGAGGGTGTTGCCGTAGTCGACGCTGCGGATCCACGTTTCCGGGTCGGTCGAGCCGTCGAGGACGCCGAGGACGACGTCGCCCGCGTCGGCGAACGCCTCGTCCATCCGGTCTTCGGCGTCGCGCAGGTCGAGGTCCCAGTCGCTCATACCCGAGGGTCGACTCACGCCGGCAAAAGCGTTCGGGGCTGCCGCCGGGCGCCCCGCGGTCGGACGCCGCGCGGTCGGTCTCCGTGTGATTAAGTGCTCGCCGCTCCGAGACGGAGCCATGACACACACGCGACGGACACTGCTCGCCGGCGCCGCGGCGTGCGGCGTTGTCGGCGCCGCCGGCTGTCTCGGGGGGAGCGAGGGCGCCGGCGGCGACGGCGCCGTCACCGAGTACGACTGCGGCGACACCGGCGCGCCGGAGCCGGACGCCGAGTACCGACCGGCGCTCGGCGGCGCCGACGCCGACGTCGTCGTCCAGGCGTTCGAGGATTTCACCTGCCCGCACTGTGCGACGTACACGACCGAGGAGTTCCCGACCGTTCGCGACGAGTACGTCGAGCCCGAGGCGGTCCGATACGAACACTGGGACTTTCCGATCCCGGTCGACGAGGAGTGGGCGGTCCCCGTCGCCAGCGCGGCCCGCGGGGTCGGTGCCCGCCAGGGCGACGAGGCGTTCTTCGCGTTCACGTCGACGGTGTACGAGTCGATCGGAGAGTACAGCCTCGACGCGATCGGCG
The DNA here is from genome assembly GCA_964556645.1 of uncultured Halobellus sp. GTDB lineage: Archaea > Halobacteriota > Halobacteria > Halobacteriales > Haloferacaceae > Halorubrum. The sequence goes on from CAZKXC010000004.1 coordinate 32,478, forward strand.
CCGCCGCCGAGGCCGCCGGCGCCGACCCGTGCGTCGCGATCGCCGACGCGCGAGCGGAGTCGTACGCCGACCCGGTGTCGGCCGACCGAGAGACCGGCGTCGACCGCGGCGTCCAGGGAACGCCGACGGTCTACGTCGCCGGCGAGGCCGTCGAGCCCACCGCCGACGCGGTCGGGGCCGCGATCGAAGACGCGTTGTAACCGTCTCCGGCTCGTCCGCTCGCCGCCGGGGGGTCCGGGCGGCCCGCCCCGACGACCCGCCCGAGCGTCGGCCTTTTGCCCGCTCGTCTCCTCTCGTCTCCCGATGACGACCGACGACCGCGAGGACCGTCGGCGGCTCGGCGCGGTCGTGCTCGCGGTGTTGATCGCGCAGGTGCTCGTTTATCCGGGGGTCCCCGACCTGGTGGTCGCGCTCGGTGCGCCGGCGGGAATCGACGCCGGAACCCGGTTTCTCGTGGCGGAGTTCGCCGCGTTCGTGGCGTTCGCCGTGGTGTGGGGAACCGCGAGCGACGCGCTCGGGCGACGGGTGCCGCTGGTGGTCGCCGGGGCGCTCGGCGGCGCGGCCGCCTACGCCGCGCTCGCCGCCGTCCCGCGGCTCGGCCTCGGATTCCGGGCGGCGCTGCTCGTCCGCGTCGTCGGCGGCGCGCTCACCATCGGCGCGTTCTCGCTGGCGATCACGATGCTGATGGACCTCCGCGGCGGCAACGGCCGCAACATGGGCGCCGCCGGTCTCGCCATCGGGCTCGGCGCGGCGGTCGGCTCCGTCGCGGGCGGGCTGCTCGCCGACCTCGGCGCGTTCTATCCCGTCTACGCCGGGGCGGTCGTGCTCGGCGGTACGGGGCTGCTCGCCGCGACCGTCGACGACCGCGTGGCCGGCACCGACCGCGCGACGGCCGATCCGGGTCCGGACTCGTCGTCGGCGCCGAGTCCCACCGACACCGACCTCGGCGTTCGCGACGTGCTCGGGCGGGCCCGGACGACCCCGGCGCTTCTCGTTCCCTTCGCGTTCGGCTTCGTCGACCGGCTGACGGCGGGCTTTTTCGCGCTGGTCGGCGTGTACTACTTTCAGGACCCGGCCACCTTCGGGCTCTCGGCGACCGGCGCGGGCGCGACGCTGGCGTTGTTCTTCGTCCCGTTCGCGCTGCTTCAGGCGCCGTTCGGCGCGATTTCAGACCGGATCGGCCGCTTTTATCCGGTCGTGGCCGGCTCGCTCGCGTACGGGCTCGTCACGATCGGCGTCGGGGCCGCGCCCGTCTACCCGCTCGCGGCGGGGCTGATGGCGCTCGTCGGCGTCTGCGGCGCGCTGATGGCGCCGGCGACGATGGCGCTCGTCACCGACCTGGTCGACCCGGCCGCCCGCGGCGCGGCGATGGGCGTGTTCAACGTGTTCGGCTCGCTCGGCTTTCTCGCGGGGTTTCTCGTCGGAGGCGGCGTCACCGGCGCGTTCGGCTACCGCGCCGCGTTTCTCGCCGTCGGCGGGCTCGAACTCGCCGTCGCGCTGGCGTTGTTGCCGGCGGTTCGTGCGGTCACGCCGCCGCTCGAGGCGGCCCGTCGAACCGGGGTCGACGGCTGAGACGACCGAGTCGAGCCTTTTTACCCCTCGCGGGCCGTCGACTCGCACGAATGGATTTGCTCGTCGTCGGCGCGGGCGAGATCGGCCGCTGGGTGGCAGACACCCTCACAGCCGACGGCTCGCCGGTCGACGCGAGCGTGACGTTCACCGACCGCGACCGGGCGGTCGCGGCCGACGCCGCCGGCTCCCGAGCGGCCGACGCCGTCCCGGTCGACGCGGAGACGACACACGAGGCCGTCTGTCTCGCGGTCCCGATGTCCGCGGTCCCCGACGCGGTCGCGGCGTACGCGTCCCGGGCGACCCGGGCGATCTTCGACGTCTCCGGCGAGATGACCGCGGCGGTCGAGGCGATGCGCGAGCACGCGCCCGGCCTCGAACGGGCGAGCTATCACCCGTTGTTCGCGCCGCCGCGGGTTCCCGGCAACGTCGCCGCCGTCGTCGACGAGCCGGGACCGGCGATCGAGACGGTGTCGACGGCGATCGAGGCCGGCGGCAACGACGTCTTCGAGACCACGGCCGCAGAACACGACCGAGCGATGGAGACGGTCCAGTCGGCCGCACACGCCGCGGTGCTGGCGTGGCGACTCGCCGGCGAGGAGGTCCGCGAGGAGTTTCACACACCCGTCTCCGCCGCGCTCGAGGACGTCGCCGACACGGTCACCGAGGGGGCGCCCGGCGTGTACGCCGAGATCCAGCGCGCCTTCGACGGCGCAGACGACGTCGCCGCGGCCGCCCGCGAGATCGCCGACGCCGACGCCGACCGTTTCGCGGAGTTATACGAGCGGGCCCGCGGCGAGTCCGCTCCCCGAGACCGACACGAGTGAGCCCCGACGCCGCGCCCACCGACACCATGATCGACACGACGGCGGTCCGAAACACCGCCAACTACCTGCGCCACGTCCGCCCCATCGACCCCGAGGAGATATCGGCGTACATCGAGGGCACCCCTCACCCCGCGGTCGTCCGCGAGACGCTCCGCGAGGAGGCGTTCGATCTCGGGCTGCGCGAGCGCGACGACGGGAGCTTCGTGCCGGTCAGCGACGACCCGGTTCGCCCGCCCGGGTGGGCGCCGGACGCCCTCCCGGAGGCGTACGCGTTCGCGTTAGAGGACCTCCTCGTCGCGGAGTTCGGCGCGAACTGGCACGTCGGCGACTCCGGCGACGACCTTCGAGAAGCGATCCGCCGGCTGAAGACCGACTACTTCTTCGGCAACGACGTCCAGTACGACCGGATCGCGGCGCTCGGCTACGCGGTGTATCACCTGCCGGACTACTACGCCGCCGTCGGCTACGTCCTCGACGACCTGGCCGAGAACGGGCTGCTCGGCCGGGCGCTTCGGGTTCTCGACGTCGGCGCCGGCGTCGGCGGGCCGGCGCTCGGGCTCCACGACTACCTCCCGGCGGACGCGGTCGTCGACTACCACGCGGTCGAGCCCAGCCCGGCCGCCGACGTGCTCGACCGGCTGCTCGCGGAGACGAACCGGAACTTCCGGCCGACGATCCACCGGACGACGGCCGAATCGGCGTTCGGGCTCACGGCCGAAGCGGACGCCGCGGTCACCGACGACGCCCCTTTCGACCTGGTGGTGTTCGGAAACGTGCTCTCGGAGCTTGCGGACCCGGTCGCCGTCGTCGAAGCCGGCGTCGACGCGCTGGCGGCCGACGGCAGCGTTCTCGCGCTCGCGCCCGCGGACAGAGAAACGGCGATCGGGCTCCGCGAGACCGAGCGCGCGGTCGCGTCTCCCGACGCCGACGTCGGGGTGTACTCGCCGGGGCTTCGGCTCTGGCCGGGGGCGGCGCCGAGCGACCGCGGCTGGTCGTTCGACGTCCGCGGTGACCTCGCCGTCCCGCCGTTCCAGCGGCGGATCGACGAGGCGGCGGCCCGCGAGGCAACCGACGAGCCCGGCGAGTTCCACAACGTCGACGTGCAGTTCGCCTACTCGATCCTCAGAACCGACGGCGAGCGCCGGGCCGACGTCCGCGCCGACGCCGACCGGTGTGCGCGCATGGCCGACTCCGAGGCTCACGTGACCGACCGGGTGAACCTGCTCGCGGTGAAGCTCAGCCGCGATCTCAGCGACGGCGGCAACCCGGTGTATCGCGTCGGCGACGGCTCGCAGGCGGTCGACCACTACCTGGTTTGTACGCGGGAGACGGAGCTCAACCGCGGGCTCCGCGAGGCCGACTACGGCGCGGTCGTCTTCGTCGAAAACGGGCTGGTGTTGTGGAACGACGACGAGGCCGCGTACAACGTCGTCGTCGACGCCGAGACGATCGTCGACGTCGTCGCGCCCTGACCGGCGTCGCCGGCAGGCTTATCTCCGAGCCCTCGTTCTCCCGTGGCGTGACACGCGCACGCACACACGAGGAACTCCTCCTGTACGACGGCACCGTTCGGCTCCTCGACGACGACCGCACGACGACCGAGGCGATCCTGTTTCGCGACGGCGTCGTCGAGGCGGCCGGCGACACGGCCGACTGCCGGGCGGCCGCCGCGGACCCCGAGACGATCGACCTCGACGGCCGGGTCGTCCTCCCGGGGTTCGTCGACGCCCACACCCACGTCTTCTCGGTCGGGATCCAGCGCATCGAGACGGATCTCTCGGCCGCCGCCGACCGCTCGGAGGCGCTCGACCGCCTCTCGGCCAACGCCGCCGAGAGCGACCCCGACGAGTGGGTGCTCGGCTTCGGCTACGACGAGAGCACCTGGCCCGAGGGCGACCGAGAGTACCTGACGCGTGACGACCTCGACACCGTCAGCGAGACGGCTCCCGTGGTCGCCTACCGGGTCGACGGCCACACCGCCGGGCTCAACACGCCGGCGCTCGACCGCGTCTCGTTCGACGGCGTCGAAGACGACGTCGTCGTCGCGGCGGGTCGCCGAACCGGGCGGGTTGTCGAGGAGGCCGTCGGTCGGGTGCGGGTCGCCGCACACCCGGACGCCGACAAGCTGCGCCGGGCGCTCGCGGCCGCCGCCGACCGCTACCACGAGCTCGGCGTGACCTCGGTCCAGACGATGGCGGGGCTCACCGCGGTTCGCGACCACGGCAACGTCAGACACGAGGCGCTTCACGCCGCGCGGCGGGCCGACGAGCTCGACCTGCGGGTGACGTACTACGTCCACGCCTCGCAGGCGGCGTCGCTGTCCGACCTCGAGCTGGCGAGCGGGTTCGGCGACGACCGGCTGCGGGTCGGCGGGCTGAAGACCTTCTCGGACGGCTCGCTCGGCGCGCGAACCGCCAAGCTCCACGACGAGTACGCCGACGCCGACGGCGAAGACGGCCTGTTGGTCAACGACGGCGACCAGCTGGAGGCGTGGTTCCGCGAGGCGGCGCGGGCCGACCAGCAGATCGCCACCCACGCCATCGGCGGCGCGGCGATCGACGAGGTGCTCGACCGCTACGAGGCGGTTCGCGAGGCGTACAGCGAGGACGTCGAGCCCCGGCTGCGGGTCGAACACGCCGAGTTGGCGAGCGACGAGGCGATCGAGCGAATGGCGGCCGCAGACGTCGTCGCGAGCGTCCAGCCCAACTTTCTCCGGTGGGCTCGTCCCGACGGACTGTACGAGGCGCGTCTCGGCGCCGAGGCGCTCCCGGCGAACAACCGCTACGCCGACATGCTCGATGCGGGGGTCTCGGTCGCGTTCGGGAGCGACAAGATGCCTCCGGGACCGTTGTTCGGCATCCACCAGGCGGTGACGGCCGACGCCGACTCACAGCGGCTGAGCGTCGACGAGGCGGTCGCGGCGTACACCCGCGGGGCGGCTCGCGCGGCGTTCGCCGAGACCGAGACGGGCCGGCTGGTGCCGGGCTACCTCGCGGACGCGGTCGTTCTCGACGGCGATCCCTACGAGGACCCGGCGACGGTCGGCGACCGTCGGGTCGAGGCCACGATACTCGGCGGCGAGGTCGTCTACGAGGCCGAGTGACCCGCGCGCGGCCGTCCGGTCCCGTTCTCATCGACTGATGCCTGTCGGACGTGGCGTGGTGACTCGCCACAGGGTTTTAATATCGATCATCGGCAAACCGGCGGCAGTGCACTCTCGAACGGCACCACCCGATGAGCGAGACGACGCTCTCCTGGAGGTATCGGGCCTCGTCACGCAGTTTGAGACCTACCGCGGGACGGTCGAGGCGCTGGACGAGGTCCGGCTGAGCGTGGGCGAAAACGAGATCGTCGGCATTGTCGGCGAGAGCGGGTGTGGCAAGAGCGTGACCGCCCGCTCGATTCTCCGTCTCATCCGCGAACCGGGGCGCATCGTCGACGGCACCATCCGATACAAAGACCAGAATCTGCTCGACCTGCCGGAAGCACAGGTCCGCGAGGAGATCAGAGGCCGGGAGATCGCGATGATCTTCCAGAACCCGACGAACGCGTTGAATCCCGCGTTCAGGGTCGGCGAGCAGATCGCCGAAGTCGCGAGAGAGGTCCGCGGCGCCGACGAGACAGACGCCCGCGAACGGGCCGTAGAGCTGATGGACGACGTCGGCATCCCGGAGGCCGAGGCGCGCTACGACGATTACCCACACGAGTTCTCCGGCGGAATGAAACAACGGGTGCTCATCGCGAAATCGCTGGCGTGCCGGCCGAGCCTCCTGATCGCAGACGAGCCGACGACGGCGCTGGACAAGACGACCGAGGCACAGCTGTTAGACCTCATCGAGGAGATGTGCGAGGAGTACGGCCTCTCGGTGCTCATCATCACCCACGACCTCCGGGTCATCTCGCGGCTCTGTGACCGGGTGGTCGTGATGTACGCCGGCCAGACGGCCGAGATCGGCCCGACCCGGGAGGTGATCAAGAACCCGGTTCACCCGTACACGAAGGGGCTGGTCCGGGCTATCCCGCGAATGGGCGCAGAGACCGAACAGGAGTTGGAATCGATCGACGGCACCGTCCAGGACCTCGTCGACCCGAACGACGGCTGTCGCTTCTACGACCGGTGTCCGCTGGCAACGGAACACTGTCGCACGAACCACCCGCCGCTGGAGGAGAAGCGGCCGAGCCACGACCACCGTGCGGCCTGTTTCGAGGTCGATCCGTCGTGAGCGACTCCACCGAGCCCTTCGTCCGCATCCGCGGTCTCGAGAAACACTTCCCGATACGCGAGGGGATCCTCAAACGCCAGGTCGGGAGCGTCAAGGCGGTCGACGGGGTGGACATCGACATCCAGCGAGGAGAGGCCGTCGGGCTGGTCGGCGAATCGGGCTGTGGCAAGACCACCCTCGGCAAGACGTTGTTGCGACTCATCGAGCCGACCGACGGCTCGATTCGGCTCGACGGCGAGGAGGTCACGGACGTCTCCGGCGAGCGGCTCAACGAGCTCCGCCGCCGGATACAGATGGTGTATCAGGACCCCGATTCGAGCCTGAACCCCCGGCGAACGGTGAAAAAGACGCTCGTCGAGCCGCTCGAGATCCACGACCGGACCGAAAACGCCGACGAGAAGGTCGACCGGATGTTAGAACGGATGGACCTCGACCCGGCGACGTACCGCTCGCGGTTTCCCCACGAGCTGTCCGGCGGCCAGCGCCAGCGGGTGGGCCTCGGCCGGGCGCTGATGCTCGAGCCGGACTTTCTCGTGCTCGACGAGCCGACGAGCGCACTCGACGTCTCCGTCCAAGCGCGGATCCTGAAACTCCTCTCGGACCTACAATCTGAGATGGACCTCACGTTCCTGTTCATCAGCCACGACCTCTCGGTCGTCAACCACCTCTGTGACAGAACGGCGGTGATGTACCTGGGCGAGATTGTCGAGCGTGGACCGACCCGCGAGGTGTTCTCCTCGCCCGCTCACCCGTACACGCAGGCGTTGTTCTCCGCGCTCCACCCCGTCGATCCCGACGAGGGCCGCGAGCGGGTCGAGCTGGTCGGCGACCCGCCGTCGCCGATCGACCCGCCGTCGGGGTGCCGGTTCCACCCCCGTTGTCACCGCCAAGAGGAGGTCGGCGAGCGGTGTCTGAACGAGCAGCCGGCGCTGGTCGAACGCGAGGGCGTCGCCGACCGCACGTTCGCCTGTCACCTCAACGATCCCGCAGACGAGGCGGCCGTCGGCGACCGCGAGGCGGCAGCCGACGGCGGGAGGGCGTCAGACTCGTAGCCGCCGACCTCCGAACTGTCTCGACGGCCCGCGACCGGCGAGGCGGCGTCAGCGCCCGACCGACGCCGCCACCTCGCTCACCTCGGCGAACTCGATGTCGTCGCGCCCGCGGAGCTCCGAGAGAAACACTTCGAGGTGTTCGAGAAACGGCGCCCGCCCCGCACACTGTGGATGCAAGAGGAGCACGTACACGCCGCCGGGGTCGTGGTCGGCCAGCCAGTCGAGCTCGGTCGACCACCGCTCGAACACCGCCGGCTCCTCGCTGTACGCCACCCACTCCGGCCCCGAGACGACGGGGAACAGCTGCATCCAGTCGTCGCGGTGCCAGACGCACGGCACCTCGACTATGTCGGTCGGCTCGCCCCGGCGGTACGGGGCGTCGACCGGCGTCTCGGGGCTTCGACGAAGTCGGTACGGCCGGAAGTCGTGGGCGGTGCCGCTCGAGTCCCACTCGAAGCCGAGATCGACGAGGAGGTCGACGGTGTGCTCCGAGAAGCCGCCGTCGGGCGTGCGGAATCCGCGCGGGCGCCGGCCCGTGAGGTCGCGTATCGCCTCGATCCCTCGCTCGATGTCCCGGCGTTCCGCCGCCCGGCTCTCGAAGGAGGGCAACGAGCGGTGGCTCCAGCCGTGGTGTTGTATCTCGTGGCCGCGGTCCCAGACGTCGCCGCAGGCCTCCGGAAAACTCTCCGCGGTGTGGCCGGGGACGAACCACGTCGCGGGGACGTCGAGGCGGTCGTGTAACTCGAGCAGGCGCGGGGCGGCAACCTCGGCTCCGTACACTCCCCACGAGTGATAGCCCGGCATTCCGTTGGCCGTCCACGCCGAGACGGCGTCGAAGTCGTACGTGACACAGACCGTCGCGTCTGACATGCGCCGATCATTCGCTCGGAGATGAATAATCGTACCGGGGCCTCGTCGGGCGCCGATCCGGGCCGCTCCGCAGCCGACCGTCTGCTCGCGTCGAACCGCCGGTGTCGACGTCACCAATATTTATTATGGGCGACTTCTCATGGGAAGTTATGTCACAGCACGAAGACGATCGCAGAGGCTACGACGACCGTCGACGACAGTTCCTCAAAGCAGTTGGGCTCGGCGGCCTGGCCGGGCTCGCGGGCTGTACGGGCAACGGCTCGTCGGGCAGCGGCGACGGCGAGAGCGAGGGAAGCGAGGGCAGCGACTCCGAGAGCTCCGGCGGCGACTCCGAAGACGAGTCCGGCGACGGAATGCAGGTGTTCATCAAGGCGAAAAACCAGGCGCTGACCCACCTCGACCCCCAGGCGATCAACGACGGGACGATGATCGAGTTGGGGACGGTGTACGACACGTTGTTGGATTACGAAAAGGAGGATCCGACGACGATTCGCCCGATGCTGGCGACCGACTGGGAGCCGGTCAACGGCGCCGAACAGTGGGTGTTCACGCTCCGCGAGGGCGTCGAGTTCGACGACGGAACCCCGTTCGACGCCTACGCCGCCAGACGATCGCTCGAGCGCGCGAAGAACCTGACGGCCGGCCAGTCCAAGCCGTACGACTGGATCGAGAGCATCGAGGAATCCGGCGATCACGAGATCACGGTCAACGCCACGGGATCGTACGGGCCGGCGCCGGCACAGATGACGTTCGTCACGACGTCGATCATGAACCCGACGGCCCTCGACGAACACCAGGACGAAGAAAACCTGGGCCACGAGTACTTCAAGACGAACGTCCACGGCACCGGCGCGTTCAACTTCGAGGAGTGGGACGAGGGGAACCAGTTCGTCGCGACGCTCGACGAGGACAACTGGCGGTTCGACATCGAGGATCCGCCGGCGAACCTCGCGATTCCCGAGGAGGCGAACATCGGCACGTTCCGCGGGGAGATCGTCCGCGAACAGCTCACCCAGAAACAACGCGTCGGCCGAGGCGACATCGACGTCTCGCGGGACATCAACTGGTCGAACACCCAGGAGGTGGTCAACCAGAACGACAACGTCAGGATGTACGACGCGGGGCCGGACCTCTACGCGAAGTACGTGTTCATGATGACCCAGCGCGAGCCGACGAGCGACGTCAACTTCCGCAAGGCGTTGGCGTACGCCGCCGATTATCAGGGGATAGCCGAGGACCTGATCGGCGTCGGCGTCCCGTGGGGGACCCCGTGGCCCGAGGGGGTGCCGTTCCGCGTCACCGAGGGTCAGTACCGCCGCGATCTGGAACAGGCGCGAGAGTTCCTCGACGAGAGCGTCTACGACGGCCGCGAGCTGACGTTCCGTTCGATCCAGGGCTCGGAGAACGAACAGGTCGGCTCCGCGCTGGTCGCCAACTTCGAGGAGATCGGCGTGAACATCGAACACGAGGACATCCCGTGGTCGAACCTCTACGAGCAGCTCACCTCGGCCGAGACGATGCCGGACCTGTTGATGTACAGCGGCTGGCCCGACGTCGCCGACCCGGACGGTCCGGCAGTTCGCTACTGGGGCGAGTATCACCCGCCAGACGGGTGGAACACGGCCTACTACTCAAACCCCGACTACGACGAGCTGTACATCGAGGCGCGCGACACCGGCGACCGCGAGCGGCGCGGCGAGCTCTACAGACAGATGCAAAACATGCTGCTCGACGACGTTCCGATCATCTGGCTCTACCAGGAGAAGTACGTTCGCGCGATCAACGCGAACATTCCGAACTACAGCTACACGCCGGGCGACTTCAACTACGTTCCGGCCCACCAGTTCACGAAGAACGAGTAACGGGTAGCGACCCACTACCCACACCGCTCACATGGATTTCAAGAGTTATCTGGTGCGCCGGCTCATCGCGATGGTGGTGACCTTCTGGGGCATCCTGACGCTCGTGTTCGGTATCTCCCGGATCATCCCGGGGAACCCGGCCGCGGTCATCGCCGGCGCGAAGGCGACAGAAGAACAGATCCAGTCGATCCGAGAAGAGTACGGGCTCGACGACCCGTTGTCAGAACAGTACGTCGACTTCATGTACAACCTGATCGTCAACCAGGAGATCGGTCAGTCCGTGGCCACCCAGCGCCCGGTCGTACAGGAGTTGACCGCGCGGTTCCCCGCGACGTTCGAGTTGACGACGGGCGCCGTGGTGTTCGCGCTGGCGATCGGCATTCCGCTGGGGATCGGCTCGGCCATCTACAAGGACGAGTCGTTAGACCACGGCTCGCGGCTCATGGCGATAAGCGGCGTCTCGGTCCCGCAGTTCTGGATGGCGATTCTGGCTCAGCTGTTGTTCTACTCGTATCTCGGCTGGCTGCCTTCGGGCGGTCGGTTCCCACAGAACCTGGCCAAGCCGCCGGAGGCGACGGGGATGATGCTCGTCGACAGCGCGCTGGCGCTTCGGCTCGACGCCTTCCTCGCGTCGCTCGAACACCTGGCGCTGCCGGTCATCGTCCTTTCTTTGGGGACGCTGGCACAGACGACGCGGATCACGCGCTCGTCGATGATCGAGACGCTGAACCAGGATTACATCGAGTGGTCGAGAGCCCACGGCTTCAAATCGAAGGTGATCCTGATACGCCACGCGCTCCGGAACGCGATCATGCCCGTCATCACCGCCGTCGGGCTCTCGTACGGCCTGCTTCTCGGCGGCTCGGTCGTCATCGAGATCGTCTTCAACATCCGCGGGATCGGGTTGTTCCTGTACAACGCCGTGCTGGCGACCGACTTCAACGGGATCCTCGGCGTCACGGTGATCTTCGCGATGGGATACCTCCTCGTGAACTTCTTCGTCGACGTGCTTCACACCTACATTGACCCCGAAGTGGAGGTGAGCGGCTGATGGCGACCGGCGACGCGGCCGCCGGCGAGACGGAAACGTTCCGGGAGCGCCACCGCGGGATCATCGAGGCGGTCCGCGAGGCCGCCTACATTCTCGGCAAGAACCGGCTGACGATCGCCGGCATCGTCATGGTGTTGTTCGTCGTGCTCGTGGGGCTCTCCGCGGAGCTGATCGCCCCCTATCCCGAGCACGTGGGGTCGGTCACGAACCTCGACCAGCGGCTCGAGGCGCCGTCGGCCGCCCATCCGTTCGGCACCGACGCGCTCGGCCGAGACGTCTTCTCGCGGGTGTTGTTCGGCGCACAGATCTCGATCCGGATCGCCGTCCTCGTCGTCGGGTCGGCGCTGACGATCGGTATCCCGCTGGGGCTGGCCGCCGGCTACGTCGGCGGCCGGCTGGAGATGCTCATCATGCGCGTGACGGACGTGTTCGTCTCGGTTCCGCGGCTCATCCTCCCGGTCGCGGTCGCGGGGGCGTTGGGACCGAGCCTGCGAAACGTGATGCTCGCGCTGATCGTCACCTGGTGGCCCTGGTACGTGCGACTGCTCCGAAGCGAGGTGAAAGAGGTGAAAGAAGCGGAGTACGTCCAGGCCGTCGAGGGGCTCGGCGCGAGCAAGGCCCGAATCATGTTCCGCCATCTGCTCCCCAACAGCATCACGAGCCTGCTCGTCCAGGCCACGATGGACATGGGCTGGGTGATCCTCGTGGCCGCCTCCCTCTCGTTTATCGGCATCGGCGCCTCCTCGCCCACCCCAGAGTGGGGGCTGATGGTCGCCAACGGCCGGCAGTTCATGCCCACCCACTGGTGGTACTCGGTGTTCCCCGGGTTGTTCATCTTCATCCTCGTGATGGGGTTCAATCTCATCGGCGACGGCCTGCGGGACATCCTCGACCCGCGCTCGCGCATGGACTGACGGACGCCCGCGAGCGCCCGGTCGAGAGACCGCGTCCGGTTTTCGGTGCGGTCGTCTCCGAGCGCGTCTCCGCTCCGACCGCATATGCGAGTGGTTGCCACACCAAGCTTTGATATCACGGCCGCGACAGCCACGCGTATGGACACGGCTATCGTGGACGCGACGGTGCTGACGTTCGCGGACGGATCGCCCGGAATCATCGAGGACGGCGCCGTCGGCATCGACGGCGACGAGCTCGCGTACGTCGGTCCGGCGGCGGACTTCGACCCCGCCGACGCCGAGACGGTCATCGACGGCAGCGGGCTGGTGGCGATGCCGGGGTTGGTCGACGCACACGTCCACAGCAAACACACGCTCCTGCGCGGCGGCGCACAGGACGTACCGGAGATCGAGTGGATGAACCGCGGGCTCGGTCCGCTCGCGGCAGAGTCCGACGCCGACGACCGCGTCGCGGGCGCGCGCCTCGGCGTCCTCGAGGCGACGCTCGCCGGCGCGACCACGGTCGGCGAGTACGCAGACCGCGTCGGCGACCTCGTGGAATCGGTCTACCGCCCGTTCGGGACCCGCGTCGTCGCCATCGAGACGATCAACGAGGTTCGCGAGGACCGCTCGGATCTCGGCCCGCGAGAACTCTACGAGTTCGACCGCGACCGCGGCGAGCGGGCGTTCCGACGGGCGAACGCCCTCTTCGACGACTTCGGCGACGACCCGCTGGTGACGCCGATGTACGGCCCGCAGGCGCTGGACATGATCTCGCCCGGCCTGCTCGAGCAGATCCACGAGGCCGCCCGCGAGCGCGACGCGGGGGTTCACATGCACGTCGCACAGGGCGAACGCGAGGCGATACAGATCGAAGAACGCTACGGCGCGGCCGAGACGACCGTCTCGGTGCTCGACGACGTCGGTCTGCTCGGCTCAGACCTGCTCGCGGCACACTGTCACGGCACGACGCCCGCGGAGCGCGAGCGGATGGTCGAGGCCGGCGCACGGATGGTCGGCTGCCCGAGTTCTATCGGCGCTATCGACGGCATCGTGCCGCCGATGGCCCACTACGCCGCCCTCGGCGGAACGGTCGGGCTCGGCACCGACCAGGCGCCCGGGCCGGGCCACCACGACATGTTTCGCGAGACGCGCACGGCGGCGATCCTCTCGAAGACGGACGCGACCGATCCCACCGCGATGCCGGCCTGGGAGGCGCTCGCGCTCGCGACCGTCGGCGGGGCCCGGGCGCTCGGCATCGACGACCGGGTCGGCACGCTCGAGGTCGGCAAACAGGCCGACGTGATCACCGTCGACACGACCGCGCCGGCGGTCGCGCCGACCGTCGACCGCCCGTTCCACACCGCCGTTCCGAACCTCGTCTACTCGGCGACCGGTCGAGAGGTCAGAGACGTGTTCGTCGCGGGCGAGCGGGTCGTCGCCGACCGGGAGTTTCTGCCCGCGGATGCCGACGCCATCGTCGCCGAGGCCCAAGACCGGGCGACGGCGTTGTTCGAGCGGGCGGCCGACGACTGGCGGGCCGCGGGGTCGGAGCTCGTCGACCACGTCGACGCCGGCCGGCTCTGACCTCTGAGACGCGGCGCCGGCGGGCGTCGGTTCCGGCCGTCGCGGTGTTCGCCCGCACGAACGTTTTATACGTCACGTGTGTGGATCGGTACGAATGAGCCACCCCGACATCCTCCTCTGTCACCGGTCGCCGCCGGAGAACCGAGGGGGTCTCGACGCGATAGCAGACGAACTGCGCGACCGGCTTCCCGAGGGGACGCTCGTCCGCGCGAGCGACCGCGAGGAGACGATCGAGCTGCTGGAGACGGTTCCGATCGTCGTCGAACACCGGCTCGACCAGGCGACCCTGGTGGAGGGAACGGCCGTCGAGTGGATCCAGTCGCTGAGCTCCGGCTACGACCGATACGATCCGGACACGCTCGAGGACCAGGGGGTGACGCTGACGACCGTGTCGGGCGTTCACGCCGAGCCGGTGGCACAACACGTTCTCGGCTCGATTCTCGCGTTCGAACGCGGGTTGTTCAGGGCGCACCGACAGGGCGCAGACGCCGCCTGGCGCCGGTTTGCGCCAGAGGAGCTGACCGGAAAGACGGCCGGGATCGTCGGGGTCGGTGCGATCGGCGGGCGGATCGCCGACCGCCTGAGCGCGCTGGGGATGCGGATACTGGGCGTCAAACGAGACCTCGACGACGTTCCGTCGGCGGTCGACGAGGCGTACGCGCCGGGCGACCTCCACACGGTTCTGGGCCGTGCGGACTACGTCGTCGTCGCCTGCCCGCTGACGGCCGAGACGCGCGGATTGTTCGACCGCACCGCGTTCGACTCGATGTCGCCCGACGCCGTGTTCGTCAACATCGCGCGCGGCGCCATCGCCGACCAGGACGACCTGATCGCGGCGCTCCAGACCGGCGAACTCGGCGGCGCGATCCTCGACGTTACCGCAGACGAGCCGTTGGCGCCGACGTCGCCGCTGTGGAGCCTCGAGAACGTTCTCGTCACCCCCCATATGGCCGGCGGGTCTCCGTTGTTCGCCGAACGGGTCGGGGCGGTGGTCGAACACAACTACCGGGCGTTCAGCGAGGGACGGCTCGACGACCTCCGCAACCGAGTCGTCTGACGGAGACGGACTCGACCTGAACTGACCCGCGCGCAGCCGCGGCGGCGAAACGCCCATACTTTAACTGGGTGGGGTGTGAGTCGGTATCGATGAGCGTGGACACGATCATCGCCGGCGGGCGGGTCGTTTCGCCGACCGGCGTGCGCGACGCGAGCGTCGCGATCGACGGCGATCAGATCGCCGCCGTGGGCGAAGAAGCGGTTCTGCCGAGCGCCGAGACGAGAGTGGACGCGACCGGAAAGCTCGTGATCCCCGGCGTGGTCGATCCGCACGTTCACGTCGACGAGGTGCCCGAAGACAGGGCGGGGACGATGCCGACCGAGACGGCGGCGGCCGCGCTCGGCGGCGTCACGACGTTCATCGACTTCGCGTTCCAGGGCGGCGACCGCCGCATCGCGGACGAGTCGAAAGACCTTCTCGACGGAATCGACCACAAGCGGTCGAAAACCGACCAGGCGTACGTCGATTACGGGCTCCACGGCGTCCTCCACCGCGAGGAGCCGGCGACGCTCGATCAGATCGCCCCGGCGATCGACGCGGGCGTCACCTCGTTCAAGATGTTTATGAGCAACTACGAGGTGGGGGTGTCGAACGGGTTCATGATTCAGGCGTTCGAGCGGCTGGCCGAACTCGACGCCGTCGCGGCGTTACACACCGAGGACCCGTCGGTTTGTGACGCGCTCACCGAGCAGTTCAGGCGCGACGGAAAGGGTGACCCGACACACTACCCGGACTCGCGTCCGCGCTACTGTGAGGCGATGGCGGCCGAAGACGCCGTCAGAACGGCCGTCGAACACGGCGTGAAGTACTACGGCGTTCACACCACCTGCCGGGACTCGGCCGAGGTGATCCGGTCGTTTCAGGAGGACCACTCGAACGTCCGGGCCGAGACGTGTACGCACTACCTCGCGCTGACCAGAGCGGCCTACGAGACGCAGGGAGCCCGTCCGGTGATCGCCCCGCCGCTGCGGACCGACGACGACCGGGAGGCGTTGTTCGAGCACTTAGCGAACGGGACGTTGTCGGTCGTCTCGACGGACCACTCGGTGTACCACGAGGAGGACAAACGCGCCGATAACTGGTGGGACGCCCCGTTCGGCGCCAACTCGCTTCAGTACAGCCTGCCGATGGTGTACTCGCTCGTGGTCGACGAGCGAGGCTACTCGCTTCCGTTTCTCGTCCGTCTGTTGTGTACGAATCCGGCGGAGACGTTCGGGCTGCCACGGAAGGGGACGCTCGAACCGGGGACCGACGCCGACGTCGTCGTCTTCGACCCGTCGCGAACCGACGTGATAACCGCCGCGGACAACGCCTCCAACGCGACGTTCTCGATATACGACGGGATGACGGCTACCGGAGGGGTCGAAAAGACGTTTCTCAGAGGCGATCTCGTCGCCGCCGACGGCGACATCGTCGCCGAGGAGGGCGTCGGCGAGTTCGTCGAACGAGAACTGCCGGAGTGGGGGCGCTGATGGGCCGAGAACCGCCCGAATCGACCCGCGAGGCGACGGCCGCCAGCGAGTTCGCCGCCGACTTCGTTCTCTCGGACGTGCCGACCGACCGAATCGACGACGCCTCGCTGATCGTCGCGGACTCACTCGGGGCGATCATCGGCGGCTCGACCGCGCCGTACGTCGCCGAGTTCGCGGAGCTGAGCGCCGACACCAGACGCGGCGACGCGTCGATCCTGGGAACCGACCTCGAAACGAGCGCGGACAGGGCGGCGCTGATCAACGGCAGCGCGGGGTCGGTTCTCGAGGTCGACGAAGGCCACAAGTACTGCGCCGGCCACCCGGCGATGCACGTCCTTCCGGCGGTGTTCGCCGAGGCGGAATCGCGCTCTGATCCGACCGGAACGGAGTTTCTGACGGCGTTCGTGGCCGGATACGAGGTGGGCGCCCGGGTGGGGATCGCCTGTACGCCGCTGGCCGACGCGTACCACATGCACGGCGTGTGGGGAACCGTCGGCGCGGCCGTCGGCGTCGGGAAACTCCGCGAGTACGACCAGCCCGACCTGCTCGCGGCGATGCGGATCGCGGCCAACCACGCGCTTCACACGTCGTTCGACGCGGCACTCGAGGGGGCGACGGTACGCAACAGCTACACCGGAATGAGCGCGATGAACGGGATCCTCGCCGCCGATAAGGCCGCGGCCGACTTCTCCGGGCTCGAATCCGGGCTCTCCCGTCACCTGGACCGAATGACGGCCGACGGGTTCGACGAGCGCGCCGTCGCCGCCGAACTGGGTGACCGCTGGGAGTTCACCCGCGGCTACTTCAAGGTTCACGCGGCGTGTCGGTACACGCACGGCGCGTTGGACGCGCTCGACGCGCTCGAGGCGGACCACGAGTTCGACCGCGAGGACGTCGACTCCGTTCTCGTCGAGACGTATCCGGCCGCGTCGCGGCTCCAGACCTCTCGGCCGACAACCGATCTTCAAGCGAAGTTCTCGATTCCGTTCGCCGTGGCGACCCGGCTGGTGAACGGTCACTCCGGCAAGTCGGCGTTCTCGGCGGACGCGTTGTGTGCGGAGACGCACGAGCTGGCAGACCGCGTCGAGGTGCGAACGACCGACGAGTACCGCACACTGGTGCCAGACGCCCGGCCGACGCGGGTGACGATTCAGCTGACCGACGGCCGGACACTGACCGCGGAGATCAGACACGCCAAGGGAGACGCGGCGAATCCGTTCTCGCGAGACGAACTCCGATCGAAGTTCGAACGGCTGGTCGAGCCGGTCCTCGGCGACCAGACCGCCGACCTGTGGCGCGCGGCCACCCGTCTCCCGGACGCGTCGCCCGTAGCGATACTCGAGCGAGCCACGCAGTGACGGCCGCGTCGCCCGAATCGACCACGAGATTCAAGTCGTGTCGGCATCTGCGTGTCGGCATGAGCCTGATATTCTTCGGAACGGACCAGCGCGAACGGCTCGTCACGTTCTACACCGACCGGGTCGGGATGGAACCGTGGCTCGAACAACCCGGTATCAGCATTCTGAAACACGAGAACCTGCTGATCGGGTTCAGCGAGCGCACGGAGGCGGAGACGTGTGGCGTCACGACGTTCGTGTACGACACCGAGGCGGAAGTCGACGAGATGTACCAGCGGCTCGAAGATATTGCCGACGAGGAACCCAGCCGGAACGACGAGTATCGGGTGTACCAGTTCTTCGCCAGCGACCCCGAAGGGCGCACGATCGAGTTCCAATCGTTCCTCCACCCGACCGACCCCGTGTGACGTCGGTCGCGGCCGCTTGCGCTTCTCGACGCGGCGAGGCCAGTCGGCGTCCGAGCGGACCGGCGGCGTCTCAGTCCGCGTCCACGGGCTGGATCAGCTCCGGTCCGTCGGTTCCGGCGGCGTTCACCCGCGTCGACACCGGGTGTGCCGCCATCTCGGCGGCCGGATACGGTTCTAAGAGATCCGTCGTCTCGTCCGGATCGCCGTGGAGCCAGCGCTCCTCCGCGTCGGGATCGAGGATCACCGCCATCCGGTGGTGAAGGTCGGCGACCAGCTCGTTCGGCTCCGTCGTCACGACGGCGAACGTCTCGACGACCGAGTCGGAGCCGTCGGCCTCGTCTTCGGTCTGGCTGCCGCCGCCGAACGCGGCGAGTCCGGTCTGTGTCGTCTCCGGCTTCGGGGGTTCCCACCGCTCGTAGAGGCCGGCCATCGCGAACGGTCGATCGTCTTCGAAGGCGACGCGGTACGGCCGTTTTCTGTCGCCGTCGTCGACCCACTCGTAGAAGCCGTCCGCGGGCACCAGACACCGCCGCGACTCGTAGGCGTCGGCGAAGCTCCGCTTCTCGCGAACGGTCTCTGCGCGCGCGTTGATCAGGTCGAACGATTCCTCGGCCCACGAGGGGGTGAGCCCCCACGTCATCCGCGCGGCTCGATCGGGCGCCGCTCCGGTGATGACCGGCAGCTCCTCGCCCGGCGCGCAGTTGTAACTCGGCTCGAACGCCGCGTCAAACGTCGCCCCGAACCGAGCCTCGAGTGCTTCGGCGGGCGTAAACAGGGTGTAACGGCCACACATCGGATCGGTCTTCGAGCCGAGCGGTGTTAAACGGTCGGCGCTGTCGTTCCCACGAGCGGGCGGTCTCTCAGGTCCCCGGCGGCTCGTCACGGACGCGTGTCGGCGCGTCCGGATTCAACGCGACGCCGCTCGTGATGACCGCCTGGAGCCCCTCCTCCACGGAGATGTCGACGTCGTGAACGCGCTCGCGCGAGACGTATATGACGAACCCGCCCATCACGGGGTTGGGCCCCATCGGAAGAAACAAACTGACCATGCCGGGCGACTCGTGGCCGGTGCTCGCTTCTATCGCCTCGGGAGTATCTGCGGTCACGAACGCCATCGTGTACGCCCCCTCCGTGGGATACTCGACGAGTTTCACCTCCTCGAAGCTCTCCTCGCCGTTCGCGACCGTCTCGCTCATTTCTCGAAACCCGCCGTAGAGGCTTCCGACGCCGGGCACCTGCTCGATCCGTCGCTGGGCGTACCCGGCCGCGCGCTCCACGTACGGGAACGATTCGAGCGCGGCTCCGATGACGGCCGTGATGGCGAGTCCGACGAGCAGCATGCCGCCCGTGATGACCACCTCTGGCAGTCCGGTCACGGTGAGAACGGCGGCCGTGATGGGAGACAACAGGTCGGTGATGAATCCGTAGATGAACGCGATGAGCGTGATCGTGACCAACGCCGGGAGAATGAACAACAGTCCACGGACGAGATACGACGTGACGGCGGTGAACACGCCGTCTCCTTGGTCGGCTCG